>JAOAUO010000054.1:12269-14522 GCA_030157565.1 Legionellaceae bacterium
CCATGAGCGATTCGAAACCCGGTTGCACCGTACCCGGCACCGCGGTATACGATGCGACCGAAGCCCCCGTAAACCCGGCGACGGCTGACGTTAAAAACCAGGCCCCCATCACAAAACCCGTGATTTTTTCAGGAACCAATTCCGCAACCATGGCCACGCCTAGCGCTGAGACCAATAATTCACCCATGCTTTGAAACAGATAAGCCCCCACCAGCCACCCAGGAGAGACAAAACCCTGCGCGTCATATGCAAACCGACAAAAATACAGCGACAAAAAACCCACGCCACAACACGTCATGCCCAGCGCAAACTTATACGGCGTAGCAAAGACCATTCCAGCGCGATTCAAGCGGTGGTAGATCATCGCGAATACAGGGCTCATGAGAATGATCCACATCCCATTCAAAGCCTGGAAACTCTGCGGATCAAACGCCATGGAAAAAAAATGAGTCCGCACATGATTGACCGCAAACAGATTCAGCGACATGGGCATTTGTTGATACAGCGTGAAAAATGCCACGGCTTCCAGCATGAGAATCAGCGCCAACAGCATGCGCATGCGAGACGGCTTGCTTTCGCGGCGCATGTAAAAAAAATACACCGAAATCACGCCAAAGGTGACCCACCAAAGAATATGCTTCGTCAAAATAACGTGTCGTAGCAAATAGGCGGATGCATACGCAAGCCCCATCAGGCTTGCCATCACGAGTCCCCATTGCCAAACACGAATGATGTGTTCATCTGCGGGCGTATGAATCCCTGCAATCTGCTTTCGCTGAAACACGTAATTGGCCAAGCCCAACAAAATACCTAAAAAGCTTGCGAAATAAGCATAGGAATAACCATATCGGCTAGATAACAGAGGACCGACGAACAACGCCGCGATAGCACCTAAATTAATGGCCATGTAGTACAGCGTAAAGCCTGCGTGCAATCGCGGGTCTTGTGCATCATACGATTTAGCCAACAAATTCGATGGATTGGCTTTGAATAATCCGCCGCCCACACAAATCAACCCTAATGCATAATAAATGCGCTGTTTATCGGCCCAGGCCAAAGCCAAGTAACCCAGCGCCAGCACCAACAACCCCAAAACCAACGTGCGTTTGGTGCCGAGCACTCGATCGCCTAAATATCCTCCCAACGCCACCAATCCATACAGTAGTGCTGAAAAGGCCCCAAAAGTGGCATAAGCGTCTTGAGCGGTCAGGCCTGCAAACCGCACAAAGTACAAGACCAAAATGCCTTGCACCGTATAGAAACCAAATCGTTCCCAAATTTCCAACATGAAGATCATATAAAATGCGCGCGGCTGGTCTCGGAACAATGCGATCATTTTGAGTCTTTAATGGGCGTGAATGGAATATTAATTTATAGCATTTTACGGCCAAGTACAACTCAGGCTTGTATCGTAAGTGGGGGGTGCGCCATAATCCATGTAACCATTCACCACCATTCGCCCGATGATGACCACATTGTCCAAAGAAACCCTTCGATCCACCTGCAAGCGCCAACGGCGCTCGCGCTCATCAACGGAACAATCAGAGGCCGCTGCACGCGTTTGTGCATTGATTCTCGCCTGGCCCCCGTATCGCACGGCCCAATGCATCGCCATGTATCAAGCCATCCACGGTGAAGTGGATTTAAGCGCGGTGTGGCAATCAGCGGCATCACAAGGCCTCTCATGCTATTTCCCCGTCATTCATGATGATAAAACCGTGTCTTTTTTCCCAGCCACCCCCAGCACCTCGTTTAAAAACAATCGATTTGGAATTGCAGAGCCACCCGTTTTGAACGAGCAAGCCTTATTGCCAGACCAGATAGACATCCTGTTTTTACCCGCGCTAGCCTTTGATGCGCGGGGAACGCGTTTAGGCATGGGCGGCGGTTATTATGACCGCACTTTAGCGCATCATCGCCCCCGGTTGTTAGTCGGCATTGCTTATGATGCCGAACGCCAACCCTTTATCGAGGCCGACGCATGGGATATTCCCATGGACGCGGTCATTACCGAACGCACGATATACTGGAGCCCAACATGACTCATTATTGGTTAATCAAATCAGAACCCACCTGTTTTAGCTTGGAGGATTTACGCCAATCGCCTGATCAAACCAGTCCGTGGGATGGCGTACGCAATTATCAGGCACGTAATTTCATGCGAGATGGGATGAAGATGGGCGATTTGCTTTTCTTTTATCGTAACTGCTCACCCCTATTATCCGCTACGCGGCTAACAGGGGTGAACGAAAG
>JAOAUO010000055.1:0-10113 GCA_030157565.1 Legionellaceae bacterium
AAATTAAACATATCAAGTTTATTCAAAATCTTACTAATTCAATTAATTGCAAAGTTAAATACAAATGCCGTTCCAAATGTCAAGCATCGACCACATTGATCATGAGATCAGCGTCTTCTCGAGCGACTGCAAGCGCTGCAATTTGTGCATCTTGACTGGAATCGTCCACGGTAGACACCAAGGAATAGACACCCGGTAAATCCGTGACTTGGATGATTTGTCCAGCCAGCTGGAATGTACCTGTTTTTTTCTCAACCGTCACGCCAGGCCAATTGCCAACCCGTTGATTCTCACCGGTTAAGGCATTAAACAGCGTTGTTTTTCCGCAGTTTGGATTTCCAACCAACATCACATGCATCATGCGCGCTCCCATTGCAAATACCGGGCCTCATCCAATCGCAACGTCAACGAGGTGCCGCGAACATCCACTTGCACAGGACAACCGAGTGGAGCGACTCGAACAACCTGTATTTCGACGCCACGCGTCACCCCCAAAGACAGTAATTTTCGACGATACAATGCGTCTGTTTGGCCAAAATCAACCAATCGCACGTGATCGCCAGGAATAAGATCGGCCATGTTTACCATATCCGCTCAACGTCGAATTAAAAAATACAGTATAACACAAATGATATCGAGAATCATTCGCAATTAAGGCGAGTTCGATGCAGGGTTAGGGGGATTCATTGAGTATATAAACCCATTGGCGTTTGAACATTGGAATGTGGACAGAAAGGCATGGGACATATTCCCTTCCAACAAGCGGGAGCTCGATGATCCCATCAATGATCTCACTAGAAAGGGTCATTTTTTTGATCAGTGTGATTTATATGATACAATCAAACGCATCGAGGTTCACATTGGAATATTTTATGCGCATTCAGACCATCAAAGACCGGTCACGTAATCTGGCGGCGCAGTATGCCGCACTGGATGTTGAGACGGCTTCCCTTCGTGAGAAAACGGTCATGATTTATAAAAAAACAAAATCGGCCCAATTAAACGCTCTGTTGACTGAGAACGAAACGAATGAATCTGATTTGATCAGTGCGCTTGAATCCCATTTAACAGAAAACTGGTCTCTCATTCAAGGCACATCCTTATGTTATACCGCATTGCCTAACGATGAGATGACACAGCTGCTGGTAGACATCGCGCAACATATTGCAGACGAAAAAAAACGCTTCACGCCAGAGGCGGATGAAACAGCGAGAACACCCATTCATTTGCTCATGCCAACGATTGCATTGGAGTCTGCTCGCGAAGGCTTCCCGAACCTAGGCCCTGATGTGGATATCCTGCAGGTTTTACAAACCCATGTTTTAGGCAATGGGGGATTGTATCTTCTGCCTGTTCGATTGGTCACCGAGCTCACACTGGAAGCCGATGCCACTAAAAAAATAAACAATCCATATTATGATCTTTTTAAAGGGCATCCCGAGAATGCCGCTTACGTTGATCAAGAAGAATCCTCTCGTCTGATGGAGCATTCGCCTCTGACGCAAGCCGTGTTTGATACCCAGGCCGCATATGAGTTTATTGCCAGCGACACCCATGATTTATTAGGGCAATTACGGTTATTATGCCGGAAACTGGGTATGAATAGTTCGCATGGAGGTATTGGCCAAGCAGGAGATGCTGCAGCTGGCGCATATCCCGCCATTATTCATTTTATGGAATATTACAACAAAATCTTTGGCCATTGGCTTTTCCGGCTTGAAGAGATACCCACGGGTTTGGAATCATACAAAAATAGTTACTTATGGGTCGCTGAAACACTCTATTACGTCAATCACGATGCGGTGCTAGACAATGTCTCTATCACTAACTTGGGTTTATTCAAACAGAAATTAAACAATCTATTTGATACGGAACGCCTTAAAGAGCCTCACCAAATCCCACTCTCCGTCATTCACATGCATGAGCTGATTACCACAAATGGTGGCCATAACCCACTTCATCTGGATGAAACGAAAAAACTCCCGCCGGCATTGCAACAAGAAATTTACAAACTACTGGAATTAACCACACAAAAAACCGTCAATGTGAATGCGACAGCGCAGCTAGAAACATGCATTTACACACGGCGTGCAGCATTGTTAGCCGCGATGAGGGGGCACGAGACTGCATTAAGCGATATTTCATTGCGTCAAGGGAATAAACGAATCCTTGTAGATAAAGCGCTACGTGATTTTAAAGCGGCGATCGATACGCTAACACATGCGGTGGAATCAAAAAATTACTCGTATGGGTATGCCAAGTTAGGCGTTGATTTAACCTTGATTGAAACATTGCGCGTCCCGCTATTCATTCGCTCGTTAGGCGACTTAAACCTCATCCAATCATTGAGCGCGGCTGAAATAACCAACGTGTGTCAAAGCGAACACTTGAAACAACAAATCATGACACGGCTCGCTAATATTGAAAATTTAGTCATTTTTTTAATGGATTTATCGCTTGAAAAAACAACCGCTTTTTTAACTGCACTGGAGCAAGAATTATTACAACACATGATTAGAACGCCTCAGAATGTATCCGAGCTACTGATTAGCTTTGACGCTGAAAAATGTGAGACCATAGTGAACGTGTTTCATGCGAAAATAAAGACAGGCGAGAATTTTTTGCGTCTCATATCCCACCTCGAGCCCGAGCAGCGTATCGTCGTGTTCAACACCCTAAAAGACCATCTACAGGACTTCATCAAAAACACGTTGGATTTTAGGCAGGTCATGCACCACTTGAAACCCGAGCAGCGCATCATTATGTGCAACAACCTAAAAGACCACATGCAGGACTTCGTCAAGAACGCCGACGATTTTACTCATGTCATGAGCACCCCCAGCCTGACACAAGAGCTGCGTACCGTCATTTTCAACGCATTAAAAGATCACATTCAGAACGTTATCAAGAACGCCAAAGATTTTAATTCTGTCATGCGCTATCTTTCTCTCACACAACGCACTGTCATTATCCATACGTTAAAAAATCAGATACCGCACATCATCAAGAATGCTGACGATTTTAAAGACGTCATGACCGAGCTCCCTTCTGAACTGCGTACCGTCGTTTTAAACGTTCTAAAAAACCGCATGCAACATCTCGTCAAAAACGCTCGCGATTTTAGTCACGTCATGGAATGCTACACCTTATCCAGAGAAACTGCTGTCGATTTTAATCCCCTAGATTTTGACCCTCTAAAAGACCATAAACAAAAGATCATCAGGAACGCGAAGGATCGTACTGTCGTTTTTAACGCTCTAAAAGATCGTATGCAGGACCTCATCCAGAATACTGAGGATTTTAAGCTTGTCATGAAAAATCTTACACGTGAGCTGGGTTCCGTCGTTTTAAACTGTCTAAAAAAGCGAGAGCAACACATCATCAAAACCGCACTCAATTTTGGTCTCGTCATGGACTACTGCAGCACATCCAGCGAGCGTAGTGTCATTTTTAACGCCCTAAAAGACCATTTTCAGGACATCATCCAGAACGCAAAGGATTTTAGCGATGTCATGTGCGAGCTCACTCCAAAACAGCGTACGGTCGTTTTTAAGACTCTAAAAGACCATTTGCAGGGCTTCATCACGAACGCAAAAAATTTTAATGATGTCATAGTATACCTCACGCCTGAACAGTGTACCGTCGTTTGCAGCGATATAAAAAACCGCATGAAGAACATCATCAAAGACCGTAGCAATGCCCAGACGGCCATGAGCTGCCTCGAAGGCAATCAGCGTATTGTCATCTTTAAGGCATTAAAAGACCACTTGCAGGACGTCATCAAGAGCGCTGACGATTTTAGACGGATCATGAGCGACCTCGCTCCGGCTCAGCGTATCGCCCTTTGCAACGCCATGCACAACACATTGGTTTATTTGATTCAATCAAAGACAGACTATTCCACTCTATTAGAAGCAATGAATTATATCGAGGTACAACCACTACTCGATGCCAAGTCCTTGTACGACGCCATTCAATCGCTCCCATCCATTGTTTCAGACCGCCAGCGCGATGCGCTTTTATCCGCCTTGGTTACGCATGATCACAAACGAATCAAAACACAAATCGATGCCATTCTGATGCAAAATCGCACAAATTGTCGATTTTTCACTGCGCTCTCACACAAAGAGAACCTTCTTAACGCCTTTGCCCTATTGCAGCCTTATTGGCTCAAGCCAATCAGCGAGGCTTTAGAAATTAATCATACGATAAAGGCCTTCAGTGAATATGTTAACCATCCGTTGGCGTTTAGAGAACCATTAAAAATGACTCAAATCTCGATGCGCGTGTCGCTGTAAATAATCGATTGACTGCATTTCTTCTAATCGACTGACCGTCCGTTGAAACGATTTGAATAATGGCCCGTCCAAATATAATGAAGCCGGAGGCACTTCTGCTGAAACAATCAGCCGAATACCGCGGTCATACATCACATCGATCAAGTGAATTAGCAACAGCACACGAGCGGTGTCGTCTCGAGACAATGCAGGAATACCACTCACAAATACAGTGTCAAATCGTTCAGCCAGTTCCAAATAATCCAATTGACAACGTGGCACATTGCAGAGCACATCAAAGGTGAACCACACCACGCGTTCACTGCACTGAACACATCGAATCAAGCGATGTTGCACGGTCAAATCGACATGCTCTGTTGACACTTGAACTAGGGCATTGTATTGCTGCAACAATCCCGCGTGAGAGGCTTCATCTAGGGGCGTCATGTATGCGTGCACCAGCGGTGTGCGTCCTCGGCGATAATCATGCGCTTCAGTCAACAGCAACACGTCGCAATGCTGCTTTAATAATGCAATGGCCGGCAGAAATCGCTCGCGCTGCACCCCCTTCCAATATAAATCATCCGGCGCGGTATTGGCCGCCGCAACCAACACAATGCCATGATCATACAACGCGCGTAACAACTCGGCTAAAATCATCGCATCGGCCACATCATGAACCAAAAATTCATCCAAACACAGCAAGCGCGTTGACTCGGCAAGTGCCGCCGCAATACGCCGTAGCGGGTTTTTTTCGCCTTGCAACGCGCGCAATTGCGCATCAATTTCTTGCATAAACTGATGAAAATGAAATCGTTTTTTATTCGGAATCAAAACGCTTTGGTAAAATAAATCCACTAAATACGTTTTTCCCACGCCAACAGGCCCATGCAAATACACCCCTTTTACAGGTTTTTTCATTCCCCACCACGTTCGCGCGGGGCGCATCAAGGCATTGGATAAGCGCTGCAAATCATTCAACACATCTCGCTGCAACCGATCGTCTTTGATTTCAGCCCCCGTTACCGCGGCGTCATATGCTGTCATTAAATCCATCAGATGCACACCTGAGCACGGATGGCATCCATCAATTGTTCTCTCAATGGAATCAATTTGCCATGAAAAAAATGGCCGGTCTCTGGAAGTTGTATCAGTGATACCGCAGGCGATAGCGCCACGAAATCCTCGACCAATGACAAGGGCACCACCTCATCTAGATCGCCTTGCACCACGATCCATGGTGCCGGTTTTGATTCAAATTCAGTGTAATCAAAATGATGCACGGGAGGGGCTATGGTGATCAACATGGCATGCGGGTGTTGCGCCGCGGCCCGATAGGCCACATATGACCCAAACGAAAAACCAGCAAAGCATACCTGTGTATTCGGCCGCTCGCTGACCCATTGCCGCGCCAACAACAGCATGTCTTCGCTTTCGCCTAAGCCCGCATCATATTGGCCGCCCGACTGCCCTACCCCTCGAAAGTTAAACCGCAAACTGGGAATACCCAAGGCATGAAAGGCTCGCGTCAAAGTGGTCACCACTTTATTCTGCATCGTGCCGCCTTGTAGGGAATGCGGGTGTCCCAATATGGCCACAACATGCGGGTTTGCATCCATAGGCACCGACAGTGCGACCTCTAGAGGGCCTGCTTGTCCTGGAAAAAAAACGGTGTGCTCACCCGGTTGATTCAATGTGTTCGTTAGTTGCATAAAAAAATTCAATGGTTTAGAAAGGATGATTTATTATATAATAAATAACGACGTTTTATTTTGTATATTTTTATCTTGGAGGACTTGATCCATGCGACAGGTACCTGGTATTGATTCATTCTTATCCCATATAACGCTCCCCGTTGGGAGGCTCTCATGAAATTCAATGATTTCAAACGAAAAAAAGAGCAACAATCAAAAATCAGCATGATCACGTGTTATGACTACCCCTCTGCTTGCATGATTTCAGAATCCAATATTGATTGCGTGTTGGTCGGGGATTCCGTCGCCATGGCGGTACACGGCCATGACAGCACGATCATGGCCACCTTGGAGATGATGTGCCTCCATACCGCAGCGGTCGCGCGTGGGTTAACCCACGCATTTCTAATCAGTGATTTGCCCTTTCTCTGCCATCGTGAATCCATTGCCAATACCATACAAAACGTCAAACCGCTGCTGCAAGCCGGCGCACAGGCGATTAAGATTGAAGGCGGCGACCAAGATACGTGTCAAACCATCGCGCATTTAGTCACGGCCGGTGTGCCGGTCATGGGGCACATTGGACTGACGCCTCAATCGGTTTTGCAATTAGGCGGGTATCGCATCCAAGGCCGTGCCGCTGAGGAAGCCGCAACCCTACTCCAACAAGCAAAAAATTTAGAAGCCGCCGGTTGCTTTGCACTGGTCATTGAATGCGTGCCCAGTGACGTGAGTCAAACCATCACAAACGCGTTGACCATCCCGACCATTGGCATTGGAGCGGGAGTAGAAACCGATGGGCAGGTGCTGGTTTGGCATGACATGCTCGGTTTACAATCCCATTTTAAACCCCGCTTTGTTAAATCATTTGCTGACGGCAAGGCATGCTTGCTCGCAGGCCTCAACGCTTATGCGAATGAAGTCCATCTCGCTCATTTTCCAACGACAGATCACGCGTTTTAAGGACTCTTCATGCAAGTGTATCGGAATTTAAATGAATGGCGGACAGCCCGAGCGTCATGGCCTAACCAGCAATCCATCGGGTTTGTGCCCACGATGGGGAACCTGCACGCCGGCCACGCGTCATTGTTTGCAACCAGCCAACAAGAGAATGATTGCACTGTAGCCAGTGTGTTTATCAACCCCACTCAATTCAATCAACCCGCTGATTTTAAACACTACCCTCGCACGCTGGAAGCCGATATGCATTTGCTAGAACGCATGGGCGTGGATCATTGCCTGCTACCGGATGAGCACGCGATGTACCCAGATGGGTATCGTTATCAATTGGATGAAAACCAACTCGCGCATCACATGGAAGGCCGTCAAAGGCCTGGGCATTTTAAAGGCGTTTTAACAGTGGTCATGAAGCTCTTGAATTTGGTGAAACCAACGCATGCTTATTTGGGTGAAAAAGATTACCAACAACTGCAATTGATTCGTGGCATGGCCGAGGCATTTTTTATGGATGTTATCATTAAGGGCTGCCCCACCATCCGTGAAACCAGTGGATTGGCTTACAGTTCTCGAAACAGTCGATTAACACAAGGACTGCGCCAAGTAGCGGATGACTTTGCATCTATTTTTCATCAAAATCTACCGTGTGAGCAAATCATTCAATCCCTAAATGCACAAGGCATTCGTGTCGACTACATCGAAGAACACGAAGGCAGACGCTATGCAGCCGTTCACATAGGCGATGTGCGTTTAATTGATAATTACGCGTTATAACCCGATTGAACTCTGGACAAACAACATGCAAAAAGCCTCCTGTTTTTCTGCGCAAAGAGAATGAAGCGATCTCTATTCAGAGAGGTCTGGGTATTTAACAAGAGATTTTCGATCCTTACCGAACAGACATAAACCATCCATTAACACAAGATCTCGATTATTTGGAGAAGCGACATGCATGTTTTTGCTTGTCGCTTCTCCAAAATCCAATACGCTAGCGACTGATACGCCGCTCCATCCAAATCGCCAGCAAGAAGGTGGAAACCACTGCCAAAAAAACCCCATAATGTTCCCAACCAACACCAACCAGGCTCAGAGCGTCCGGACTATGAAAAATAGAAAATGGGATGGCGAGCAGCACATCCAATAATGCAGACCCTGCAACCAGCCCACAGGCAATGCGTGTGCCCATTTGTTTTCGCGGATTATCGTCCGTGGCACCGGGCTTTCGAAACAAGCGGCGTTTCACAAAAAAGGCAATCATTCCGCCTAAAAATAAGGGGAATGATGACGAAATAGGCAAATACATGCCTATCGCAATCCCTAAAATAGAGAGGTGAATAAACCGCCGTAATTTAAATACGTGATCACACAAAATAACCACAGCAATCACCAAAGCACCACTCAGCATCATGGTCCATGGCAAGCTATTGCGAAAGACGGCGTCCGTAATGGCCGCAAGCAGTGCGGCGGTGGGAGCAGGCAGTGATTGACTCATGTCCATGCCGGCATGCGGCATCACGCCGGCAATGCCATAGACATCAAACAATACTTGCATCACGGGCGGAATCACAATCGATGAAACCACCACCCCCAACAACAACATCACTTGCTGTTTCCATGGGGTAGCGCCTACGAGTTGGCCTACTTTTAAATCTTGCGTATTGTCATTGGCGATAGCCGCAATGCCTGTTACAACCGAAGCAATGATAATGATGATCGCTTCAGCCGCCACAATTTGATCGTGCCCCAGCGGCAAGGGGATAATGGCGTGAATCACGCTCAGCAATAGCCAAGAAGCAAATAATATGCCCGCAATCACCACCGAACTACCCGGACTCGCCGTCACGCCTACCATGCCAGAAAAATAAGCCGTAATGACTGAAAATAAAAAACCAATGACCAGAACATACAACACCGCACCAAAGACCAACGACGGCGCATACTCCCCTCCCAATCCAATGCCATCCAAAGGAAATATGCATTGAAAAAACACGAACAAAGCCGCGGCCACCAAGCCAATGCCTAGTAAAATATAGGGTATGGGAATGTCTTTGTCTGTACGAAGCACTGGAATGGAATCAGCTCGCTTACTGGCAAAGGCACGCAACGACAAATAGATGTTATTGGCCAGTGGCCGGCTTAATTTAATAAAGGTCCAAATGCCTGCAAACAACATCGCTCCGATGCCTAAATAACGCAGCTCACTGTTCCATAATAAGATGGCCGCTTCTTGTGTAGGATGTTGAAGCAAAAATTCCGGATAAAATTGACTCAAAATGGGCAGTGCAATCAACCATGACATCACAGCACCTGCAAATATACTGCATGCCATGTCAAATCCAACTAAATAACCGGCTCCTATCATGGTTGCTGAAAAACCCGCGCCCAAACCAAAGATAGAGCGCTTCACAACAAACCAGTGGCTCCAACTGTTGGCCATGATTTTAAACCCAACCTGGAACAATTCTAGCGTGGCTCCAATCGCTCCTCCATACACAATGTCCCTAATGCCTATCTTTTCACTCGATGATTTTAACACTTCGGCAATGGCGCGCCCTTCCGGGAATTTTAATGCCTTGTCATGCACCAACAGCCGTCGCAAAGGAATAGAAAACAAAACACCCAACACGCCGCCGCTAAGTGCAATGAAAAAATTAGTGAGGTAATCAAAATGGTGCCAATATTCAATGATAATGAGTGCCGGAATGGTATACACAATGCCGCCCGCCACGGCCTCGCCCGCGGAGGCGGCCGTTTGTACCGCATTGTTTTCAAGGATGGTCGGGTTTTTAAAAAAGCGCAAAATACCCATGGATAAAATCGCAGCAGGAATGGATGCGGAAGTCAAAATACCCAATTTCAAGGCCAAATAAGCATTGGATACCGCCAATATCACCGTTAATACAATCGCTAGCAAAATGCTACGAACCGTTAATTCAGCTATTTTTTCTTCGGCAGAAATATAAGAACGCATACAAACTTACTCCAACGCAGGCACGTCATGCGGCGGGACAAGCCAGGCTGCATGATGAGTGGTATCATAAATATCCCATTCTTTTGAGATAAATAATTCTTGAGAGCACTCTAACAAAAGCCAAGTTAAAAAATCAGCGACGGTATTTGCTGATAATAATTTTTTTTCATATTTTAAACGAACATAGAAATCACGGCTCTCTGCTGACATAAAT
>JAOAUO010000055.1:10123-14473 GCA_030157565.1 Legionellaceae bacterium
CATAAATATCCCATTCTAGTGAGCCATATTGAATGGCATCAATATCCAACAACAGCCAGCATAAAAAAGCGGCCACTGTATCAGGCGACAGTAAACGGTGATCTTTTTTTAACTGATTGAAAAAATCGCGTTTGTCGGGATCCATATGATGGGCTTCACGGATTTTCGATTGCATTTCGGTATCGATGATGCCGGGCATCACGCTCGCAAAAGCCGTGTCCTTCGATTCCAATTGCCAACACTGGGTCAGCATGGACAACGCCGCTTTAGACACGCAATATGCGCCCCAACTGGCCACAGGAAAATGGGCCGCGCCCGAGCTAATATTTAATACGCGCCCATTCGCTAACTGGCTCATGAATAATTGGGTTAAAAACAGCGGAGCATTCACATTGGTCGCCATGCATTGTTGCCAAGAGGGCTCATCCACCTCACCGATTGGAAGCATGGGTTCAATGACGCCGGCATTATGAATGAGCCCCTGAATAAGCGACCGTTGGCACAAATGGGTTTTAACGCGTTGACGCCCTTCGGCAAGAGACACATCGGCACACACAGACTCAATCCGAGAAGACTGTGCCGCGGTATGAGCTAAATCAGACGCGCAACGCCCTACAATGCACACGGATTGTCCACGGGCGGCCAAAGCCAGCGCCAGCGCTCGGCCAATACCTCGGCCCCCTCCTGTTACAACAAACACACCCGTCTCAATAAGTAATGAATCATTCGCAAATGATAACAGACATCACAGGCCTTCGCACTAAGGATCGGGTTGAAATACCCCACCGAACCTGGCAGAGTTATATTTTAGAATTGATTCAATAGGAACACCATCGATGAAGCGAACACAGCCATGCATTCTGCTTTTAACCTTAATCAGCCTTTCCGTTCATGCCGATACCGTGCCGCCCTCGGCCGCAACCACGTCAACGGCAAAAGCCATCATGGCCCCTGCTGCACCCAAACCCATGATTGAACCCGCCATTGCTGTCGCGCCAAAATTAAAACCCGTCATCAACTGTGAATACCCTATTCCCGCAGATGTGGTCACGCTGGACAACGCCCTGCTCTCCACATGGGCGACCAAAGCCGCCACGCAGTCTTTTAATTTTAATGCACCCAACATCGACTCTCAATTGGAACAACTCAAGCCATGCTATACCACACAAGGTTGGCAAGGGTTTATCGATGCATTAACAAAATCGGGCAATGTCGATGCGATTAAATCACAAAATCTAACGGTCAGCAGCGAAGTAGACGGCCTTTTGAACATTAATCCAGTTAAAGAGAACCAATGGAAAATATCCGTTCCATTGCATGTGGTCTATCAAAACGACAAAGAACGCCTCACGCAGCGGCTCACCATCGACTTGTTCGTCGGTAGGCACGCGTCAGGCTCTTTAGGGATCATGCAAATCATTGCCACACCACGCGAGGCGGTCGTCGCGCCCTCTTCGTGATATGCTCCGTGACTTGAATGATGATGATTTGGTTATGGACCACACTATGGTTTTTATGCGCATTCAAACAATTAAAGAAGTCGCGCGCGAACTTTCGGCGCGATATGCCGCACTGGATCTTGAGACAGGTTCCTTTCGAGATAAAACGCTGATTATTTATAAACAAAAAATAGTGTCTGAATTAAGCGCACTATTGACTGCGAACGAAACGAATGACGCTGATTTAATTCGAGCGCTGGAATCTTATTTAAAAGAAAATTGGTCTCTCATTCAAGGCTCATCCTTATGTTATACGGCATTGCCGAATGATGAGATAACAAAATGGCTGATCTCCATCGCGCAATTCATTGCTGACGAAAAAAAAAGCTTGTCGCCAGATGACTCCGTTCCGCGCGTGTTAAGCAGCGATTGTCCGCTCCCTGATGGGAGCGATTCAGTTGTGCTAAGTGAAACAATAACCGAAACCAATCCTGCCGCGATAATACCCATTCATCTGCTCATGCCTTCGATTGCCTTGGAGGCCGCTCGCGATGGTTTTCCTAATTTAGGCCCTGATGTTGATATCCAGCACGTTCTACAAACCCATGTGTTGGGCAATAATGGATTGTATCTGCTGCCCGTTCGATTAGTCACCGAACTCACACTGGCCGCCGATCCTACTAAAAAAATCAGTAATCCATATTATGATCTTTATAAAGGACATCCCGAGAACGCAGGTTTCATTGACAAAGAAGAAAACACTCGTTTGATGGAGCATTCCCCCCTAACGCAGGCCGTTTTTGATACGCAGGCGGCTTATGACTCCATTGCCAGTGACACCAGTAATTTATTAGGGCAACTACGGATATTATGCCGAAAACTGAGCTTTAATAGTTCACATGGGGGTATTGGTACAGAAAAAGATGCCGCTGCAGGTGCATATCCTGCCATTATTCATTTTATGGAGTATTACAACAAAATCTACGGCAGCTGGCTTTTCCGGCTGGAGGAAATCCCCTCCTGTTTGGAATCTTACAAGAACAGCTACTTATGGGTCGATTCGAAACTCTATTACATCAGTGACGCGGCTCTGCTAGAAGATGTCTCTATTACCAATATGGGCCTATTTGAAGAGAAATTAAACGATGATTTTGATACAAAAAACACGACAGGGGCCTGCCAGCTCCCTCTCTCTGTCATCCACATTCATGCGCTTATCACCGCCAATGGTGGCCATAATCCATTCCTTCTGGATGAAACAAAAAAACTCCCACCCCCATTAGAAGAACAAATTGATAAGTTACTCGAGCTGACAACACAAAAAAACAGCAATGTGAATGCGACAGAGCAGCTAGAAACATGCATTGGCACACGGTGTGCAGAATTGTTGGAGGCGATGGGGCCGCATGAGGCTCTATTAAGTGGGATTTCATTAAGCCAAGCGAATAAGCGAGTCCTTGTAGATAAAGCGCAGCAAGATTTCAAGGCGGCAATCGATACGCTAACTCATGCGCTGGACTCAAAAAAATACGCCGATGGATATGCCAAGTTAGGCATTCATTTAACCTTGCTCAAAACATTGGATGTCCCTCTCATCATCCGCTCCTTAAACGATTTAAACCTCATCCAATCATTGAGCCCTGCTGAAATAAACAACGTGTGTCAGAACGAAGGCTTAAAACAACAAATCATGACACAGCTCAGTCATATTGAAGATTTAGTCCTCTTTTTAATGGCGTTATCACCTGAAAAAATGGCCGCGTTTTTAACCGCACTGCATCCAGAATTATTACAACACCTGATTAAAACGCCTGAGAATTTATCCGAGCTAATGATAAGCTTTGATGCTGAAAAATGTGCGGTGATAACGAAGGTGTTTCATGAAAAAATAATAAAAAAAAATAACGATTTTCTGCTTGTCATACGCCACCTCGAAGGCCAGCAGTGTGCGGTCGTGTGCAACGCCCTTCCCAGCCTGCAGAATATCATCAAGAACGCTATCGTTTTTAGGGATGTCATCAGCAGCCTCGGGCCTGAGCTGCGTACGGTCGTTTTTAACGCGCTACCGAAAGAGCACTTTCAGCATATGATCAAGAACGTTGAAGATTTTAGTGATGTCATGTGCTTCCTCGAACCCGAACAGTGCACCGTCGTTTTCAACGCCATCAAAGACCCCTGGGATCACATCATCAAGAGCGCTGAGCATTTTGGCTTTGCCATGACGTACCTAGTACCCGAGGAGCGTGCCGTCGTTTTCAACGCCCTAAAAGACCATATGCAGGAAATGCTCCACAACGCTGAAGATTATAGTCATGTCATGAGTTACCTCGAATCGGAGCAGCGTAGCGTGGTTTTTAGCCGCATGGAAGACCGAGTGCAGGATGTCATTCAGAGCGCCGACGATTTTTGTGAGATCATGGAATTCATAAATTCCAAAGAGCGTACCATTGTTTTCAACGCCCTAACAAACCATTGGCAGGGCATCATCAATACCACTGAGCATTTTAGCCTGGTCATGTACTACCTCCAACCCGAGCAATGTAGCGTTGTTTGCATGACACTAGAAAACCACCTGCAAGAGATCATCAAGACGGCTCAGGATGTTCATTATGCCGTGAAATACCTCAAAACCGAGCAATGTCACGTTGTTTGCATGACACTAAAAAACCACCTGCAAGAGATCATCAAGACGGCTCGCGATTTTAGCTGGGTCATGCAACACTTAAACCCCCAGCAACGTATAGCCGTTTGCGGCGCCATACACAACCAATTGGTTTATTTGATTCAATCTGAAGCAGACTATTGCGCAATGACTGATGCCATGGATGGCGTTCCCGCGCAATCACTCCTCGATGCATTTTCATTGTACCAAGCGATTCAATCGATTCAATCCATTGTCTCAGCCGAGCTC
>JAOAUO010000056.1:0-2337 GCA_030157565.1 Legionellaceae bacterium
GGTCCGTGCCGACTATATTAAATCATCCGGATATTAAAACGATTCCACTTGAACACGCAATGGATCAACAACGGCTCAGAGAGGCCATCAGCCCACACGACACCATCGCGGTTTTTGGCTCATCTCACTCAGCAATCATTATTCTTCAGCATTTGGTCTCACTGGGCGTGAAAAAAATAGTCAATTTCTACCGCTCGCCTTGCCGCTATGCGGTGGATATGGGGGAGTGGACCTTATTTGATAATACCGGGTTAAAAGGACATGCAGCCGAATGGGCACACGAATACATCGATGGTACATGGCCGCCTAACCTGGTTCGATATAACAGTGATGAATCCAATCAAATGCGCCATTTACCCGAGTGTGACAAAGCCATCTATGCAACCGGCTTTACAAGGCGCAACACCATCGCCATAGGAGATGACGAACACCACCATTACAACCCACACGTAGGCATCATTGAGCCTGGATTATTTGGTTTAGGCATCGCCTACCCCGAACGAAAAATAGATGAACAGGGCATGATTGAATCACAAGTAGGCCTTTGGAAATTCATGAAATACCTCAACCGCGTGATGCCCATATGGTTTAAATATCATGCTTAACCCGCTATACTGCCGCGATTAAAAGGATAATAAACATGACAAAACCCATGCACTTTGAAAAGTCCATTACAGAACTAGAAGCCATTGTAATGCAGTTAGAAAAAGGCGAATTGTCACTAGACGAATCTCTAAAGCAATTTGAAAAAGGCATTTCTTTGGCTCGAAAATGCGAAGAAACCCTCACCAAAGCCGAGCAAAAAATTGAAGGGCTATCTGCCATTAAATCGTCATCGGATGATGGCGCTGATGACTAATTCAACGATTGAAAATATCCGATTACGCCATGAAACAGTGTTGCAAAATTTACTGCTTTCAGCGCACATTCCAGCACCGAAATTAAAAGAAGCCATGTTCTATGCGCTGTTTCCTGGTGGAAAGCGCTTGCGTCCTCTTTTGGTGTATTTATGCGGTGAACTGATTGGAGTGAATCCAAGCGCGTTAGATATCATTGCGGCATCCATTGAAATCATGCATTGCTATTCGCTGGTGCATGACGACCTGCCGGCCATGGATGATGACGACCAGCGCCGGGGCAGGCCCAGCTGCCATCGTGCGTTTGATGAAGCCACGGCCATTCTGGTTGGAGATGGCATGCAAGCCATGGCCGTTGATATATTATTAACACACCTCCCTCAATCACAAACCTTGCCGCAAGTGCTTCAAGCGACTCAAATATTGATCAAAGCCTGCGGGCCCGCCGGCATGGTCAGTGGCCAAAGTTTGGATTTATCGGAATTAACCAATCCCAACATTAGTGAACAACAATTGCGTGGCATTCATCTACTCAAAACAGGCCAGCTCATGACCGCGTGCATTGACATGGTGTTGGCGGCAGAAAACCCACCGCTTATATTCATCACGGCTCTGCGTCAATTCGCTCATCATTTAGGGCTCGTTTTTCAAATGCAAGATGATTATCTTGACCGCTATGATGCAACAGAAACATTAGGAAAAGGACGCTCATCCGATGCAATCAATCAAAAAACAACGTTTGCCAATCTTTACACCCAAGATGCGTTATACAACCAAATAACGCAGCACTATGATCTCGCATACCTAGCACTCAATCCATTCGCCGAACGCGCCGATGATTTACGCCATTTAATAGGCCACATACAAAGCCGAATGAATGCCTCGATTCCATTCAAATAGCGTCCCTTTTCAATTCATTAATAATCTGATAAGGTATGCCACGAATGAACAATAAACAGGATTAAAATCATGGCCATTATTAACGGTACACGGTTCCAAAAGAAAGAAAAGATCAAAGCCACCATCAACAGTGACGTGGCCGCAAGCATCGCCGAATACTGCGCGTGGGCAAACATTGATGACGTCGGTTTTTTCATCGAAGAAGCAGCCAGCTTTATCTTCGCAAAAGATCGCGATTGGAAGCAATACAAGAAAGCTGCAAAAAAAAACAACGGGAAAGTTGCGGCTTAATGGTTGAATAGTGGACATTTAATGGGGGCGTCGCGATCCTGAAGCATGACTCAACCCTTCATTTTTCTGTCATAAGTCCAAATGTTCACAAAAAAACAAATTATCGCTTGACAGTTGGCGCGAGGCTGATTAAACTTTCCCTCTCTTTTTGGGGTTATAGCTCAGCTGGGAGAGCGCTTGCATGGCATGCAAGAGGTCGGCGGTTCGATCCCGCCTAGCTCCACCATCAACATGCGATTATGTTGATGGAGAAAATGTTCAGGGTCCCCATCGTCTAGCGGCCTAGGAC
>JAOAUO010000056.1:2437-2604 GCA_030157565.1 Legionellaceae bacterium
ACTGCCCTTTCACGGCGGTAACAGGGGTTCGAACCCCCTTGGGGACGCCATTTTTTGGTTGTTGTAGTTGTTAAAAACGTTCCAGGTCCCCATCGTCTAGCGGCCTAGGACACTGCCCTTTCACGGCGGTAACAGGGGTTCGAACCCCCTTGGGGACGCCATTTTTA
>JAOAUO010000057.1 GCA_030157565.1 Legionellaceae bacterium
GTGGCTCAACGGAGGGCTGCATGATGTAGCGGTGGTCGGAACGGCGGTCAAGGCCGAAATTACTCTGTGTTTCTCGCAGAACTGCTTCACAGTAAATAGGTTTGGAATTGAATTTTGATTAGTCATAGTCAATCTCTCAGATTTAAGGGTAATGGCCATTAACTACGGCCGCCTGAACCCATTAAATCGAGTTTTTGAGAGGTAATCTAAGAGCGGATAGGCGCACAAACCATGCGCGCAAAGGCTCGTTATCTACTGTAATCTATTGAAAGAATATGGTTTTTTTGCGCGCGCCCGTAGGAGGATTATTTGCTTTGGAGTCATGGCGAGAACATTCGTCAATTATACTTGCCATCGCTTCTGTCACCCCATATTCCCCAAATCTTTTTACCATATCTGCTTTAACAGCATCGGAAGATTCTATTTTTTTTATTTCTTTATTGTGCATTTTAGTTACATAATTTTCGATAGCCAAAACCAATTTGGTGGACTCTACCTTTCGAACATTGAGCCAGCCATCAACTATTATTTCATTGTTATCAAGTTGTAGTATTTTTGGTTTTCTTTGGCGTTCATGAATGGATTCTCTTGGATTAAGCCAAGAAGGTATCGTAAAACCGCGTTCCTTTATCCATGAGATTAAAAACTTTGGCTCATAACCAAGACTAGCAATATTTTCTTTGTACTCTTGATGATACCAAGCAACATGCGTTTCATCCGTAGTTTCTGTAGGCAAGCTCTTCGCATGAACTGCGATTTTACAATATCCACGCATGATTTCTTTAAATTTGTCTAAAGAATCTTGATAATCTGGTGAAGTCAGTTTTTCTGGATAATATTTTTCAAATTCGGCTACAAGATCTACATGCAAATCATAAGGGTTGGGCTCAGTCTCCAAAAGTAAGTAGCTTAGTTCATGGACAGTTAATAAGTCGCGTGAATTCCAATACACTTTATCTTCAACGGGCTCTACAATAGGAGCATCAATTATCACTTCACACCTCCAAATATCTTATCGTTCATACTTCCCACAACAGCGCTAATATGGCTATCACTAAGGTGGGAATACCGTTTGGTCATCTGCACTGTTTTGTGTCCGAGTACCTCCATCAAATCACGCTGAGTTGCACCATTCATCGCAAGGTAACTGGCACAACTATGGCGTAAGTCATGGAATCTGAAATCGGTTATTTCTGCTTTGGATAAAGCCACTTCCCAAGGTCGCTTAATATCAATAGGCTGTTTGCCATCTTTGCTTGGGAAAACATACTCTGAATCAAGTCGAGCAATTTTTAGATGTTGGGTAAGCATCTCATGAGAATATCCAGTAATCGGAACTCGCCGTCGTTCTTTATTTTTAGTTTTATTTAAGACAACAAATCGTTCGTTGAGAAATACATCGCGGCGTTTTAGACTGAGGATTTCACCCTTGCGCATTCCAGTAGAAAGTGCCAATACCACAATAATATGTAACTGCTTATTCGTTGATTCTTTACAGGCCTCAAGCAATTTAGTTCGCTCATTATCATCTAAGTAGCGGACTCGACCTTGGCCTTCACTGTGACGTTTAATTTTTAATACAGGATTTGTTTCTAACCACTCCCATTCATTAGCAGCAATGGTTAATACATGGGATAGAGCTGCTAAATATCGATTGATTGTGGCATTTGACCTCTTTTCACCGCGGGGGGTGGGGCTGTTTGCAAGCTCCTCTCTTAGTGAAGCGATAATTTGTGGAGTAAAGTCTGCTAATAAGTAATAGCCCGCCTTATCTTTCCACCAAGCTAACTGAGTTGCCTGGGATGCTTTCATGGACTCTGACTTGTGAGACAAAATAGTTTCGATGTATTTATCGATAAGCTCGGCTAAAGTACGCTTTTTAGATTCAGCACATTTAAAATAACGGCCTTCTCGCATTGCAGCTTCAGTGCTGCTTGCCCAATTCTTGGCATCTGTTTTTCTTTTGAATGTGGCCTCTTGCGGTTTATAACCTTTAAGGCGGATTTTTACCCGATAAGAAGTACCATCTTTTGATTTTCGTTCTTCAATTACTGCCATACCAAACTCCTAAAGTGGAGGTTGGTAACTGATATGTTATAGTTACATCAGTCACCATTAGCCCCGAACCGGTTAATGTTGATTAGGATTGGTGGTTCCAGCCATCAATCCGCTTGCTTCCAGAGAGTATAATAATCCTCAAAAAACAGCAACCGATGATAGTAAATCATCAGGTCAATATAAATTAATACTGAAATATCAAGGTATTAAAATATTTATATTGTTTTTTGGGACATTTAAGGGACAATAGCCCTAAAAATACCCTCTGTTTTGAGTAAAAATAAGGCGATGAAAGACGACTGAAGCTATTTAAGACTTTCAGTAAAGAGTGATTGATTTAGGATTGTTTTATTGTGATTTGTTGTGCTTAACTGTCCCACCAGTGTCCCAAGAGAGTGGTGGTTTATCGAGCTAGAGCGCCAAAACCCTTACTGGGCTTGGCTCCCCGGGACGGGCTCGAACCGCCGACCTAATGATTAACAGTCATCCGCTC
>JAOAUO010000058.1 GCA_030157565.1 Legionellaceae bacterium
CCATGATTGCGTTATTTTTTTAGGATAAGAGAGCAACTCTATCGGGCTCGACGTTCCCTCAGACAATGCTTCAAAACAAGCAGTGGCCGCTAACATGCCCGATTCCATGGCCGTATGAATGCCTTTGATTTTAGGCACGTTGAGAAAACCTGCGCCATCGCCGATGAGCGCACCGCCTGGAAAGGTCAATTTAGGGGTGGATTGCCAACCGCCTTCGTTCAATGCGCGTGCACCGTATGCGATTCGCTCGCCACCGGTGAGCAAATGGCGCACGAGCGGGTGGGTTTTAAAACGCTGGAATTCTGCATAAGGATTTAGCCAGGTGTTTTTATAATCCAAACCCACCACCAGACCTAAGGCTATTCTATGATTAGATGCATGATAGATGAATGAGCCCCCATAGGTGGAACGGTCCAGTGGCCAGCCTACCGTGTGAATCACGTGTCCGAGTTGATGGTTTTGGGGTTGGATTTCCCATATTTCTTTGATGCCCAATCCATATGTTTGTGGCTGCACGCCCTTTCGTAATTGGAATCGACTCATTAAATGTTGACTTAATTCGCCACGGCATCCTTCGGCAAATAATGTTTGACGAGCATGCAGGTGCATGCCCGGAACGTAGTGGGGGCGAGGTTGCCCGTTTTTATCCACGCCAGCGTCCCCTGTAGCCACACCGATAACCTGTCCCTCGCTACCATATAATACCTTCGCTGCAGCAAAGCCCGCATAAATTTCACAACCCAGTGCTGTTGCGTGTGTGGCGAGAAACTGACACATTTCACCTAAACTAATGATATGGTTTCCTTGGTTATGCATGGATTTTGGGGTTGGCAAACGAAGCGCGCGTTTCTGACTGAATAAATAAAATAAGTCTTGCGTAACGGGTGTGTCCAGGGGCGCCGATTGCCAAATGTCTGGCAATAATGCGTGTAAACTACGCGGGTCCAGCACCGCGCCAGAGAGAATGTGAGCTCCCACTTGAGCGCCTTTTTCAAGAACACACACTTGGATACTGGCGTTGAGTTGTTTTAGTTTAATGGCCGCCGATAAGCCTGCAGGGCCTGCTCCCACAATAATGACATCATATTCCATGGTTTCGTGTTGCATGGTCATTCCTTTTAGAATCATCTTTATTTCTCTATTCTAAAGCATTGAATCATAAACTGCAGCTGTGCAACCCACGGACTCTAGGATTTCATTCAAATTGAGTTTTATGTGAAAAAAGCACATAATAGGGTACATTTTTTTGAGTGAATTGAACCATGAACCCAATCGTTGTGTCTGCTTTGTATAAATTTGTTACATTGGATCATTTTGAGTCGTTGCAAGCTCCTTTGTTGGGGGTAATGAAACAACATGGGATTCGTGGGACAATATTGTTGGCGAGGGAAGGCATTAATGGAACGATTGCAGGGCCTGCTGATGCGATTCACGCGCTTTATGAGTGGTTTAATGAGCAATCGGGTCTTGACCATATTTCGCATAAAGAATCGTATCATTCAACGCTTCCATTTAATCGAACCAAGGTCAAATTAAAAAAAGAGATCGTGACGCTCGGGGTTGAGGGAATCGATCCGAAGAAAACGGTCGGGACTTATGTTAAACCGAAAGATTGGAATCAGTTGATTGCGGCAGATGATGTCACGGTGATTGATACGCGAAATGATTATGAGGTTCAGATTGGTACGTTCAAACGCGCCCAAAACCCTAAAACGACGACATTTAGAGAATTCCCTGAGTACGTGAAACAGCATTTGGACCCACAAAAAAACAAAAAAGTGGCCATGTTTTGCACCGGCGGCATACGTTGTGAAAAATCCACTGCGTATCTTAAAACTTTAGGTTTTAATGAGGTTTATCATTTGGAAGGCGGGATTTTAAAATATTTAGAAGAGGTTCCGGCCAAAGAATCTCTCTGGGAAGGGGAGTGCTTTGTTTTTGATGAGCGGGTGACTGTGAATCATGCCCTGGAGAAAGGGCAGTACTTGCAGTGCCATGCTTGCCGTTATCCCATTACCGAGTCGGATAGAAACCATGCAGCTTACGTGCAAGGCATCAGCTGCCATCATTGCATCGGCCAACAAACAGAATTACAAAAACAACGGTATCTTGAACGAGAAAAACAAAGTCAATTGGCTAAAAACCGTGGGGAGGCACACATCGGAGGAGACGTGCCGGGAATCATTGTGAAACGTCGGATGTTAAAAAATCAACGCCATTTGGCTGATTCGGTACAATAAGGGATGTTTTATATACTGATTGTCGTGTTTGCCTTGTCTTGGGTGTTCACTCGGTCCGTTCGACATTATGCGTTGGCTCGAAATATAATGGACCACCCTAATCATCGAAGTTCGCACGTGATGCCCACGCCGCGTGGTGGTGGCCTGGCTTTTGTTGCAGTGTTTATTTTATCCATTCCATTTGTAGCACATTACGGTTTCATCACGTGGGCCGGCAGTTTGGCCTTAATGGGAGCCGGTTTGTTCATTGCTCTCTTGGGCTTTTTGGATGATCATTCGCCTATCGCCGCACGCTGGCGGTTCTTAGGGCATTTTTTGGCCTCATTGTTGGCGGTGCACTGGTTAGGTGGCATGCCATCCATGATTGTTTTTACGTATGTGCTGCCTGCGAATGGGTTGATGGATGGGTTGGCTGTTTTATATTTGATTTGGCTATTGAATTTATATAATTTCATGGATGGCATTGACGGAATAGCCGGCATTGAAGCGGTGACCGTTTGTTTATCTATCGCTGGTGTCTATTGGTTGAGTGGTGCGTCTGGTTTAATGGCTTTACCCCTCATCCTGGCCGCGTCTGTTGGAGGCTTTTTGTTTTGGAACCTTCCTCCCGCACGCATTTTTATGGGTGACGTGGGCAGTGGATGTTTAGGTTTTATGCTGGGAGTCTTGTCTATTCAAGCGGCAGGCATTAACCGAGCTTATTTTTGGAGTTGGCTGATTTTGCTTGGCGTGTTCATTGTGGATGCCACGGTTACTTTATTCAGTAGACTGCTTCAGGGTGATAAAATTTATGAGGCCCATCGAAGTCATGCGTATCAGCATGCGTCTCGTTTGTTTGGCCGACATTTACCGGTTACCGTGGCTGTTTTTGCGATCAATGTGGTGTGGTTGTTTCCTTTGGCTTTGCTGGTTGGTTTGGGGCGACTCGAGGGTTTAGTGGGGTTGTTGATTGCATACGCTCCTTTGGTTATAATCGCACTTCAGTTTAAAGCGGGTCAATCAAATTAGAGTTTGAACATAAGGTAGGGAAAAAAACCTCTCTTTTGTGTAAAATTCAATCCTTAAGGTTTCTTTAAGAAATACTGTGTATAATAACCTCTGACGCAGTTCATTTGATTCATATTTATTCAAACTGTGGTTGCTGAAATCACCATGGGTACCTTCTATGGAATAAAGGGTGACCGCTATGTTAGGGAGATGTTGTAATGTTAATTTTAACTCGGCGTATTGGTGAAACATTAATTATTGGTGATGATGTCAACATTACTGTATTGGGTGTGAAGGGCAATCAAGTGCGTTTAGGAATCAATGCACCCAAAGATGTATCGGTTCATCGTGAAGAAATTTATTTGCGTATTCAGCAAGAAAAGGAATGCACTGAAACAGAAGACGAATCTGTTTAAGTAGCCTATGCATTGCAGTTCGGCATAACGCCGAACTGCAATGATCCCCCCCCCTCCAGTTAGGTCCATTTCATGGTTAGTTCGAAAGACACCACCGTTATTTATGTTGCAAAGCCTGAATTTATATCTGAATTATGCAAAGAATTGGGCGATGTGTCTCATGTGATTGAAAACTTGGTTTTTTCGCCACTTAAAAAATTAGATGTGTGTTTTGCAGAAGACATTTGGCTCGAACCGGTCATGGTTACGTTTCAATCCATTTCACAAGCCGTTAAAATTCTACGACAAGCCGGTAAATTCTGGTACTTACACCCGATTAGTCACGTAAGACGGTCCTTGCTCATTGAAGAACAATTGCGTCAATGCCCATCACTGGAGCGCTCATTTCCCATTGAACGGGATATCCCGCCGGTGGGTGGTTTTAGCTTGTTGGATCAAAACACATTGGTTTACAGTGTCAAGCGTTTAAAAAAATGGCCGCAAGGTCAATGTTTTTTTATTGAAGATAAAATAAACCCACCCAATCGAGCTTATTTAAAATTATGGGAAGCCTTGACGCTGTTGGGACGTTATCCAAAACCGGGTGACACGGCATTGGATCTGGGAGCCTCGCCCGGCGGGTGGACCTATGTCATGCAATCAGTCGGTGCATCCGTGACGGCTGTGGATAAAGCGTTATTGGCACCTAATATTGCGACGTTGCCTGGTGTGCAGTTTTTACAACAAAGTGCGTTTGCATTAGAGCCCGCCAAATTAACGCAAATCTATGATTGGGTTTTATCCGATATCGCGTGTTATCCGGCCCGTGCTTATGCGCTCATCATGAAATGGATCGCATCGGGAAAAGGAACACAGCTGATTTTTACGATAAAATTTCAAGGGGAAATAGAGCCCACGATGCTTCAGGCATTTAAAGACATTCCCAATGGACGCATTTTAAATCTATTTTATAACAAGCACGAAGCCACATTTTTTTACCCAGCAGCCTTGATGGACGTGTCGCCTGATGACAAATAATGCGTAACCCCCGCATCATCGACCAGAATCAACAGCCCCGCGTCATTTAAGCCCTGTGCACGACCACTGAATGAACCCATCGGCTGTGATACGGTCATGTGTTGATTCAGTAGATAATCAAGCGGCTGCCAGGTTGAGAGAAAAGAAGGAAATCCGTGCTGGATCAGCTGCTTTAGATGCCGTTCCACTTGGATAATGAGTTGAGCGATGAGGATGTTGCGATCATATTGCTGGCCGGTGATGTCATATAAGGAGCACCAAGGCTTATCAATCAAGGGTTCATCGTGGGCGGTATCGTTTACATTCAATCCTATCCCGATGACCACATCGGTCGCCTTTCCTGGGTTGGTCGATATGACTTCAATTAAATTACCCGATAATTTTTGATGGCACCACATCACGTCATTCGGCCACTTAATCAGTACGGGATGAAGGCTATGAATCATGCTGAGCGTGGCACAAACGGCCATACTTAACACCAAACTGCATCCGGATAATTGGGATATATCGGCATGGATTTGTAATCTCATCGAGAAATAAATATTCTTTCCAAAGGGTGAGTGCCAATGCCGGCCAAATCGACCGCGTCCTTCTGTTTGTTCTTCAGCACAGCAGACTTCCGTTGCATGCGTTTTTGGGCGTTCTTTTAAAAAACGATTCGTCGAATCAATCGAGGACAGCAGATGGATATGAATCGGCGTGGTGTACGATGAGAGCGCTAACTGTTGTCGAATTGTCTTTTCATTGAGTGAGATCATGACGCCATCAACCCTTGTTGCACGTCATCTAATACCAGATAACGAATCTCCCTGACGGCAGGATGATGGCAGAGAGCTGCACAGCAGGCAACGGAGGGGATAAAGGAAATCATTTGCCAGGTTTGATTGTGGAGCGAATCAAAGATGGCTTGATGGGTTGAGGGCAGGGCGGGCACGTCAAACGATTGGGTGGGATACGACAACCCCAGCCCACAGGCTTTAATAAAGGCTTCTTTTTGCGCCCAAATATGAAAAAAAGCGAGGGGTTTGAGTGCGGTTGGCGTACGCTGAAGGGCTTGGTTCTCGGCATTCGAAAACATGTGGCTGCCTATTCCTTCATATGGACGTGCTGAAAAAAACTCTAAATCCACACCCAATGGATAATCGCTACCAATCGCCAACAGGGCCTGATCACCAGCGTGACTCAAATTAAATTGCAACGCGGGTGTATTGAGTAGACTGGGTTTTCCGTATGGGTTTAAAGAAAAGACCAAATCGTTTGCCGGCACATGACTGTAGCGTGCCAGAATGGCGCGCAACGTTGAGCGGGCCACGGTAAAGCGCCGTTGATGTTTGGCGAAATGGTACCGATTAGCGCGCGTTAATTCATCTGAACTGAGCTGCGCGCGCGTGTTTAAGTGTTCTGTATGCAATGGATACTGCCAGATATCGATGCGTGTGGGTTGCAATGTGCAATCGTCTGGAGTGAATTGTTTAAAGTCACTCAGCATGGTTATGCTCCACTCACCATTTTCTGCACTCTAACCCGACGTCCTTTCAATGTACCTCGCTGAAAATATTGATACGCTTGGGTGGCATGATTTTTATGAATGGCTACGTATGACTTAAGGGGCAACACATTGATTTTCCCGATGGATTCCACGGGTAAACCGCCGTCCTTGGTGAGCGCACCTAAAATATCGCCTGCGCGTATTTTGTCCTTTTTCCCGGAATCCAGACACAAGGTGATCATGGTGGGGGCTGCGGGCGGTTGGTTTGATTGAGTCAATTCGCTGACATTCCCCCAAACCAGGGGTTGCGTTTGAGCGTCTTCAATCGCACAAATGCGCATGCCATCCGCTGTTGTGGTTAAACTAATGGCCAAGCCTTTTTGTCCCGCACGCCCCGTCCGCCCGACGCGGTGAGTGTGAGTGTCTCGTTCAAAAGCCAATTCATAATTAATGACCAATGGTAATTCTTTAATATCCAGTCCACGTGCAGCAACGTCCGTTGCGACTAAAATAGAGCAACTTTCATGAGCAAATAATATCATAGCCCGATCACGGTCGACTTGTTCCATGTCACCATTTAATGCCATCGCACTAAAGCCGGCTTGTTTGAGTTGATGAGCAATGTCTGTGGTCATTTGTTTGGTATTGCAAAAAATCAGGGTTGAGCGAGCGTTGTGGTGTTTCAATAGGGATGTCAGCACGGTGAATGGATTGCAATCGGTCACCTCATAAAATCGTTGTTCAATCTCTAATACGCCAGGCATTTGCTCGATGAATACTTCGGTCGGATTTTGCATAAACGCATAGGACATGTGTTTGATATCGTCAGGGTAGGTCGCAGAAAACAACAAGGTCTGTCTTTGTTTAGGACAATGTTTAACCACTGCTCGAATGGCTTCCAAAAAACCCATGTCCAGCATTCGGTCTGCTTCATCCAACACCAATAGGCTGAGTTGGTTTAAATCAAACGATGCTTTGTCTAAGTGTTTCTGTATGCGTCCAGGCGTGCCAACAATGATGTGAGCGCCGTGTTTGAGTGAATCCAATTGTGGCTTCATTGGCATGCCACCGGACAAGTTGATGATCTTCACATTGGGCATTAGACGCGCGAGCTGGCGAATGGCTTGGCTGACTTGTTCGGCTAATTCGCGGGTGGGGCATAAGACCAACGCTTGCGTGGAAAAAATGTCGCGCTTTATTTTGTTTAAAAGGGTTAACCCAAATGCCGCTGTTTTACCACTGCCCGTGTGGGCTTTTGCAATGACATCGCCCCCGTTTAACATCACGGGTAAACTCAACGCTTGAATGGGGGTCATCTTATCATAGCCTAAGGCCTGCAAATTCGTGAGCAAGGTGTCCTGCAATGGAAGCACTGAAAAAGAAAGGGCGTCATTGGATGTGTTTGTTGTTGAATTAATGCTCATAATAGTTGATTGTTTTCTGAAGTGGGGATTTAACGCACAGGATACCACGTTCCGTTTAAAAAAGCGTTAAGATAGACCCGTCAAAATCAATCACTGCATGCTCTTCTGAAGGGAGCATGCAGTGATGAGGATCAATTCTCTTCTTGACAAGACATGCCGCAACGCGCGCCAATGCAGCTGGAAACCGCGCCTACGAAAAACAAGCCAAAGACGATCAATGCGCCTAAGGCCATTGGGCCGGAGATTTCTTTTGGAGAGACAGCCGTCATTTGAGCACCCTTATGAGAGGCTTCATGACTGGCGTTAGATGAAGGTTCATGGATCATCACAACATCTTGCTGTGTCACGTTATTCGAATATGCACTGACATAGCCGCCAATCTGGGTGGTTATCAACGCACTGAAAATGATGCTCACGCTCCACGTTAGGAATCCATAGGCCATGCCCATGTTGCGTTTTGGAACGTATAGTCGTCCTAAATGGCCTGCCGTAAAGCCTGCAAAAAATAGGGCGATGATCGTGGAGAGAACCAAACCAATCAATCCGCTCACAGCCAAAGTACTCGCGCCTTCTTCGCTCATTGAAAAAGCAGATAACCCAATGGCCACGCCAAAAAGGTTGAGTAGAAAACTTAAACCGACCCCTATCAACGCACCCGCGACAATGGCGGACCATGAAATACGTTGTCCGCTACTGCACATCCCTGCTGATTGTGTTGCCATATGACCTCTCCTAATTGAATGATAAAAAATGAAACGAACGCAGATCATTTTATTTGAAGCTACCAGGAAATTGAATGGTTTGATAGAGGGGATCATCTTGAGCCGGGTTAAAAGATGTTAGCCGTCATTAAATAGGGTTTTGTCTAAAAAGTTCGCCCAACGCCCAGACTTAAATCATCACTCGATTAAAGCGTGACGTGCCTGAGATTGATGAGGCTGTTCGACTGCGGATTGAGAGCGGTAAGAAACGTGGCATGAAGCGTTTAGAGGTGGGTTGAATCCCGCGCCCTCCCTGCATGATATTTCAACCATGTCCGTCATGATGAGACTCATGCGAATCTAAATCAGCGCAGAAGTCTTAACGTAGGGCCGAATTCAAACGAGTGCCTCACTCGAAAAACCAGATTTAGTCTGCTATCCTTTCTTTAAGGAAATCTCACATTTGCGCCAAGGATATGGCTTATGAAACCATCGGAATCTAGAGACGCCCAAGAAACCACCTATGATGCACAACAAGCGTCTACGGATTTTTTTAGTGTGGTTGATAAATTATACCAAGCACATTTAGCCAAATTAACCTTTGGAGTGAGCCCGGCCGCAGTCAGGACCGCTTATTTTTCTTGGGCTTCTCAGTTGGCGCAAGCGCCAGGCCGCATGATGGCGTTGGCTTGGTATCCATTGCTGCATGCCAGCGATTTGGTTCATCGCGTGTTATCACAGCATTTGCCGGCAGACGGTCAAGATGTACGGTTTCACACCGATAACTGGGCGCTTATGCCCTGGCGATTGTGGGCGGAAGGATTTTTGCAGGTAGAAGATTGGTGGAAGTGCGCGACAGTGGATGTGCCGGGATTGTCTCGTCAACATGAGCGTGTTGTGTCGTTCGCTGTTCGACAACGCTTGGATGCTTTGTGTCCGGCCAATTTTATTTTAACCAATCCCGACTTATTTGAGGAAACAATTCGTTCTGAAGGAAAAAATCTCATTCGTGGAACGGAGCTGGCCGGCAAAGACATGTTGGATAAATTCACCGGCGCACAGCCCGCGGGAGTGGAGCGATATATCCCCGGTAAAGATGTCGCAATTACACCCGGTCGGGTTGTGTTTCAAAATCATTTGATCGAGTTGATTCAATACGATGCACAAACTGAAACCGTGTATAAAGAGCCCATTCTCATCCTGCCGGCCTGGATCATGAAATATTATATCTTGGATTTATCACCTGAAAACTCAATGGTCAAATGGTTGGTCGCCAAAGGGCACACGGTGTTTATTGTTTCATGGCGGAATCCAGGCTCGGAGGACCGCAATTTAGGCATGGATGATTATTACCGAAAAGGGGCCATAGCGGCTATTGATTCTGTCTCTCGAGTGTTTCCAAAAACAAAAATACATTTAATGGGGTATTGTTTAGGCGGCACGTTAGCCATGATTACAGCGGCAGCCCTTGCTGTTAAAAAAGACAAGCGCCTTAAAAGCTTGACCTTGTTGGCCGCGCAAGGTGATTTTACTGATGCCGGTGAGTTGATGCTGTTTATCAATCAAAGCGAGGTCTCTTTTCTTGAAAACATGATGTGGGACCAGGGGTATTTGGATACCAAGCAAATGGCAGGTTCCTTCCAAATGCTCCGTTCGTATGATTTAATTTGGTCTAAAATGACACAAGACTACCTGCATGGAAAAGACCGCAGTATGGTTGATCTCCTCGCTTGGAATGCAGATACAACGCGCATGCCTTATAAAATGCACAGCGAATACCTTGAACAATTTTTTTTAAACAATGACTTTGCCGCAGGGCGTTTTACCATTGAGGGTGAGCATGTGGTGGCTGAAAATATTCACTTGCCAGCCTTTGTGGTCAGTACGGAAAAAGATCACGTGGCTCCATGGCAATCGGTGTATAAAACGCATTTGATGATCAGCAGTGATCTGGTGTTTGTTTTAGCCAGTGGAGGGCACAACGCGGGAATCGTCAGTGAACCCGCTCACCCAGGGCGTTCTTATCGCATCCACGAACGAAAACGACAAGCGGCATTTTTAGGACCGGACGAATGGCTGGCTGTTGCCTCACCACGAGAAGGCTCTTGGTGGATCGCTTGGCATGATTGGTTGGTGAAACACTCTCATGGCACACGTGTTCCGGCCCCTCTGACAGACCAATCCTTAGCTGAAGCGCCGGGTACGTATGTTTTTCAAAAATAATCAATAAATCAATAAGAGGTGGTGACCGATGGATTATAAAGATTACTACAAGACCATGGGGCTCACCCGAGAGGCCACAGCGAAAGACATTAAAATGGCCTATCGGAGATTGGCGCGGAAATATCATCCGGATTTGAATAAGGAAAAAGACGCTGAAGAGAAGTTTAAAGCGTTGGGCGAGGCTTATGAAGCATTAAAAGATCCCGAAAAACGCAAGGTCTATGATCAGTATGGAAGGGATTGGGAGTTGAATAAAAATGCGCAGGCCTCCCGATCGCATGCAAGCGAGGGGCATCCGGGGATGGGTGGCTATCAGTCAACGGAGGATTTTTTTGAATCTTTGTTTGGTTCGCGTCCATTTCGTGAACAACATGCGAAAGGAGGCGATTTGCTGGGGACGGTCAGCATTGATTTGGAAGAAGCGTATCAAGGCACGGTCAAAGCATTACAACTTCCGGCTACCGGCCCATCACAAACCAGCACCCCAACACTTCGAGTAAAAATTCCACCAGGCGTGAAATCAGGGCAACAATTGCGCTTAACGGGTCAAGGCCAACCCGGACGCGCAGGCGGAGAAAAAGGGGATCTTCTGCTCACGATCAACGTCAATAAACACCCATTTTTTGATGTGATGAACCATGATATTTATGTGACCTTGCCCATTACACCCTGGGAAGCGGCGCTAGGCGCACAGGTGAAAGTGCCCACACTGGGAGGTCAGGTTGATTTAAAGATACCAGCGGGCTCGCAAGGAGGCCAAACCTTGCGCCTTAAAAAACGCGGTTTGCCTGGGGCTCAACCGGGGGATCAGTATATTCTTTTGAAGATCATGATTCCTCAACCCACAACGGATGCAGCCCGTACGCTCTACCAAACCATGGCAGAACAAATGCCGTTTAATCCACGTGAAAAGATGGGGGTGTAACCATGAGCCAATTTCAGGTTGTAACGGGCGTGTTAATGGATGAGCAGGCCAACGCCGTTTCGTTTGCAGACATTTGTCACGCTTACCATATTCCTGAAGACGTCTTGATGGAACTGTTGGAGCATGGTTTGTTTGGCCACACACTTCAGTCGATAAACCCCGTTGATTTTGATGCGAGCATGATCAAGCGAATTCAATCCGCACGTCGTTTGCAGGGGGATTTGGGTGTCAATATACCCGGCGTGGTGTTGGTCTTGGAATTGCGTGATGCATTGGAGGCGATGCGTGCTGAAATGGATATTTTGAGACGTCATTTAGAATCAAGCAGTTAACGAGCATGAGGAGAATCATGATGAACATGAAGCAATTGGCTGATGACATTTACAATAAAGGATGTGATCCTGCCGAAAAAATCAGGTTATTACACGAATTCATTTTAGATTGCCAAATTGAGATGAATGCACAAAGTGAGAACATGCATCCTGAAGTCAAGCATAATCTGGCGGAAGGTCTTCGCGTTGCCAAAGATTACGTTCGGCAATTGGAATAAACGGATTCTCTGTCATTTGAGCTGCGACCCAATGACAGAGATAAGCCTCACTGACTTAAACCACCGCTTCCTGCACGGTCCACGTTCGTACCAGTGGATCCGCTGGATGGGCACTTTTGACCCATAGTAAATGGGGCTGTTGTGTGCTGCCAGTGGGTGCTGATGGGCCTTCCAAGGCAACCGCAAATGAATATTTCTTGGCTAATGTTTGCAACACATCCCAAACCGCATTCGCGTTGGCGCCATGATCAATTAACACCAACTGCTCGTTTCTAAATAATACGGTAACCGATTGATCGCGAAGTGCTTTTTTCACAGCCAATTCCATGCGCCGCCATTTTGCTTGCTGGTTGCGTTGTCGATCAGCCTGATTGGGGCGTAGCTGGAATGCAACGCGCGCATGTGCTTTGGGCGCGCTCGCGAAAATACGGTTATTGGGGCGTTCCGCTAGAAGCGCATCACACAACGCATCCACTAAATAGCGGTACCGCCCAGAGATAGAGGATTTGGTGCCGGGGGTGGTGTTGATGAAAATAGCAAAAGCCAATGTATGGGCGTTTGCAGTATATAAATAGCCCGATAAGCTCATGATGCCCGTCATTGAACCTGTTTTTGCACGAATCAACCCTTGTTGAGTCGGTTTTCGTAAACGCCGTTGCAAGGTGCCATCTTGGCCTGCAACCGGTAGAGCAGAAATGTACTCATAGGCAAGGGGGAAACGGTCGTATAAAAAACGAAGCAGGCTCACGGTTTGTCTGGGCGTGAGTAAATCGTTGCGTGACAGGCCTGAACCGTCTACGAGTACCGCATTGTCTAACGGAATCCCTGTTTCTTGTTGCAGAAATTTTTTCACCACCGGTTGTGCTTCGGCCCAATTGAGTGGTGTGCCGTGTAATTTGGCGGCCGCATGAAGATACAAGCTATCAGCATATAAATTATCGGAGGGTTTTAACGTGTCGGCCATCAGTTGGTTTATGGGTTTGGACACATGTGAGGCCAACAGAAGCGATGAAGCAGGGGCTTTGCCGAGTAACACGTGTCCATCGAGTTGAATGTGTAATTGGGTGAGCTGGTGAGCGATTAATGTTTCTGCATAACGCAACGGGTTGCGAATGGCCAAGCGTTGTTGCACGGCCCATTGGCCTAAGCCCACACAACCACGAACGGTCAAGTGGCCTTCCGCGTCTGTTTTATAATCCACGCCGCATTTTGAGGCATTTTGAGCGGTATTGACTTGATTGACCAGCACTAAACCTGAACCGGGTGCGTTGAGCTCCACCGTTGCAGGGCTGCCCACACGATAAGAGGGATTGATGGTGACAGTGACCCTGTTTTCATCCAGCATTAATGGTGCAATCGGCGCGCCATAGCCATAGGTTAAATCTTTTACGGCCAAACCGGGTGCGTAAGCGTTGACCACACCATGATTGCTAACCAATACAACATTGCCTTTGATTTGGTGAACGCCCCAAGTGCTCAATTGAGAAAACAAAACATCTAAGTGATCTTGCGTAAACGATGGATCGCCTGACAAATGCAAGTAGATCGAGCCGTTTAGTACCCCATGGTCCAGCGAAGATGCATCCGTGCTGAGCTGGTTTTGAAAGCGATAATCAGGTCCTAATACCAAAAGGGCTGCTGCGTCTGAAAATAATTTCATGTTACTAGCGGGTGTGAATGTGCGCGTGGCATTGCGTTGATACAGGGTTTCACCGGTGTTTAAATCCACCACTTCCATGCCCATGTTAATGTTAGGGTCTACTTGATTGATGAGGCGATTGAGTGAATTTTGAATGCCAGTGGACAATGCGACCGTGCTGAGATGGCACAACAACACGCTGAATAGAATCCGTTTCATGGATGACATCCTTCTTTTAAAAAAATAAATAGGTCGTTGGAGCGCAGACCCAACTGATGATGCGGCCTTCGTCATCGTTTCGCCAGAAACACGTGCGCCGTCAGGGCGAGCGTCAGCGAAGCAACCCCGCGTGCGAGGCACAGAACCTGGGGT
>JAOAUO010000059.1 GCA_030157565.1 Legionellaceae bacterium
AGTTAGCTCTAGTCCGGAACCCGGTTCTCTCCCTCGAGAGGGCCGGGTTTCGGCTATTCAATACATAGTTAGTAGAGCTAAGGCTTAGTACTCTTGGAACATGGCAAAAAGCTCTGGTGAGGTTGTTTTCTCGCGTCTTTTGATGTGGGTGGTCGGCATAGCCACTTTGGTGGTACTCCCGACTTCTGCATTCGATCCAATTAATGTGCCAAAGCTTGCTGTAATAACAGTGGGTGGCCTTACGGCGCTAGGGGCTTTAGTTGTAAGCCATAAGCTAGTTCTTCAGAAAAGATATCGTCTGGTTCAGGCGTTTGGTTTAGCCTTCGTTATTGATTTGATTGTTGTACTTTGTGTTTCAGGCACCAATTTCAACCAAGAGTTCTATGGAACTTTTGGACGAGCTACTGGATTTCTGGCCTATTTTTCTTTATGCATGTTACTGATAGCGGCGGTTTTGGCAGCACAAATCTCTGTATTTATAAAAATTACTTGGGTACTGCTTGTAACTGGCGGGGCATCAATCATCTATGGATTAGTTCAGTCCGTGGGTGGGGATCCCGTTAACTGGGTTAGTGAGTATAACCCAGTCATTGGGTTCTTGGGAAACCCTAACTTTCAATCATCTTTTGTTGGCTTTAATGGAATCGTTGCATTTGCCTTAATGATTAGTAATGGAAAGAAGTTGCTTCGTATTTTCATGGCGTTAGATGTAATTGCCTCCGTTGTGGTGATTGCATCAACGGATTCGCAACAAGGTTTCTTGGTGCTTGCAGGTGGAATGGCGATTGTAACTTTAGTCTGGATCAAGAGTTCCAAATTTAGAGTCGTATTGATCCCAGCACTTGTAGCAAGTTTCATCGGTGCATTTTTTGTTGCTCTCGGCTCATTAAATAGTGGACCGCTAGCCTCATTTCTGTATAAGGCATCGGTAACTTACCGTGGGGATTATTGGCGTGCAGGCTGGAAAATGACAGTAGAGCATCCATGGTTCGGTGTTGGTCTTGATAGTTACGGCGATTGGTACCGACGAGCACGAACGATCGAAGCAACCTTACGACGTGGGCCAGATGTGGTTTCTAATGCTGCCCACAATGTTTTGTTGGATTTATCCTCTAATGGCGGCTTTCCGTTATTAATAATTTACTTGTTTATGCTCGGCTTGGTTCTTGTATCTGCTTGGAAAGTCTTACGTCGTAGCAATTCTTTTGACCCGTTCTTCTCGGGATTATTTGCTGTCTGGATTGCCTACCAAGCACAATCAATTATTAGTTTGAACCAACTTGGCCTTGCAGTGTGGGGTTGGATTATTTCGGGATTGATAATTGGGTATGAGATAAATACTCGTGAAGCAACCGCGGATGTAATTCCCAAGCAAGGGCTTAAGAAGGGCAGAAACGTTGCTGTTAGCGCCCACAATAAGGTTAGTGCTGGAGTCTTGGTTGGCATGTTTGTGTGTGGGCTTGTTGGTTTAGTGATTGGCCTACAACCGCTGATTGCCTCTTCTAAGTTCTTATCGGCATTGAATTCAAAGGACCCAAAACTTGTGCAACAAGCTGCATACGTTTCTCCGTTAGATGCAAACTATATGTATCGGGTGGCTGACATCTTGGCCAATAACAAACTGGTCTCTGAAGCGGTGGCTGTATCTAATGATTCGTTGAAGTACTTCAAAGATGATTACCTGCTGTGGGCATTCCGTTCCAGAATTCAAGGTTTGCCACAAGAAGAGATCGATCGAGCGCTCAAGGAGATGAAGCGACTCGACCCAAATAACCCAAACCTCAAATAACTCGGTAATCTAACCCCATGCGTGTAGCAATAATCGGTCAAGGGTATGTCGGGCTGACTATTGCCGTCGGGGCAGCCGAAGCCAGTCATGAGGTTTTGGGATTTGATGTAAACCCATTATTAGTCAATCAATTAAATGGCGGTCATTCACATATTGAAGGCGTTTCGGGTCAGGTACTTCAAGGGCTAATTTCAACTGGAAAGTATCGAGCCAGTACCGATGCAACTTTGCTAGACGGCTCAGAAGTCGTTGTTATCGCGGTTCCTACGCCTTTAGATAATGAAAGAAACCCAGATTTGTCTTTCGTTCACGCCGCGGCAGAGTTGATTTCTAAGAATGTAAAAAGCTCTGCCCTGATTGTTAATGAATCCACCTCGTACCCAGGCACCTTGCGCAAAGAGATTGCCGCGCGAATTACGGGGGTAGAGCACTTGTTTGCCTCTTCACCAGAACGTGTGGACCCAGGCAACACCCAGTGGGGAACAAAAAACACGCCACGGTTAATCGGTGGGCTAACGCCTGCGGCAGTAGCTAAGGCGCGCGAGTTTTACGGAAGTTTCTGCGATTCGATAATCGAGGTTTCATCACCTGAAGTCGCGGAGGCTGCAAAGATATTTGAAAATACTTTCCGCCAGGTAAATCTTGCATTAGTAAATGAGTTTGCCCAGATCTCCGAGGCCCTAGGCATATCACGCCGCGAAGTTCTTGAGGCCGCTGCAACAAAGCC
>JAOAUO010000060.1 GCA_030157565.1 Legionellaceae bacterium
CAGCAGCGTCATGGCCGATTGAAGTGCTGTGTTAATGAATACATTCACCTCGTTGGTCACATTTAAAATTAATTGCGCCGAATTTCGCTGCAGATGGAAACTCCATGGTTGGCGCAAATAGCCACTAAACAGTCGAGAGGATAACGCCGCTTGAAGGCTAAAGGTAAATTTATTTTGTCTCCAAAGCATGAACACCAAAAACCCGGTTTTGAAACAATACAGCCCCAACAAAGCAATCATCCCTCCGGCAACCAATTGCACTTGAGTCGGCTCCCCCAGCGCGTGAAGCCATGGCTGTAATCCGGGATGACTTTCGAGCAAATCAGCCTGCGTCATGAGTGCTAGCACCGGTATAATCAAACCGATGCCCAGCGTTTCAAATGCCATGCCAACCAACATCAACAGCAACAGCACAGGCAACTGCTTTCGTTCCTGTGAAATAAGAATTTGGCTAAATTTTTTATAAAGGGACATCAGTATCTCAAATGGATTTCATTCGCTCAAACGGCATGACTACAAAGATAGTCTTCAACAGTAGCCTGCAAAACATCATCTACACGGGCCACAGGTTGCCAATTGAGTAATTCGCGTGCTTTCTCAATATCAACCTGCAAAGAACCGCACAAGCGCTCGGCATACACCTGTTTTCCGATAAGCGTTGCCACTCCATTCAAGGCCCAAACGGGAACAGGCAACAATATCATTCGTTTATCCAGCAAACGTCTTAATTTTCTCAGCAAGACTGTTGTGGATAAATCTTCGCCGTCACTCACTAAAAAAACCTGGTTGGCGGCGCCTGGGTGATCAATGCACGTGATCATTAAATCAATTAAATTATCAACCGACACAAAACTTCGCTTATTATTGACCATGCCTAACGGCAACGGAATCCCTTTTTGCAACCACTCCATCATGTGTCTAAAATTACCTTTAACACCCGGACCATACACCAGCACCGGCCGAATGATCACGACTTCCATCCCGGTTTCTTCAGCCAAAGCCAATAAACCTTGTTCTGCTTCGTATTTTGATATGGAATAAGCACATTGAGGTAAGGCATCATCATCGGCATTGAATGGTTTTCCATCGGGCGTTAACTCACCATTGACCTTGATGGAACTTAAATAAATAAAACGCCTCACCCCAAGGCGCGAGGCTTGGCGCGCTAGATTTAATGTTCCGGCCACATTGGTTTCACGATAAGCGGCCAGTGGATCTTGCGCATGCTCTTCCATCACGTGAACACGAGCCGCTGCATGAATCACAACTTGACAATCACTTAACATATTCTGCCAGTGAGTACTCGCAGAAATATCGTCAATGGGTGTTAATGCAACCCGATGGCAAAAATCACGCGCAGGTACTTTTCTAACAGCAAGCCGCAAATGAACGTCTGTTTGTTTAAGTAAAGCATCTATTAATTTTTGACCCACAAACCCCGTAGCACCGGTTAATAATATATTCATCATCGTCCATTGATAAACGTTCAAACTCCAACTGATAGCAAAGACAATATATCATTGGCCATCGCGTGCATGATATGGTCCCGCGCATATTTTTTTACAAAATCGTCTCGTGGTATCGATTCCAGGCTGAGCAATGCAAACGCCGCTTCACCTGCCGCACCATCGCAGGGAGAAAATACGGCCGCATTGCGTATGTCTGTTTTGATAAATGAAGCAGAATAGCCCGCAACGCCAGCTAGAATAGGCTTACCCGTTGCCGCATATTCAAATATTTTTGAAGGCAATACTTTATGAAACGCATCGTAATCATTTAAATGAAGAAAGAGCACATCGGCTTGTTCGTATTCTCGAATTAATTGCTCACGGCATACTGGCGGCAGAAGCTCAACGTTTTGACAATGAGAGGCCATCAGGGCCTCTTCTAACTGTTTTTTTCGGCCACCATCACCCATCAATTTGAATTGAGCCATCCCTTTCAATCGCTGAGCCAAATCGGGGATAATCAAATGCAGCCCTTGCCCTTCACCTATGTTTCCGGCGTAAAGAATGGTCAAAATCCGCTCTGATACAGCACGATGATAAACCCGGTCTAAGGCAATAAATTCCGAATCAATTCCATTTGTAAAAAAACGGAGTTCCGCCAAAGGATAGCGTGCACTCAAGTAATCCTGAAATCCTTTTGATACCATATTGATGCGTTGAGCTCGAGTAAACGCCCACTGTTCTAACCATGAAAAAATAGGTTTGGCCCACAAGGTAATCCCTGCAGGAAGCACATCGTTAATGGTATCAACGAAAATATCTCGGATATCCAAATAAAGGACTGCCTTTTTTCTACGAGCAATCCATGCGCCCAATGCCGCAGTCATTAAACGAGATGAGGTAGCAAAAACCAACGCATACTCTTTGTGCTTGACTAGTTGATTGGCCTCTTTTACAAAATGAGTGAATGCTTTGGCTTGATCCAGCATCCCACTGGCATGACTCGGCAACGCAATGCGTCGAATAGTGAGCCTCTGCCGTTGCTCTACTTCAGGAGCGCTGGCATTAAACGAGGCGTAGCGATTGGGCAACGTCGTCAATACATCGATTTGAATACTGGGATCGGCTATTTGGTTTAGCTGCTCAACCAAGGCCGTGCAACGAAAAGAACCCGCACATAAATCAGGGGAATAATAAAATGATAAAATGAGTATATTCAAATCAAATGGACCAAGTGATGTGGGTGTCTAATTGAGATTCGTTGATGTGAACCATTAGATGTGTATTTTTCACCGAACCTCCAAAATAAGGATGCCAATCAGCCGACTCCATGCACACATCGCGTCCACCATTGAATGCAAGCCATATTTCTTGCCCTCCCGGCAAGCAACAAACAACCGATTGGTCCTCTATTTTCAGAATACGAACATCGGGATGAAAATAATAATGTGCTACTGCCTCAGAAAAACGGCCTGTAATCATATCTCGGACCATCATGCTATTCTCTGAAAAGCTCCATTCACGACGATGAATATTCCGACCAGGCCGCCGCCTATACCCATCATGCGAACAACCGATGAAGTCCTCACGCACCAATAAATCACGTGGATAGGCACGTCTAGCCACGCGAAAGCCGGCCCAAACATCGGATGAATTTTGGCCATCAATACAAACCGTATTGTGTGCTTTCGTGCTGCGTTGGTGCTGTCGTCGCTCATCTTCGCCATATTGCGAAGTGCCTGAATTGACAATAAATCGTTGCCCATAAAGACTGAGCTCAAAACTGAGCGTATCTGCGTGTGCATGGCCCGGCTGATAATCCGGACCCACGTTCGCCACGTCTACAATGGCTTTGCCATTCTGTTTGAAGTGGGCCGTACAATAACCACTCTCTTTTAGCCACTGCGTTGAAATGCCCGAATTATTGTTATTTGTAGGTTGGGCCTTGGCCCAACAAGATAAAATATCAAGCCCCGTTGGGCCAAGGCCCAGACTACAAACAGAGGGAACCTCCAACTGTCGAGCATAAATCAACAAATCAGCGAGCGTGGGCGCAATGCCCAATGCTGCATCATTAAAAAAGGCAATATCCCCATCCGGATGCGTCATGCACGATAACCAATGCAATCCCCGCTCGATCACAACGTGCCAATGCGCTCGTCGAGACCATAAAACAGCCTGATTGGATTGGTTCGCCAAATGAACCAAATCACACATGTCCCACAGCATGGTCGCATGGTACATGGGCGACAACTCAAAATGCCCGCCATCGGCTAGAAATTGCTCGTTGATTTCACGATCGAGAATTTGAAGCCCTTTTTTTAACCAAGCATCGGCACGCTTACCGGTAAAATAAGTGCCCACAAAAACCAATGCTTTGCCGTTGACGAAGAGATGGTTGCCCAGGATATGGTATTCAATTTGTTGCATTAATGCGTCAGCTTGTATTCCAAGGCTGACTAACCATTCCGGTTTGACCGATTGATTAGAAAACCACTTCACCCAGTTCACTAATCGCAAAGACAACGGATAAGGCTCCCATCCATTGCCAATACCGGGTAGATTATGATCAATCCAGGTATCGATGTAACGATGGAGCAGTTCCCCTCTTGCGTCTGCATCAACACACGTCAACTCATCAAAATAATGTAAATGATACAGCCAAAGCTTTGAGTGATGAGGCGAATTCCAAATGCCTGCATCATCTAATCGTCCTGTTTCACCGTGAAATGAAAATTCACCTTCATCAGAAAGACAAGAGACTAAAACGGCAGGAGACGCCCAAGATAAAAAAGCTGAAGATAAGTGACCGCTTGAATTGCTTAGGATGGGTTCATTCAAATCTCCACGTCCCACGGCTTGTCCGCGGGATCCAGGTCGAGCAACGAAGGATAAGTTTCCAACAGGCCCTAAACTAAATTTACGTTTGCATACGTAATACACCTGATAAAAAATTTGCTTCCATTTTAAATATTTAATGGTATGAAAATACCGAGCCACTTGAGCCGGTTTCATGCTTGTTGTCGAAGAAATTCTGTCACTTGCAGGCTGACACGAGCCACTTCAAAAAGTTCCTCAATGGCAATCGGAGAATCAGTACCCTGTTCAATTGCACGCAAAAAAGCCGACACACAAGCCGTTTGACCTTTGTCTTGTCGCCAAAGATTCATTTTATGAAATCCAGGCCAACCAAACCCTTTGAGTTTACGAAAATTATCCAGCTGCAAAACACGACCCGCCGTAAACACCTCGATCCGTTCTTTGGGAAAACCAGAGGCACCATGGGCTAAATAATGAATCGTGCCAAATGATCCATCGGCAAAGCCCAAGGTAATGGCCGCCTTATCTTCAGTAATCGTCATCCCAAGCGAATCACCCATTCGCCGTGCTTGTATCGAGGTGATCTCACACCCGGCAAGATAGCGCATCAAATCAATAAAATGGCACGCCTCACCGATGATTCGCCCACCCCCAACCGCATGGTCTTGCGTCCAATGACGTGCAGGAATGCTTCCTGCATTCACGGTCATGATAAATGACTTCGGTTCTTTCACCGTTTTCAATAACGCATGCATTTTCTGAATATGTGGGGAAAAACGTCGATTAAATCCCACCATCACATGCATTTTTTTACCTGACATAATGGCCGTGTGATAAGCCGCCTCAATCATTGCCAGTTCGTCTAAATGAATCGCCAACGGTTTCTCAACAAAGATATGCTTGCCTGCCGCCAGCGCATTCGTTACAAAATGCGCATGTGTATCGTGACGCGTGGCAATGACAACTGTATTGATTGTTTTATCAGCAACTATGGCATCTATATCGACTGATGCTTTAATAAACCCGGTTTTTAGACCGTGAATCACACCGTTCACCCCGCCTAATGTTGCAAGGGTATGGCATTGCGCGCCAGCAGCCTTAAATGCAGGAATCAATACTCGTGAAGCATAATTTCCTGCGCCAATGAAACCTAATACAGGCTTGCTTGGATCAAAATCCATATGCGCACGCAATGAAATCTCTTTTACATTGCGTGTAGCTACATCAGATGTGTATTGCAATAAAATACCTAAGGCCGAACGATCATCCATCAATGTCTGATAGGCTTGCGCTGCTTCTTCAAACGCATAGCGATGTGTAATCAAGGGCGTCACGTTCAGTTGATTGCTGGCCATCATATCCAGCACGGCTTCAAAGTTTCGCTGTTCAGTCCAGCGTACAAAACCAATGGGATAATCCAGTCCGACCTCTTCATAATTAGGATCATAACGACCCGGTCCATATGAACATGAGACCTGAAATGTTAGTTCTTTTTCATAAAAATCAGCCCGATTCAATGCGAGCCCCGTCACACCAACTAGCACAATACGCCCACGCTTGCGGCTCATTTGCGCCGCCTGCATGACCGGATCATTCGACTTAGTGGATGCGGTAATGATAACCGCATCTACGCCTCGTCCTCGGCTGAACGCCATTCCTGCGGCTACCGAGTCTTCACCTCGCCCAAGATTACATATTTCCGCACCAAATTGTCGTGCCAATTCGAGTTTTTGATCATCAAAATCAATCGCCAACACACGACAACCCTGCGCTTTTAATAATTGCACGGTCAATAAGCCAATCAAACCCACACCGGTGACAACAATCGTTTCACCCAACGTTGGCTGCACCAAACGAATCCCCTGCAAACCAATACTGGCCAGTACAGTAAACGCAGCACTCTCGTTATCTACCTGCTCAGGAATACGTGCACACAAATTTTTTGCTACTTTCACGACATCGGCATGTGGACCATTGGATACCACTCTATCACCCGGTTTGAACCCATCAACATCAATACCAATATCAGCTACAACCCCTACATGACAATATCCCAGTGGCAATGGCTGCGCCAGTTTAGATCGAACGGAATCAAGGGTAGAAAATAGACCATCCGTCTTGACTTTATTGAGAACCATTTTAACTTTTTCAGGTTGTTGACGCGCTTTTTCAAGGTACGAAGCTTTTCCAAAACCTACGAGCATGCGCTCTGTACCAGCAGATATTAAAGTAACTTGTGTATTTATAATCAGCTGGCCACGCGCACATTGTGGAGATGGAGCATGAACAATAGATGGAGCTTCTTTAACAAGGTCTTGTAGAATTTGTTTCATACTTATCCTTTAAAAAATGTGTTGAAATCAACGAAAAAACGTTTTTTATACAAGAACATCGTTGATGGTCGTTATCAATCTTCTTGTCAAGAATTACGCGCCTTCATGCTAAATTTCAACAGGACCAAGTCTCATTTCATCATCGGTTTTATTATGGCCAAGATATCTTTCTTCTGCAATTTTTCTTAGTGGATTATATTTAAAAGCTAACACTGGTTTCTCTATAAGCACCCATGACAAGATGGAAAAAATAACAGTAATCATTATAACTAAGGGAAGAAAATACCAAGCGCCCATTAATCCAGAACATACAAAAACATTAATAACCAGTGTATGATAAATATATATGCCATAAGAAAAATCATTCCCGTTCAGAATGGCCTTGCTCAAATGAGGAAAACTGAATGCAAATGAAATGACGGGTAAAGCCAAGAGCATCATTGTAAAGGGATTTGAGGAATGGAATGTGATGGATTCATGGAAAAGGACATACAAGGTGAAATACACTAGTAAACATGATAAAAATTTGTACTTACCTACTATAAAGCGCTGAATTTTGTCCAAATGAAGTCGCAGCAATACACCCATTAAAAAACAATATAAATAAGGTACGATTGTAACCTTAAGGAGCTTGAGCAAGATAGTTGAAAGCGCTGGATTGACTTGATGAGCATCAATAGTGCCATCTAAACCGAACAATTGATAACAGAGAACGTTAATGAGTATTGCTGAAGCCAGCAGAATCCAAAAGAATTTAGCACGATCATTCCAGCTGAAGAACTTTATTATCAGCAAATATAACATGGGAACAATAATGTAAAACTGAAGTTCTACCGTGATAGTCCATAAGGCTCCATTCACTACGCCAACTCCAAACCCTCTCAAAAAAGATGGATTGTAAAATTGAAATACTGTTAATTGACAAAAAATCCAAACTAAAAAATCACTTAATATTTCAAAGTGAAGGTAGCCAAAACTACTAATGATGATGACCGACACTAACAATGTGACCCAGAGTGCCGGGTAGATTCGAAGCATTCGATTGACTGCATATTGTTTTATATTTTGATTTCTTTCATAGCTCGCCGTGATCAAAAAGCCGCTAATCATAAAAAAAATGGGTACGCCAGGAAACGCCTCCAAAACCGAACTTATTAATTGTAAGATCGGTGACTTGATTTCCAATAGAGACAACGAATGACCGAAGGCGACCTGCACTGCAGCAAAGAGTCTAATCAAATCAAAACTATTGCGTCTGATATCCATATTAAATACGCCAAATGAAAGAGAGCAATAAAAAAACCCACAAGCCGTGTTATTGAAAAGTTAAAGTCTCATCTCATTTGTTTTTCAAGAATTTCACGGCACCGATGAGATGACGACGCCGATTACTGTGAAGTGATTTACATGGCTAGCAAGCCTAATGCGTTACCGTTTTTATACAAAGAACAAGTCTACGATCAGGGGACCTGTTTCATATTCACCCTTAAAATAGCCAGCATTATTTTGAACTAATGCTCATCACCATCCAGAAAAATTCTACACCACTGTTCAATACATATTAATGAGAAAATCGGATAACTATAATCTTCTATTCCAGCTCGATCTTGTTCTATCATCTTACGCACGGAGTCAGGGTTAAACAAACCCCGCTGTTTTAAACTGGCGTCACTCAACAAATCATCCACCATCGGATTTAGATCATGTTTTAACCAGCGCCGTAACGGCGCACCAAAACCCGCTTTGGGACGATAGATAATTGATTTCGATAAATATTGTTCGGCCATTTTCTTCAAAATCCATTTGCCTTCGCGCCCCCGTTGCTTCAATTTAACATCCAAATGAGAGGCCACTTCTACAACGCCCTTATCCAAAAATGGCACGCGAACTTCCACACCATGCGCCATGCTCATTTTGTCGGTATAGTTTAAGTTATGATCAACCAAAAAATAACGGCGTTCTAAATCAAGCATTTTCTCCAATTTATTTTTTTCAGGCCGCGCATCTAAGGCACTCAACAAAGACGCCATCGGCTGTTCACTCAACTGACGTTGGATGCCATCCGTAAACAATGCGCGAACCACGCCTGGATCGATCCAATAAAAATAAGACAAAAGACGTTCATTCGCAGGCAAAGAAGCGTAAGCGAATAGTTTTGAAATACGGCGCAACAACGGGTTACGCTTAGGCAAATGACTAGTGAGGCGTTGAAGTATACAACGGAAAAAAAATGGCATAGCAGAATAATATTTTTCGAACCCAATGGCTCGATGACGCCGATACCCGGTAAACACATCATCACCTCCGGCGCCTGACAAAAGGACTTTTATGCCTTTCAGGCGTGCCTGCTCACAAATAAGCCATACATTCAATGGCGCAGGATCAGCGTTGGGTTCATCCAGATGATAAAGCATTGTTGACAACAATGTCATGATGTTCGGCGTAGCATCCACCACGTTTAGATGAACATCTAAATCGTGAGCCACCTTCTTAGCGTAGGGCAAGTCATCAACAAACCCATCATAGTCTTCCCCTGATGATGCCAGGGACCGAATGGTAAAGCATTCCAGTTCATGTGCGCCGGCCTTCTTTGCCATGGCCACTATCAAACTGGAATCAAGGCCTCCTGAAAGAAATGCGCCTACGGGCACATCTGAAACCAACTGCTCATCAATACTAGCCTGAAGTGCGTCTTGTATTCGTTCACACGCTTGTTGAACACCCATTTTTTGAGGTTGATAATCAGGCCATGACGCATAGCATTCGCGCTGGATCACCTTGCGGTCTTTCACTACGAAATAACAACCCGGCTCCAGTTTTAAAATGGATTGAAGAATGGTCTCTGGTCCCGGACTCCACAAAAAAACGATGGTTCGCAATAACGCATCGTAATTCAACGCATTCGATACACCCGGAACTAACAATAATGCTTTTAATTCACTAGCAAAATAAAATCCATTTTCATTTTCAGTGTAATAAAACGGCTTAATACCGAATCTATCTCGCGCAACAATCAGTTCTTTATTCCGTACATCCCATATTGCAAAGGCAAACATTCCGTCTAATTGCTCAAAGGATGCCACGCCCGCATGCAAATATAGATTTAAAATGACCTCAGCATCGCCATGAGAAGCGAATGCATACCCTAATGCAAGCAGCGACTGGCGAAGTATTTTGTAATTGTAGATTTCGCCATTAAAAACAATGCATGCTTTTCTTTTCGAATCCCATACAGGCTGATTACTGTGCTCGGACAAATCAATCACACTAAGCCGTGTGTGGCCAAGGTGCACATCGCCGATGGACTCCTGCGCTGCATGATCAGGGCCACGATGAGAAATGGATTCAACCATTTGTTGAAAGGTATGACTATCTAGCTCTGCAAATGCGCCAATAATACCGCACATATCTACCCTTCTATTTTTTAGCGTGAATTAACATGAATAATCCATGAGAGGCCATGAACCGGTTAAAAAACCATCGAGGCCAGATGAATTTCGTAAGCGTTAAGCCTATTCCTCGATGGCGCTGCCCTACTGCCGAAGTTAATAGATCGCCATGGCATAACATGGTTTTGATTTTAACTTGCTCAAAATCAGAGAACAGGGCTTTAGCGTCACTCGCCGAATATGCTTTTGTTCCCGGACTTTCCAAATGATGACTATAAATATCAGTCAACGGGGTAAATGGCTTTAATTTGAACAGTGCATACCGGGCCCATAATAAGTAACTTACCAGAGCGAGGTTGCTCTATTAAAAAGTATGCCAACAAGGTCAACAGAGATTCACCTACTTCATCACCACATTTGCCCGCAAGACGAGCATCGGCGAATGCTTAAACAAATTGTTCGAATAAAAGCATGCAATTTTTATCACGATCATGCTGCTCAACAGCAATTTTTCGCGCCTCAATAGAATGTTCAGCAACTAAATCAGGCGTGATTAAATAACGCTTCATTGCCCGAGCAATAGTATCCCTTTCCCCATCTTTTAATAAAAAACCATTCCGACCATCAATTAACGAATCGGCCACAGCGCCAACATTCGTACATATAGCAGGCAACCCTAGCGACATCGCCTCCAATAGGGCCAAAGGAAAACCTTCCGCTTTTGAAGGAAGAATAAAAACATGTGATTTTTTAAGATGCTCGCATACGCCACGTGAATCAACCCATCCGGTTACCTTCACCCGAGCACTCAGATTGCTTTGTTTGATTTTCTCTTCCAGTTCAACCTGTAAGGTACCACCACCAACAAAAAGAAAGTCAAATCGGTAATCTGAAGCCAGTGCTTTAATTGCCTCAAATAATTCTCTGACCCCTTTTTCTTCAATTAACCAACCAACAAAGCAAAAACAAATCATGTCATCGCGATGACATACAATGGGCTTGTCTACGGGTAAAAAATCGCGAGGCAACCAATTTCGAATGGTTAGTATCCTCTCCTCCTCAACCCTTAACGTTCGATAAAATGGGCGCCAACTATCGCCTTGAATACCTATAAAATTTGGCATCTTCAACAAAATTTTCGCGAACGACCGCGCAACCCAGCTGCGCTCCATCTCTCCAACAAAGGGACCTGCCAGCATAAAAAAAATGGATTTAACATGGTATAACCTACACAAGCCCGCCATCAATATTCGTTCATAAAAACTAGGGCCATTTGCGCTGAAAATAATCACACCGTCAACTTGGCCTATCCTTAGTAACTTCAGCAGCTGATATATTCGACTGACGCCTCGCTTCAGTCGTGCACTAAAAGATGGCATGGGGAAACTTGCCTGTAAAGTATCAATCACCTCGATACGATAACCTTCAGACAAAATATATTCACAAACCCCTATCGACATTGTCAATTGCCCACCAGGATTACTCAAGGCGTTACGAGGTGGTTTCGCCCCAACAAGAATAAAAAATGCGTTTTTCATGATTAAAAACAATCCTTTTTTGAATGATCCTGCGCCTGCTTTGCATATCGTTTGGTCTAAACGCCGATAGACTCAGGTAAATGGATTTTGAATTTTTTTCGAATATATTTCGCCGATCAAGGTTGAGCCGGAATAATTCAGATGGCTGTTATCGCCATTCGAATGGTAGAGAGGATGGCCATTTAATGCCGAAGGACATTGTTCATTTTGACAGATAACAAGACTTGGATCAATCAAGCGTATGCTGGGATATTTTTCTTTCAATCGAAGAATAAGGCTTCGCGTGCTTGCCTGCGCCCTCATGACCTTATCAAGGGAATTATAGCACTGACTTAATGTAAAGTGCATAAATCCGCAACTCATTGGAACTCTGAATAATGGAGGGACATCAAAAATTATTACGGGAATACTTCCCGCATGCATAATAGTCTCAATAGAATCGTTAAGCCCTTTTTCAAGTTCCACATACGTTTTTTCACTATAATGCTTACCTCTAAGCATATAATCTGGGTAATAACTCCAATACCCTCCTAATACAACATAGGCATAATGATTTTTATTAATCATTTTAGTTAATGCCGAACTTCTTTGCATCGATGTATTTATTTTCCAATTTTGAATCATTCCAGAAAAATAAGGTGAGCCACTTTGAGTCACTAAATAACCTTTTAAATGAACTTCATCCAGCAAAACATTTAACATTCCTGCCGCAGCCATCGCATGCGAGTCTCCAACAATCAACACATCCGGTTTACTTTGGGTCAAATGACCAATGGAGCATTGTTGTTCCGATGCTGGATAAAAAGAAGGGGAATCAATGCATTTTCCTTCTGTAAAAGGGCCGGAAAAATCGTTGATGGCTTTCAGTGCAATAAAAGAGATTTTATTAAAGCCCACGTTCGGCGTTGTTGTGCAGAAAATATAAAATCCTCCGACCAGAATCGTTGGGATAAGAAAAAAAAAGAGCGCGGAATATTTTAGCCCTAACTTATACTTATTTCTAAATGGTTGCTCAATATAACGCCAAGATAAAAACGATAAAATTATTGATATCAGAATGATCCCAAGCCCCACAGTAGCATCCATTTCAATACCAAGATAGTTCGCGTATGCAATAATAGGCCAGTGCCATAAATAAAGGGAATATGAAATCAAACCAAGAAACGTCATAAAATTAAGCGATAAAATCTTATTGATATTAATGCAATTAATCTTTCCTGAGTAAATAAGTAGTACAGTACCTATGCAAGGAAGCAGAATATAATGACTGGGATAGTCTGCGGCCCGGAAACTTGCACCATAAACGATTAAAGCAGCTCCTAATATTGAAATAAAAAATGAACGTATCGCTGTAGGATTAGGGATCTTGGTCTCATAAATGACCAACCCTGCACCCAAGAGAAACTCAAATGCTCGGGTTATTGGTAGATAAAAAACCAACGATTCATGCTTTCGAAAATATGAATACCCAAAAAATGATATGAGCGTGGACAATACAATAATAAGAATCAATAACAAATTCACCTTTTGCTTGTCTAGTGCCGTCCATTGATTTAAGCCGCGAAATAAAAAAAATAACGTAATGGGCCAAACCACATAAAATTGCTCCTCTACGCCTAATGACCAAGTATGTAACAAGGGTATAACGCTAGCGTCCGCATGGAAGTAACCCAAGGAAACAAACTTCCAAAAATATAAGTTTGAAATGGAGAGCATGGAGGAAATAGATGATTGAGCCAACAGGGTTAACTCGGATGGATTAAAAACAAAAAAACCAACTAGATTAACAACAAATAAAACGAAAATAAAAACAGGTAAAATCCGTCTCATTCGACGCACATAAAATTCTTTAAAAGAAAAACTATCCGATTTTAATCCTAAAACAATGTGATCAGTGATTAAGTATCCTGATATTACAAAAAAAATATCAACCCCAACAAAACCTCCGGAAAAAATAGACCCAAAAATATGATACAGCATAACTAGTAAAACAGCGACAGCTCTCAGCCCATCAATATCCTGTCGATACCCTAGTGTAATGGATTTCATGCCCGGCTCAACAGTCAGGATTATGTTTTGATGGATATTTATGGACGTAGTCATGGAGTCAGGCCTTAGGCATTTTTTATTGACGGATTTCGGAAATAAACCAATAAATTGATGGAACCAACGTGTCATTAAAGCACTCGCTAGAAAAACATCTCTCAGTGAAGAAAAAAATATTTATCGCTACACAGCTAAAGAAGCAATGACTCCTCTTCCAAATCAATGCAATATAAAC
>JAOAUO010000061.1:0-3314 GCA_030157565.1 Legionellaceae bacterium
AGTCAGTTTCTCCGTTAAAATGGATAAAAAAACCAAATTATCAATGCCAAAAACAATTTCCATTATAATCAAAGCGAGTACACTAAAAACAATATCTAAAATTTCCATGGCGCCTCATTTTTTTGTTTCTTTGCGAGTGTAGCGTTGTTTGGATCAAATTGCATGTGGATTTTTGCGTGCTTTTTAATGTTGGAGTCTGGACGAAACGACATGCAAAAACACGCATGTCGTTTCGTCCAAATAGAATCAGCTCATTCATCTTGACCGGTTGAGGGCATGTCTAATATTCCGAAAAACCAAATCAATTCACATTGAAAAAAAAAGATTCGATCGGTACAATATATCGCTTTTATTCATTAAGGAACATGCAATGAACAAACCGTCCGAAGTCATTCAAGAACAGCCTGTTGAAACCAACACAGCAGAGAGGGTTGAACCCAAGCATGCCCCAGAGAGTGGCGTGCCTCTCTCTTTCTTAGCGATCTTGCTTGATACCGTTAAAGGAACGAAATTAGCCTTAGACCCTCTATCCGATTGTATAGGTGGAACATTGGGTGTTATTTGTTGTTGTGCTGTCTGCCTCATCAATGACCACGAAAATAAAAAGAAGACCGCTACGCGGTATGATGTTGTGCATGCAGAACAAATTCGCAAAAATGAAGCGGATCAAGAAAACATGGGGTATCAATGTGGATTTTTTATCGGCAATGCTGTTGTTGATACTCTTTCTTCAATAATGGGTGGAACTATCATAGGTATGCCAAGGGCCGCTTACCTTTCTTGGACCCGGAATAATGATCGTGCAAACAACGTACTGGGCTTTACGCGAGAACGAATTGAAGGCGTCGATCTTTTCGAATCATGTCGTTATTGCTCTTAAATTCTCGTGTACTTGCAAGCACTGAATCAAAATACACCAAGGCCATCATGGTTTCATGAGCATAGGGTACGCTTGGAGTATTGAATCCCTGATGATATTTGGACGAAATGACCGGCGTGTTTTTACATGTCGTTTTGTCCAAATTCCAATGATCATGATTCACTTTCTTTGCAAGCTTGGTTATAATGTTCGGGCTATCTTATCTATTAGGTGAAAATAATCATCAACTTCATTAAAAAAATATTGCGTAAATCAAGGCCTCAACACAAGCCCAATGACGCAGCACACACCATTGCACGCAATCAACACCATGTATCAAAAACGGACATCAGTCCCAATGCCCTGCGTGTGTTAACGCGATTAAACGACGCGGGATTTCAAGCCTATCTCGTAGGTGGCAGTGTGCGCGATTTATTATTACGCAAAGCGCCTAAAGATTTTGATGTAGCCACCAATGCCACGCCGAATCAAATCAAGCAGTTATTTCGTAATGCACGCATCATCGGACGTCGGTTCAAGTTAGCTCATATTCTTTATCATCGTGAAATCATTGAAGTGGCCACATTCCGAGGCCTCAATGAAGTCGACGCAATCGATCCCAATCAACAAACCAACGACCATGGCATGCTCATTCGTGATAACGCCTATGGAACCCTTGAAGAAGATGCCTGGCGTCGCGATTTTACCATCAACTCCCTGTATTACCATTTAGATGGCTCCATCGTTGATTTCACCGGAGGCGTCAATGATGTGAATCTGCGCACGATTCGCATGATTGGTGTGCCTGAAACCCGCTATCAAGAAGATCCCGTTCGCATGTTGCGAGCGATTCGTTTTAGTGCAAAATTACATTTTGAAATTGAACCGCTCACGGCGGCCCCCATCTCCGCTTTAAGTGAGCTCATTACTCATATTTCCGGATCGCGTTTATTTGACGAAATGACGAAGCTTTATCAATGTGGTGAATCCGAATCCGTTCAACGCTTGCTGGTTCACTTTGGTTTATTTCACCACCTTTTTCCACAAACCGCAGCCCTGTTTGACAGCCAATACCCAGTGAATGCGCTGCTAATCAACGCGCTTGAAAGCACGGATACTCGTGTTCGAGACCAAAAACCGATTACGCCCGCTTTTTTATATGCCATCATCTTGTGGTTTCCGCTCATGGCTCGCCTCACCCAACTCAAAGAAGACGGCATGGATCCCTTGCCCGCACTAGAAAAAGCCATGTCTCAGGTCATATCAGAACAAAACAAACGCGTGACCATCCCTAAACGGTTCACACAAGTCATGCGCGAAATTTGGCTTTTGCAATATCGGTTTTCAAAACGCACAGGGCATCGCCCATATGCATTACTGGAACACCCTCGCTTTCGTGCCGCTTATGATTTTTTTGCCCTAAGGGCCTTAGCCGGTGATGAATCCATCGAGTTGGCTGAGTGGTGGACAACCTTTCAAGAGGTCGATGAGAACGCTCGGGCTCAAATGATCGTAGCACTCGATGACGCTCCGCTCCTTAAAAAAAATCGCCGACGGCGAAAACCAAAAGCCCCTTAATATGGTCGATTGCTATTTAGGGCTAGGTAGCAATTTGCGCGTGCCAAAACGCCAGTTAAATCAAGCGATAGCGGCCCTTCGAACCCTGCCGCGCTCAACCATCAAAAAACAATCGCGTGTCTATCGCAGCGTGCCGATGGGTGTGCGTGCTCAACCCAATTACTGCAATCAAGTCATTGCCATCCAAACCACCCTGCCTGCACAGGCCTTATTGCGCCACTGCCAAGCCATTGAAAAAAAACAACAGCGTATCCGCAAGCGCCATTGGGGCGCCAGAACACTGGATATCGATATATTGCTGTATGGCTCTCAGATGATCCACTCACGTGATTTAACCATACCCCATCCACAGATGCTTAAACGTGACTTTGTTCTCATTCCGTTGCTTGAGGTTTTTGAGGAAATGGGCTCATCAATATTTGAGGGCTTCGTGTATTTAAATGATGGCTCACCTCATTGATCTTTCTTCACCGCATCAACTACACTCATATTGAACTTAATTTTTTGAACGACACGGGCAGGATATTGTTTTCATGCCGTGCCGTCAAAAGTCCAAACGAGGTCTTTATGTACACCCACATCTTGCTCGCCACCGATTTAAACGAAAACCATTTTGCCATTTGCCAACAGGCGGTGGACATTGCCAAACGGTTTCATGCTAAATTATTTTTACTGCATGTGATTGAACCCCCCGCAACGCTGCAACTGGCGCAAGGACTGGGGTTCGCTGAATTTGATACCCCAATAAAAACGGATGCAGAAACCGTCATGGCAGCGTTAGGAGATGCGCTGAATATCCCTAGCGAACAACAATTTGTTGAGATTGGATCCATTAAAACCCATGTCTTTATCTTATACTTATCTTTATGGTGTTAGT
>JAOAUO010000061.1:3324-13801 GCA_030157565.1 Legionellaceae bacterium
TTAAAACCCATGTCGTCAACAAAGCCGTCGCGTTAGGGTGTACGCTCATCATTGTGGGTGCCCATACACCTAGCAAATTACCCGCGTTTCTGGGTAGTACCGCTCACGAGATCGTTCGCGACGCTCCATGTGCTGTTCTGACGTTACGATAGAATCACTCGTTTTTTCTGGCGAGAAAAAACGAGTGTAATACAAACCACTAATACCAACCACCATACGTATAGCTAGCATTAGAACCACACGTATTGCAGGTATTATTGCATGTTTTACAGGTCGTATTGCATGAAGAACAAGTAGTCGTTGCCACGTAGGTGGTCTCCGATCCACATTGATTGTCCGTGCAACAACCGGCCAATAAACCAACGGAGAGCATAAGAAACAATGAAATGAATAAACGGTTCATGATGACATCCTTGTGTTGTGTGTGCAATTAAATCTTACGTCATGATTTAATTTTAGTCAAACAAAACAGGGCAGGATTATTAAATAATATATTCAGCACAACAACTCATTGGTGTTTCACCAGTTGATGGTTCTGTCGTCCCCGCGAAGGCGGGGACCCATCCCAGAAGCACGCTGGGAGCCACCGCAGCAATGGATCCCCGCCTTCGCGAAGACGACAGAATTTCCGAAATGACTGAATCCCTAAATCTCTATGAGCTCATTCTATTTGGACAGACAAGCATGAGGCCTTTTTCATGCTTGTCTGTCCAAACGCCCATTATTCACGAACCCAAACTTGTGTTCGTCCTAGGAGGACCATGCCAATATACCCACGCACGTAGAGTTTCTTGCCCTTGAGCCTTAATCGAGCATGGTAGATCTGGCCGGTTTTAACATCCAAAATCTGGCCATCATCCCAAACGCCATCCCCTCTATCTTTTAAACCCCAGAGAAATTGCAATCCATGGATAGGCTTGTCTTTAAAATGGCCGGGGCACTTTTCGCAAGTACCGGTGTCACCGGGTTCTGGGTAAACGTCTAGAATGCTTCCTGTCAAAACGTGGTCGGTCAAAGCCAAACGAACCACGGCTCTTTTCTTTCCTGTTTTATCATCCACGGTGGTCCAGAGCCCCTCAGGAGAGTGGGCTAGTGCTACCGGTAAATACAGTACAAAGAGGGTTAAAGCAACAAAAACGTTCCGCGATCTCATTTCATTCTCCCAAACAGTTCAATTGGATTTTCGGCGATCCTGTCGTCCCCGCGAAGGCAGTAACCCATTGCTGCCGTAGCTCCCAGCGCGCGTTTGGAATGGATCCCCGCCTTCGCGGGGACGACAGAACAATCAACTGGCGAAACGATGACGGATGCCGTTTTGAGCATATCAACTCGACATCACCCGCCATGTGCTGCCCTCAGGCCCATCTTCCACTTCGATGCCTTCGGCCAACAATTGCTTTCTGATTTCATCCGCCGCAGCCCAATCCTTATTTTTCCGAGCTTGAAAGCGCTCTGCTACACGCGAGGTGATGGCATCAGCGTCCGGTCCTGCCTGTAAAAACGCCGCAGGGGTATCTTGAAGCAATCCTAAGGTCGCGCCTAACTGCCTCAAGGTAGCCGCCAATTGAGGCGATTTAGACTTGTTGATTTCATGGCTCAATTGAAACAAGACGGATAGTGCGATGGGGGTATTGAAATCATCATTCATCGCTGCATCAAACTGCGCGAGCCAATGCGAATCGATGGGATGTTCTTCACTGGGAATATCTTTGATCGATTGGTACAAGCGCATCAAGGCTTTGCCTGCACTGAAGATATTATCCTCTGAATAATTCAATGCACTGCGATAATGGCTGCTTAATAAAAAGTACCGGATGACTTCTGGGTGGTGTTTTTTTAACACATCAGCAATCGTGAAAAAATTGCCCGTGGATTTGGCCATTTTTTCATTGTTCACCTGCAACAAGCCTACGTGCAACCAATAATTGGCAAATGGTTTTCCCGTTGCACCTTCGCTTTGTGCAATTTCGTTTTCATGGTGCGGAAATTGTAAATCCAACCCACCCCCGTGAATATCAAATTGCTCGCCCAATTCGGCCATTGCCATGGCGGAGCATTCAATATGCCAGCCTGGCCGACCATTTCCCCAAGGCGATGGCCATTGCGGCTCATCGGGTTTGGCTTGTTTCCATAAGACAAAATCAAGCGGCGAACGCTTGGCTAAGACCACATCCACACGGGAACCTGCGTCCAAAGCCGCTACATCTTGATTGGACAATTGGCCATAATTTTTGAACTGACTGACCTGATAATACACATCACCACTCTCCCCAACATAAGCATGTTCCGTGTCTATCAAGCGCTGAATCAGGCGGATAATCGCGTCAATACTCTCTGTCGCGCGGGGTTCAATATCGGGCGGCAAAATGGACAAGGCACGAGAATCCGCATGCATGACGTCAATGAATTGACGGGTTAATTCATGGATGGGAATCCCTCTCTCATGCGCACGTTTGATTATTTTATCATCGATGTCTGTAATATTGCGGACGTAAGTGACATCAAATCCTTGAGCACGTAAGAAACGAACGATCACATCAAAACAAACCATCGAGCGAGCGTGGCCTAAGTGGCAATCGTCGTAGACTGTAATTCCACACGCGTACAGGCCTATTTTTCCAGGAACCATGGGTTTGAAAATCGCTTTCGTACGGGTCAATGAGTTATATAGCGTTAGCATTTAAGCCACCTTATCCCATGTGTCCTTCATATCCACCACGCGATGAAAAGCCGTGACCTGCCCATGCTCGGTTTGATTCACACAATAATAACCCAATCGCTCAAATTGAAACACTTCATTTAACGGTTGAGTCGCCAAAGAAGGCTCACACAAAGCCTGTTGCAAATGCAATGAATCTTGATTTAAAAATTGCATAAAATCGTCTTCACGTGCAGGATTCTGGTCGTGGAACAATCGGTCATATTGATAAATCGTTACAGGATACGCATGCGCTGCAGACACCCAGTGAATCACACCCTTTACCTTTCTGTCTTCAGGATTTTTACCCAAGGTATTTTCATCATAAGTGCATCGCAATTCAATGGCATTTCCTTCGGAGTCGCGAATCACATCGGTGCAACGAATCACATAGGCGTGACGCAAGCGCACTTCTGTTCCCGGAGACAGTCGGAAATATTTTTTAGGCGGGTTGTCCATGAAATCACTTCGTTCAATGAAGATTTCGCGAGAAAAAGGCAATACGCGAGTCGCTGAATCGGGATCATTTGGATTGAACGCGACGGTTAATGATTGCGTGTGATCTTCTGGATAATTTTCAATCACCACTTTAAGCGGGTCGAGTACACACAGCGCACGCTTGGCCGTTGCGTTTAATGCCTCACGCACGCACGCTTCCAACAAGGACATGTCAATCACCGAGTCACTTCGAGAAATGCCTATCATTTCACAAAATTGTCGAATCGCTGCAGGCGGGTAACCGCGTTTGCGCATGCCGGATAAAGTCGGCATGCGTGGGTCATCCCACCCGGCGACCACATGGTGTTCAACCAACTCACGCAGTTTGCGTTTACTGGTCACCGTATGCGACAAGTTCAAGCGGGCAAATTCCGTTTGTATGGGATGAGCCGGAACCGGTAAATGCTCAATCAGCCAGGCATATAAAGGGCGATGATCTTGAAACTCCAAGGTACACAATGAATGGGTTATTTTTTCCAAGGCATCCGACAAGGGGTGGGCGTAGTCATACATCGGGTAGATGCACCAATCGCTGCCGGTGCGCTGGTGAGCTACATGACGAATCCGGTATAATACCGGATCGCGCATGTTAATATTGCCCGATTGCATATCAATCCGTGCGCGCAACACATGGGTTCCATCCGCAAACTCACCGGCTTTCATGCGTGAAAACAAATCCAAGCTTTCATCCGCCGTGCGATTGCGATATGGACTTTCACGCCCCGGTTCCTGCAATGTGCCTCGATATGCGCGAATCTCATCCATGCTCAAACTATCCACGTACGCTAAATTCTTTTGAATCAACATCACGGCAAAATCATACAACGCTTGATAATAATCCGATGAATGCGTCATGGCGCACCAAGAAAATCCAAGCCAGCGCACATCTTCAATGATGGCTTGCACATATTCATCGTCTTCTTTGATGGGATTGGTGTCATCAAATCGTAAATAACACGATCCTGAAAATTCATTTGCAAGACCGAAATTCAAACAAATGGATTTTGCGTGTCCAATGTGCAAATAGCCATTGGGCTCTGGCGGGAAGCGGGTCACTACACCGGTGTGTTTTCCTGAAGCCAGATCGTCTGTGATCAGTTGCCTGATAAAATGTGCTCGTTTTTCAGTTGTATCATTCATATTGTATTCCATCCAGACTTTAAATAGGGCTTTTTAGCGTTTGGACAGAACAGCATGCGGTTTTTCTCATGCCGTTCTGTCTAAACGCCATCATTCTAATCCAAATCATCCAATAGAAAGGGCAAACCGGTCACCCCCTTCATCACACCAAACGCACTGGGATAAGCCACCGCCACCAAATACAGCCCATACGGCGGTGCCGTTTCCGCACCTAACTTTCGGTCTTTAGACAGCAACACGTCGTTCACCCAGTGCAAGGGTTTTCGACCCGTGCCCACCGCCATCAAAACGCCGGCAATATTTCTAACCATGTGGTGTAAAAACGCATTGGCCGTGATGTCAATCATCACCAAATCGCCACGACGCGTCACTTGCAGATGGTGCACATTCCGCATGGGCGTTTTAGATTGACACTCCACCGATCGAAACGAGGTGAAATCATGCTCGCCAATCAAGCATTGGGCCTCGTCCTGCATCACGCGGTGATCCAATTGACGGTATTGCCACGTGACGTTGCTGCGCAGCATGGCCGGTCTAATTGGCGTGTTATAAATCACATACCGATATCGCCGGCTTAAGGCGGAATAACGCGCATGAAAGTCATCTGGCATTTCACGCCCCCACTTCACACACACATCCTTCGGCAAAAAAGAATTCACGCCATGGATCCACGCACGCATCAATCGTTCATTTTTTGAATCAAAATGCACGATTTGGCTTAAGGCATGCACGCCAGTATCTGTTCTACCGGCACAAACCACGCGAATATCCTCGGATGCAACCTGACTCAGCGCATATTCCAGCGCTTGCTGCACCGTACGCAAGCCCGTTTGGGCTTGCCAGCCATGGTATTGGCTGCCATCGTATTCAACCATCAAGGCAACACGCATGCAAATTTCCTGATAAAAAGGGTCAATGTATAACAGCAGAGCCGATTTGTCTAGGCGACTGGCTAACTGAACAAGTAACGACAAATAAAAATACTCGCCATCACTCCCGCTAAATCGGCCAATAAACCCGCCGGAATCGCATGACGCGTTCGTTTGATGCTCACTGCACCAAAATAAACGGCAATCACATAAAAGGTGGTTTCCGTACTGCCCATCATGGTGGCGGCGGTCTTTGCAATGAACGAGTTCCCTCCGTTCTCATGAATCAAGTCAACCATCACGCCGGTGGAAGCACTCCCTGAAAACGGCCGAATCAAGGCCAACGGCAACAATTGTGTCGGCATGCCAATGGCATGCAGTAATGGGGTCATGGCTACGTTTAACAACTCAAAAAAACCCGATGCACGCAACATGCCAATGGCGACCATCATGGCAATTAAATAGGGTATCAAGCCGATACTCGTCTCAAACCCTTGTTTTGCACCATCAATAAACACATCAAATACATTTATTTTTTTGATGGCTCCATACAATGGAATACCCACCACAAAAGACAGAAACATCCCATTGGATACCTGATCGGCAAGAGAACTCATAAATTATCCGCGTCCTTCATTCGATAAATCGGCAATTTGGCTAGCTGTGTGACCGCAATCAGGGCGACCACAGTCGAGACGGTGGTCGCAAACAAGGTGCTCATGATGATGCTGCTCGGATGCAAGCTGCCATTGGCAGCAAGATAAGCCATAGCAGTAGCAGGAATGATTTGCACACTCGATGTGTTGATGGCTAAAAAAGTACACATCGAGTTGCTGGCGGTGTGCACATGGGTATTCAAGCGTTGCAATTCTTTCATGGCTTGCAATCCAAACGGCGTGGCTGCATTGGCCATGCCTAACATATTCGCCGCAATATTTAAGACCATAGCTCCCATCGCAGGATCATCAACCGGTACATCAGGAAACAAGCGACGCATTATCGGCTGCAGCATGTGAGCCAATCGCGTCACCAAGCCGGACGCAGTGGCAACCCCCATGATCCCAAGCCACAATGACATGATGGCGGTCAGTCCAATGGCCACCTCAAATCCAAATTTAGCCGAATCGGTGACCGCATGGACCACTTGATCGACTCGCCCCTCAATCACGCCCACAATCACGGATATAACAATCATGGCCAACCAAATCACATTTAACATTGTTGTTCCTTCCTCAAAACACGCGTAAAATAACCAACCTTCTCAGTTGAATCATGTCAATCATGCCTTCTATCAGCCCGTTCAAATCATTTTTTTTCACCTGGTGTATCGCAATGAGCTCATGGGCATGCGGGGCCCATACGACCCATCCTGAGCAATCAGCAGAGATCACCATTCGACAACTATATCACAGTCCATCCATCTTGCCGAAATCCAACCTGTCCGCGCGCATTGCGGTCATCAGCCGATTATTTTTAAACGCCCCTTACGCGTTGGGCGCCTTAGGTGAAGGGCCGCAAGGCCGGTATGATCAGAGCCCTCTTTACCGCACGGATGCATTTGACTGTGAAACATATGTAGACACGGTTTTGGCATTGGCACTCGCTCATGACTTGCCCAGTTTTCAACAAAAGATCCGTCAAATTCGTTATAAAAACGGGCACGTTTCATTTATTGATCGCAACCATTTTACTTGTTTGGATTGGAACCGAAACAATCAACGCCAGGGCTTGGTCAAAGACATCACTCCCAGGCTTCGTGATGCGAACCACCATGCCGTAGCCCTGACCGCAGCCGCACTGATTGATAAGCCAAACTGGTACCAACATCTACCGATTTCAATCATTCGTCTCCCGAATGCATCGTCCAAAGAGCAGGCCACTCGTCTCGTTGCATTGCGGCAATCAGGGCGTCCGTTACCGCGCGCTGTATCCACCCTCTCTTATATCCCACTATCCGCTCTTTTTGACCACGCAGGGCATGCAAACATCCCCTTGTTCAATCAAATCCCTCATGGCGCTATCATTGAATTAATTCGTCCCAATTGGGATTTAAAACAACAAATCGGCACGCATTTAAATGTCTCTCATTTAGGATTTGCCATTTGGGACAATGGCAAATTAATGTTTCGACATGCCACATCCACCCAAGCTCATGTGGTCGAAGTGTCTTTGATAGATTACCTGCGTGAAACGCGAAAAAGCCCGACCATTAAGGGAATTAATATTCAAGTGGCCATTTTTTGAGTTTGGATGAAATGACATGCGTTTTTTTGCATGTCGTTTTGTCCAAACTCCTCTTTAAATGACACCGTCTTCTTTTTACCTGAAAAAAAATGATAACCAATTAAAATGGCACTACTGATCATCAACACCGGAGCCAGCAGCTCTTGGCTTTCTTTATTCACCTTTTTCGCGCCATAAAAAGCCGCCGCGGCCCCGCTTACGCCAAGCAAACTGCCCAGAAAAAGGGGTGAATATCCATTAGAAGATTTTTCTACTCGCTCCCGTTTTTGGCTGAGCGAAAGGATTAGGGCCGTCCGTTTCTCAGACGTTTGATTTTGCATACAATAGGTATTCATTAAATGGAAAATGCCCTGATAACAAATAAGCAGGCGATTAAAATCATCGGATGCCGGGTCAACATTCAACGCATCGCACGCGCGGTATAAATGCATGTACGAGGCCACCACCGCGTCAATGGCTTGCAAATAGCCTGTCATCTTCGAACAGGCAATATTGGCTGAATCCTGCAAGTCGTCTTTCAACGCGGCCAATGGGCGCTTTAATTCTTCGTTGTTGGGATGAACAAGACACGCGTCAATCTGCTGTATCAGTGCATCAGCAAACAAAGCAAAGGAGTCAAATGGGGTAGTCGTTTGATTGGATTCAATGGGGAAATGCTCTTTTTTCGTCAGAATGCATTCATAAATAATACGTGTGGCAAGATCCCTTCTCTTCGCATCGAGGCAATCCATCAATCGCTCATAATCCCTAGAAAATTCAAACGCATTCGTATAAGTCGTCTGAATGACTAACACCATGAAATCAATTTTTTTTGACACGATTGATTGTTTAAGGGAATGATTTCTTTGTGACTGATCCACTAAAAATTCATCGATCTCTTTGAATTTATTGATCAAATCTTTCATCGAGACATGTTGAGCCATGATTTCTTCAGCCGATAATTCTAAATCCCTTAGAAGCTTCAAACCCTTTTCATCCTTGGGGTTGCTTTCCAACAGGTTATTACTGCTTTTCATTTTTTTTTGCCCAAACTTATTAAATACCAGCTTACGCGAGGGGCAAAAGTATACCAGAAAAAGAACCCTTCGTTACTAATTTAAGTTTGTAAAACATGACAGGCGTGTTATTTTTTACAAACTCAAATGAACAATCGTTAAGGCAACTGGCAGTACATAAAATTATCCGCCTCAGAAACATTTAAATTCCACGGTTTCCAAAATAACCCGCGGCTTTCTGATTGACGGATAACAAAGGGAGCGGGTTTCGCTAAAGTCAATGCGGGATCCTGTGGTTCAAGTTCAAATATCACCTGACTCTTTATTTTTTTTAATTGATCATCCGTTAAACGCCTAGAAGACGAAAACTGACTGAGCTCATCCATTAACGTATCCACGTTGCTAAATAGAGGGGCAAGTGTCACCAAGGCATAAAAAAACTGATATGCCGTGTTCAATGCGTTGGCTTGCGTGCACGCATTAAATGCATTTAAATGCGCACTGATGTCTTGGTGAATGCCTTGTCTTTTATCAATATACGTCAGGCGATCTTCAGTCCTGAGATAATATGCAATATTTTTCGTGATTTGGCACTCATCGGTCACCAACTCACATTCATTCATGCATCGCTCTTGATATCGAATCAAATATTGATAAGCAACATAAGCAACCAACAACGCACTGGCAACAATGATGACCGCTTGATTCCAAGGACAAAACATCATCGCGGACCAAAGGACCGCCGGCCGTGTAATCCCGAGCACCGAACCGAACGAGCGTTTATACCAAGCCAAATCGATTTCAGCTTGTTTCTTAACGAAGGCTTCTTCTAAAAAACGGTGCTCATGGATAATGATGTGATTGCCATTCGCTTGCAGATTAGGTTCCTCTCTCCATTTATGGAGCAATACGGCCTGTTTTTGATGAATAAACCATTGTTCTTCGCAGGCTTTTTCTAAGGCGATGCTATGTTTAATCCAGTCTTTGATGAGGCTCGCGCCTGAGCACATGAGGGAGCCGACAATCCCCGCGCTCAGCGTCAGTGGATTGCTCAATACCCCCACCATGATAGAGAAGCCAATGACCAAAGCGAGTGAATAAGCCAGCTCGGTGTATAAAACACATTGCTTGTATTTATACTCAAACGCATAATGGGCGATTTGTTTTTGTTTTTGATGATTTAAACCATGATTGTCCGAAATAACGTCCTTTTCATCGATTAACACAGCCATATACCGTTGATGCTCCAGATAAGCTTCTATGCATTGACAGAGAGACGATATAAAATCCATACAAAATAAGGCCACGGTCAAAACATTGCCGAATTCCAAAAGTCGCCCATCTTTTGAGCCAACTGACAGCGTGAAGCCTAAAAAATGATACACACTCAGCGTGTTATACCATAAAAAACAAGCCCAATTAGCCGGCCCCCAGACCAAGTCATTAAGGAGCTCATATTTATCCATGTTCAATTGGCAAATCATGCGTTCAAAAAAGCCAACCCTCTCAAACAGCAATTTTTCCTCATCCGTCATCCCCCACGATCCGGTGATGTGTTTTAATCGATTCATGAGCGTGGAACCACCACGCAAAAAATAAAAAACAAACGAGGCCGTGCCTGAATAGAGGGATATTTCGTGAAAGGTATTTTTCCACGCGGGACTTAAAGGTCCAGATTGCAGCAGGCCGCCTTCCCACAAATAAGCAAATCGAATGTGATTGGCGGTTGTTATTGGATCGTTCAGGGCTTGAACACGACTGTAATCCCTCCCTTCGTTGTTGTTCACATGAGAAAAAATTAAGGGATTACCCTGCAACCAGGGATCAAGCTGCAACATGTGATGAAGCGGCCTCATGAGCTCGCGATAATGAATTAGTTTGTCAATGTCATGGGCGAGAGCGTATTGACGCCCTTCCATCCGATCCAATATATATTGGTCATAATAAAGGTCATGCGCCTCTTGTAACGCCAACAACATCCTTTCTTTTTGAGAGCGATTTAAATAAGGAAAGAGGGCTCGATGAGGGTGAAA
>JAOAUO010000062.1 GCA_030157565.1 Legionellaceae bacterium
AACATGAAAAAAGACTCATGTCCTTCTGTCCATGATAATGGGTTCATGGGCATAGAGAACGCTTGGCGTATTGAATCGAGGGTTGATAGTGAGCGGACGGCCTCAAACTCGATTAAATACACGGAGCCTTCTAAAGATTGAGGCCCTGATTATATTTGGACGAAATGACATGCGTTTTTTTGCATGTCGTTTTGTCCAAACTCCAATTAAACGTCAAAAACCATCTTAATTCGGCAATGTCCAAATCAAGAGAAGATTTTGGTTATCATCGACCGCGGCAAAATGAAACCGATCATGGGATGTTGCCACGTTCAATCCAAATGCACCACCCGGATTAGAATCCACTGTTATTTCTTTAATGAATTTTCCTTGGCGTGTAAATTCAGTGAGTGCACTCACATGATTCGGATCTGGATTAATGGCATCATTGTTGCTGACTACAAAATGACCATTGGGCGCCCTCATCATAGCCAACGGCCCGTGTAGGTGTTCAATGCTGGAATAAACAGGGATGCCTCGACCCGCATCCGATTTTCTACTGCCGGCTTTAGGAATGACAAATATTTCATTGTCCATGGTGGACGCCACGTAGAGAACATCCTGCTTCGCATCGTAAACCAATCCAGTCGGTGCATCCACAAAGGTCACCAGATCACATTCGTGCTGATAACCTGACGCAATGGTTGTTTTCTGTTTCACAGTGACCGCATTCGAAGAAACGGACAAGTCAAAGCGCACAATAGCTCCTGTCAGTGCGTTGGCTAGGAACAGTTTGGCCTTGTCACCTTGATCAAACAACGCGGAATTCCATGGGCCGTTGATAAAATCTTTATCCACTAGGGTTTGCACCGCTTGACCCTTGCTATTAATCACAACAATTGAACCATTGCCCGCATTTGCACAGGTTCCATCCAGAGAAGGAAAGCTCCCCACCAACACCAATCCCTTTTTTAAAATATTCAGCGCAGTCGTCAAGCCCAGGGGGGCATTGCCCTGAAAAAAAACAGAGGTTGGCCCGCTGGATGGTATATCCACAATCGTACTGCCAGTACCCTGGACATTTTGGCTATTGTTAAAATTTGAAACTAAAATATCACCCGGTTTGGCAATGCCTGCGGGAAACGCATGTGGAACAAAGGCAACACCATAAGGATTTAAGTCTCCATTGGATGGGACGGTGGACACTGCATGCACTTGTTCAGGCAAGAATGAATCTGTCTGATTATTTTGTTTCCCTTGAGCGATAAGCGAGGTAGATGAAAAAAGAGCCAATCCGAATAAACAGCTGATGCCAATGGGATTGACTCGATGACCCAACAAACGATTAACCTTCATAAAATATCCTTTTAATCAAAACCAGGACTCGACGACGGAGTCCAACCCCGTCATTTTATGAATTTTATGACTGAAAACCCCATTCACACTTTCCTGGAGTTTAATCCGTCAAACCTTAACCTCTCAGTCACAAGCCCCCATCGCCATGAATTTATCATACCGACGCTGAAGCAACTCAGAAATCGGTACCGATTGAAGCTGGTGCAACTCATCGGTTAAGACGGCTTTCAAGCGCGAGGCCATCTCAACCAGATCACGATGCGCCCCACCCAATGGCTCATCGACCACCAAATCCACCAATTCATTGGCCAAAATTTTATCTGCGGTAATCCCCATCGCGCCCGCCGCTTCGCTCGCTTTGGCCGGGTCTTTCCACAAAATAGAGGCACACCCTTCAGGCGAGATAACCGAGTAAATCGCATACTGTAACATGATGACACGATCACCGACTCCAATCGCCAACGCACCGCCCGAACCGGCCTCCCCCGTGACCGTGCAGATAATCGGCGTTTTTAGCTTGAACATTTCAATTAAATTTCGCGCGATGGCTTCCGATTGGTTGCGCTCTTCCGCACCAATGCCTGGATAGGCGCCTGCCGTGTCGATAAACGTGAAAATAGGCAGTTTAAATTTTTCGGCCATTTTCATCAATCGCAATGCTTTGCGATACTCTTCAGGCCGCGCCATGCCAAAATTGCGGTACACTTTTTCCTTGGTCCGCTTTCCTTTTTGATGGCCTAAAATCATGACCGGTTCCCCATTAAATCGGGCCATTCCGCCAATGATAGCCGGTGCTGCAGATGAATGCCGGTCGCCATGCAGTTCTTGAAAATCAGTGAACATCTGCTCAATATAATCCATGGTTTGCGGCCGCAAAGGATGGCGCGCCATTTGCGCCACGTTCCAGGGTTCAAGCCGTGAAAACACATGCGCCGTTAGCTCAGCGGACTTCGCTTCCAGACGCGTGATTTCCTCGCTTAAATTGATTTCACTATCACTATCCACCATTCGCAGCGCTTGAATTTTTTGATTTAACTCTTCAATCGGCTGCTCAAAATCCAAAAATTGTCGACTCATTGATTACTCACCGGTGCATTTAAAATCATGGGGTATGATACTCTCAACCGGTATGGGTTACCAGATGGACACAAACAACGCAGGACAAGATCCGACGTTCATGTGCGATAAGGAGCAAATACCGACTATACTTAGGGATATAGTATTCTGTAGGAGGTTATGACGTCAGTCATCGCTTCGCCGATTGATTTGCAGCAATAGATCCCTGCCTTCGCGAGAATAACCGAATGGCCGAAACGATGATTCAGGCCTATCTTGTCGGCGTTATTTTCACTACAATGTTTTTTTATCTAATTAAATGCCATCATGAAAAACCACATTATTTTTGATGATATCAATATATCCCCCTTATTAAAGGCTCAAAAAAAATTCGACTTATTTCGACAGCATTTGAATTCGGAACAAGAAAAAGCCGGTGCGATTCAAGCGTTTGAATTTTGTTTTGAGCTCTCTTGGCGAACGCTAAAACGGGTTTTGAATAAAAAAGGGCTCGACGTTGCTTCGCCTCGTGATACATTTCGTACTGCTGCACAAAATCATTTGTTAACTCATATTGAACATTGGTTTGATTTTCAGTTGAAACGCAATCTCACTTCACATACTTACAATGATGCCATCATGGATGAGGTGGTTTCTATACTGCCTGCATTTTCAAGTGCAATGCAACAACTAATAGAAACATTGCAACGTGGCGAAGAATAACATGAGCGAGTCATTTACCAAGGATCAGGCGTGTATTATTTGGGATATTTTATCGCATTATCCGTATTCTTTTTTAGCATTTGGTTCGCGGGTCAAAGGCTCTCATAGAACGTACTCTGATTTGGATTTATGTTACCAAGCTGATATTCCTGATGCGATCATTGCATCACTAATGGATGATTTCGAACAATCTGATTTACCATTCAAGGTCGATATGGTCGCGTGGAAGCGATGTTCTGCAGAGTTTCAACAGATGATTCAAGATGATTTGGTTCCTTTGGAGGAATTGCTGAAATAAATTGGACATTGGACAAAAGAACATGAAAAAAAACGCATGGCCTTCTGTCCATCATAAATTTGTGCCGCTAAAAACGGTTTCTTTTGAATGGTAAACATCATTTTTTAAATCCTTATCATGGTTAAAACCAAACGACTACCTAGGTGCGTCATCTTGCGTATGAGATCAGTATAAAACAACCGAATACCAATAAAAATTAAATAGATTCTTATTTTAGCACGATGCGTGATTTTAAATCAACGTTGAGTCGCACCTAATGACGGGCAATAGGGTTTCAAGAAGAGTAAAATTGTGCGAAGGAATTTAAAAATTGAGCTAAAACACGGTTAATATGGGTGTCGTTTCACTCGAGATAGTCGGGTAAGTATTGACGTGCTGTCTACCTTTTCTTCCAGCGTCTTTGCAGTCAATCATTGCGTAGCGTAGCGTAGCCCATCAGCAATCCCTCAATCGCCAACGCTTGGTTTAGCGCTATATTTTGCTGCGCATGACACATCAATGAATTGATTGTATCCAGTTGGCGGAATAAAACCTCCGGCGGAATTCGTGTGAAAAACGAGTTTTGTGCGCTTGCATTTATCAATTGGCCCCGTATGGCTTGGGCCGTGAGAAGATGTAAAAACCACAACAAATCACATAAGGCATGGCCTGAAAGTTGGGCGCAAACCGCGCAAGGAGATACTTTCCCAGCCACCAAGTCACTTAGCGCGTCCACGATTGCAGCACGCTGCTGAAATAGTTGGCCTCTCGGGGTATCGTCTAAATAACTAGAGCCAATCGCTAGATAATCCACCGCATCGTGCTCCTCCATGGAGGCAAACGCATACTGCTGACAGCGGCTCATAATGGTCGCAGGCAACGAATGGGTTTGTTCGGCAATCAAAATAAACACAGTGTGCGCCGGGGGCTCTTCAAGAATTTTTAATAACGCATTTGCGGCAGCTGTGTTTAATTTATCAGCGGGCTCCACCACAATAAACCGGCGTTCACCCAGTTGAGGCGTTTGATACACGTCGTTTTGCAACGCACGAATTTGGTCGATTTTAATCGGTCCGTTCGGCGTATCTTGATGCACATGATGAATGTCGGGATGGGTGCCTTGAATCAATAAGTGGCAAGCCTGACACGAACCGCATGGAGCGGTCTCGGGATGTTTGCAGAGCAGAATAGCCATCAATCGATGAGCAAATGGCAAGACGTTCGCATGGCGAGGGCCGACCAACAAGAGGGCATGGGGTAATCGATTTTTATCCAGCACCGGTTGTATACGCGCCCATACCGGCGCGTGGGCGGCTAAGCGGTCAATTTGCATGCGTTGCCAGGTAATCTTGGAGGGCCGTAGCAATGGACGCCTGAACCGCCTTCAGTGGTTGACTGGCATCAATCACAACCACGTTGGACATGGTTTTAATCTGCCGATGATAAGCCGCATAAACCGCTCTAAAAAAATCCAGAGACTCGTGCTCAATGCGATCCATGGCTCCTCGCAAGCTTGCGCGTTGCAAGCCCATCTCTGGGCTCACGTCTAAAAAAATAGTGAGACTAGGCTTCAGGTCGCCCACACAAAAGTCGGATAAATGGGACAGCATGGATTCATCCAATTGCCGTCCACCCCCTTGATAAGCGAACGTGGATAATTCAAAGCGATCGGCTAACACCCATGCGCCTCGGTTTAAAGCCGGACGAATCACCTGCTCCAGTAATTGAACGCGAGCGGCATAAAACAAGAGTAATTCCGCGCGTGAGTCCAATGGTTCAAACGGGATGGTTTCTTTAATCAACCCGCGTATGGTTTCACCCACGTGGGTACCACCCGGCTCTCGAGTCAGAATCAGTTCATGCGATCGAGACATGAGTATCTGTTTGATCGCATCGAGTGCGGTCGACTTGCCCGCACCTTCCAGCCCCTCAACCACAATGAAGTGCCCTTTATTCGAAATCATGTGTTTTCCTCAAGTATTGGCGTTTGGACAAAACGACATGCAAAAAAACGCATGTCATTTCCTCCAAATATATTCAGCTCATCCCTCTTTAAAGAGCTTAGTGTCTTTAATCGAGGGTTTGAGTATGCCTGCTCACGATCGAAAACCCTCGATTCAATACGCTAACCTTTCTCAATGCCCATGAACCCATTACCATGAACAGAAGGACATGAGTCTTTTTTCATGTTCTTTTGTTCAATGCCCAATCAAGTAACGCGCAATGGCTTGTTTTTGTTGCGCATACGTTGATGAAAAATAATGCGCGCCATCTCCTTTCGCAACAAAATACAAATAATCAGTCAAGGTCGGATGGGCTGCGGCATCAATCGCCTCTCGCCCCACCATGGCAATGGGTGTGGGAGGAAGGCCTCGATAACGATAGGTATTATAAGGTGAATCCGTCTTTAAATCGTCGTGTGTTAATTGACCGCTGTATGCGCTACCCAGCCCATAGATGACGGTTGGATCCATCTGCAACGGCATGTATTTGCGCAAGCGATTCACAATAACCCCGGAAATCAATCGCTTCTCGTCAGGAAGAGCCGTTTCTTTTTCTACAATCGATGCGACAATTAATAATTCATACGGTGTTTTATACGGCAGACCCGGGGTTCGACCGGCCCAACTGGCCTCCAAGTATTGTTCTAAATTTGCATGCGCGCGAACCAATAAATCACGACCAGAGGAGCCGGCGTTGTAATGGTAGGTGTCTGCCAACAGGAGGCCTTCCGCTTTGGTGGGCGAAACGCCTAACCAATCGGTCTCATGGTAGATTAAAAAAGGAGCGTGTGCCAAGCGAGCCGAAATATGTGCTTGTGTGGTGCCTTCAATGATAGCAAATGACTCCGTGAGTACATCACCGGATATGACACGAAATAAAAAATGTGGCGCCGATTCACCCGGATTCACTTGATAAATCCCCGCCTTTAAACGCGGCGCCAGCCCTTCGATACGAATGAGAAAAAGAAACCATCGCTCAGATGGAATCAAATGCGCTGAAACCAGTGTGCGAGCAAATGTAGTGGCGGATGTGGCTGCGTCTAAACGAACGATGGCGCTTGGTTGCCCAATTTGCACCATCGGCTGGTAAAATAATCGGTAAAGATGAAGCCCTAGGAATGAAAATCCACTCAAGCAAAGCAACAGCAGTCCAATCAGAATGGCCTTCAGCCAACGACTCGCCATTAAATCCGCTTGAACAATAAACTTCCGTTGGTCCCACCAAATCCTAATGAATTACTCAATGCGTAATCAATTTTTCTTTGTTGGGCTGTGTGTGCAACATAATTCAAATCGCAATTTTCATCCGGGTTATCTAAATTAATGGTGGGTGGCGCGACTTGATCGCGAATAGCCAATACACTAAATCCTGCCTCAACCGCTCCTGCTGCGCCCAATAAATGACCGGTCATAGACTTCGTGGAACTAACCGCCAATTGATAAGCATGGTCTTTAAAAACCCGTTTGATGGCAATCGTTTCATTTTTATCATTTAAATACGTAGAGGTACCATGTGCGTTGATATAATCCACCTGGTCGAACGCAATCCCCGCATCGTTCACGGTCGCGGCCAATGATCGAGACGCACCATCCGCCTGTTCATCCGGAGAGGTGATATGATAGGCATCTGCGGACATGCCAAATCCGACTAATTCAGCATATATTTTAGCACCGCGTGCTTTTGCGTGTTCGTATTCTTCCAGCACTAAAATTCCAGCACCTTCACCCATGACAAAACCGTCACGGTCTTTATCCCAAGGGCGCGAGGCTTTTTCCGGCTCATCATTTCGCTTAGACAAAGAACGAACCGCTGAAAAACCGGCCAAACACAAGGGCGTATCAGTCATTTCAGCACCACCACAAACCATGACGTCTGCATCACCATAAACAATCATTCGGCCGGCAATGCCTATGTTATGAGTGCCTGTAGTGCAAGCCGTTACGACGGAAATATTAGGGCCTTTCAAGTTATGCTTAATCGAAATTTGTCCGGCGACCATATTAATAATACCGGCAGGAATAAAAAAAGGAGACACTTTACGTGGGCCACCCTGCATTAATCGATCTTGATTATTGGTAATGGTTTGAATGCCACCGATCCCAGCACCAACAGCCACTCCAGCTCGATAAGAGAGTTCTTCATCAATAACCAGATTGGAGTCAGCCAATGCTTCATCGGCAGCAATCATACCATATTGCGTGAATAAGTCCATTTTTCGAGCATCTTTAAGGAGCATGTGATCTTCAATGTTCAGATTTTTTACCTTGGCCCAAATTTTGGTGCTGTAGTCAGCGGTGTCAAAGTCTTCAACGCGACCCACCCCGCTCACGCCTGCCAAAATATTTTTCCAAGATTCCTCTACATTCAGACCCACTGGGGTGATCATCCCCAAGCCCGTCACAACGACTCGTCGCTTATTCAATGATTAACTCCTCGCAATCGATATTTATTCGTTACCCATGCTGGATTCGATATAGTCAATCGCTTCCTGAATGGTGGTGATTTTTTCGGCTTTTTCATCAGGAATTTCTGTTTCAAATTCTTCTTCTAAGGCCATAACCAATTCAACGGTATCGAGCGAATCAGCGCCTAAATCGTCAACAAATGATGCATCGTTTTTCAATTCATCGGCTTTCACACCCAATTGCTCTACAACGATTTTACGAACTCGATCAGTTACTGTGCTCATGACGTGTACTTCCTCTTCGGTTAATAAAAAATTTTGATCGCTAGTGTATTCAATTATTCAGATAACGCAAGTGTTGTTAGTCCATGTACATGCCGCCGTTCACATGAATGGTTGCACCGGTAATATAATTTGCAGCGTCCGATGCTAAAAAAACAACCGCATGGGCCACATCGTCTACACTGCCTAACCGTTTCATCGGAATGCGTTTTAGCATTTCATCTTTGACCAGTGAGGGCAAAGCCGTGGTCATGTCTGTATCAATAAAACCAGGTGCGACCACGTTCACGGTAATGCCACGGCTGCCCATTTCCTGAGCCAGTGATTTGGAAAAACCAATCACACCGGCTTTTGCTGCAGTATAGTTCACTTGGCCGGCATTTCCACTGGAACCCACAACGGATCCAATCGTAATAATCCGCCCCCATCGGGCACGAAACATCGCTTTCAGACAGGATTGACTGAGTCTAAAGACCGAGTTCAGATTGGTTTCAATCACGCGGTACCATTCGTCGTCTTCCATGCGCAATAATAAATTATCACTCGTAATGCCTGCATTATTCACCAAGATGGACGGCGCTTTGTTGTTCAAAGACAAATAATCTTGTAACGCCGCTACACTCGGTGCATCCGTCACGTCCAGTACCACGCCCTCGCCTGCGAGATGCGCTTGTTCTAGCTCCGCGGTAATGGCTTGAGCGCCGCCTTCTGTGGTGGCCGTGCCTACAACATAGGCACCATTTTTGGCCAACGCCAAAAGAACGGCTCGACCGATGCCACGACTGGCACCCGTCACCAATGCAACTTTACCTTGTAAATTGATCACGGTGAAATCCTCTTTAATATGAAGCCAATGCCGCCTCTAAACTGCATTGATCATAGATGCTACTGGCGTGCAATGTCTTGTCAATTCGTTTGATTAATCCACTTAATACTTTGCCGGGCCCACATTCTATCACGGATTCAATGCCCTGGCTTTTCATCCATTGGATGGTCTCGACCCAACGAACCGGTCGATAGAGCTGCTCTTTCAGCAAGCGCTTTATCTGTTCAACGGATTGATACACACTGAGATCAACATTACTAATCACGGATGTTTCGGGTGTTTTAAAGGGTGCTGCTTGCAAATAATCAGCAAACCGTTCCGCCGCCTCCGTGAGTAATGGGCAATGGCATGGCACGCTAACCGGTATTTTTTTAGCTAAACGCGCACCGTACTCATCTGCAAGAAGGATGGCTCGATCGACCGCTGCCGTGTGCCCTGCAATGACGACTTGTCCAATGGCATTGTAATTAGCGGGTGTCACCTGTAAGCCGGCTATAGATGCGTCCACACACAGCGCTTGCACTTGCTCGTCTGACAACCCCACAATGGCCGCCATTGCACCTTGACCAAACGGCACGGTGTCTTGCATCAATTGACCACGCATAGCAACCAGGGCGGCCGCATCAGGCAAATCAATTGCCCCCGCACAGACCAATGCGGCATATTCACCTAAACTGTGACCTGCCATCATACTAGCCGGAGCCAACCCTTGTTGTTGCAGCACGGTGTAAACGGCCACATCCGCTGTTAACATGGCAACCTGAGTGTGTTCGGTTTGATTCAATCGTTCAGCAGGGCCTTCTTGGACCAAGCCCCAAACATCATACCCTACACGTTCAGACACCATAGCAAATGATTGGATAATAGAAGGATGATGCGTGGACAGTTCATGCAGCATGCCCAGAGATTGCGAGCCTTGACCCGGGAAAACGTATGCCGTTTTTAACATGGCTATGGGGCCTCTTAGAGCAACAAACCTTGGTTGATAAAGTCCGTGATTTGATCGCGAACCAATTCAACCACATTATTTTTGACTTGTAACATGGCTTCTTCTACAGCAAACTGAAAAGCCAGTTCACTCGCACCGCCATGGCTTTTTACCACGATCCCATTTAATCCCAACAGGCTTGCGCCATTGTATCGGGCCGGATCCATGCGCTTTTTCAAATGAGCCAGGACGGGACGTGCCATCAAGCCCACCACGCTGGACCACCAGTTTTGTCGAAACGATTCTTTCAACACACAAATCATGAGATTAGCCAAGCCTTCGCTGGCTTTCAAGGCAACATTGCCCACAAAACCATCACAAACGACCAGGTCCACGTCACCTGAATAAAAATGATCGCCCTCAACATAACCCACATAATTCATGAGTTTGCATTCAGACAGCATATGCGCCGTGCGTTTGACTTGATCGTTGCCTTTGATTTCTTCAACACCAATATTCAGCAAGGCAATTTTAGGTGCGGCCTTCCCATCCAACGCTTGAATGAGGGCTGAGCCCATCACCGCAAATTGAAAGAGGTGTTCAGCACACGAGTCTACGTTCGCGCCCAAATCCATCACTCGGGTTCGACCTTGCATGGTAGGCAATTCGGCAATGATGGCCGGCCTATCGATGCCCGGCAGTGTTTTCAGCACAAAACGCGCGGTGGCCATGAGCGCACCGGTGTTGCCTGCGCTAACGCAAGCCTGCGCCTTGCCCTCTTTTACCAAGTTAATGGCAACACGCATAGACGAATCTTTCTTGTTTCGCAATGCGTAGGAAGGCAATTCATCCATGCCCACGACATCAGAGGCGTGCACAACAGACAGCTGACTGTTAATGGATGAACCATGCTTTTTTAAGTGCTGAATGATTTGGCTTTGATCGCCCACCAACAGCAACTTCAAATTCGCATTATTTCGAACGGCACGCACACAGGCGGGAATCACGACACTTAAGCCATGATCCCCACCCATTGCATCGATGGCAATGGTGATGGTCGCCAAGGGATTACTCTTGTGCTTCGTAGACGGTACCCGACAGGATGATTTTTCGGCCACCAATGGTGTATCCGTCTGGGGTAATGTGATGACGCAAATGCCGTTCACCGGTGGTTGCATTCACAGATAGTGTGGGCATTGTCAACGCATCATGTGAGCGACGCATGTCTCGTCGTGAGCGTGATTTTTTATTCTGTTGTACGGCCATTGTCCTACTCCTAACCTGGGACGTGATTACAGACACGTTCCCATCTTGTTTTCATTAGCCCGAAATTTTACATGATCTTTGCCTGTAATCCAAGTGATCTATGCACAATAAAGCATTTTAAGGTCAACTATCATCCAAAAGGCCGCGTCAACTTGTGTGACTGAGTGTCATTCAGCGCCAACGTCACCCCCCAACCCATCGCTAAATAAATACGAACTGAGTAGGGAGGCCTAAGATAAATAAACAGGCCCGGATCTTGTATTTTCCGATTCATTGGCGTTTGGACAGAAAAAAATGATAAGGAGCTCATGCTTTACTGTCCAAGTAGAATAAGCTCATCTAGACTGATAGAGCCCAGTGTATTTAAACAAAATGACATGCGTTTGTGTGAACACGAATCATTCATTACTAAGGATAGAACAATGAACTTAGAACGCGGCAACACAGTAGGCACGCCCAAAAGTTTGATGCGGTTTTGTAATCCTAATAAATTAATGCGCGCCATTACGAAACACCTTCCATTTAGAAATCCACGCCCAGCAAACGAACAGGGGCGGCCCGAAATACCTCTCACTATTTTAGACGAGATTGCAACAAGCGACAGGGGTGATTTTGATGAATTCACTGTGATTGTTAGCTCAAACAGTGTATCAATCGAACTGTCCTCCGCTTCGGGAACGCCCCCTCAAGAAAATATATCGACGGGATCTGATGCCATTCGTTCAAGCCCTGTTTTTCAAATGACCAACACCGAGCAAGACATCTCTTCTGTGTCTAGCCCTCAAAGCCCACACGAGGCCATTGAAAACAGTTTAAACATACCGCGTCAAAACAGTTCGGATATCGGCCCTTTTGAAACGGAAACAATCGACCCCGCGTGTCATTGGTATTTAGACATACTCCATAGTCCTGCGTTTAGAACAGGTTGTGCGGCCTTGATGGTCGTTGGTCTCGTCGCCGTTGCATTGAGCACATGCCCTGTTATTGTGGGAACCGCCGCAAGCAATGTTTTGATGGGTGGAGCCTCGACTGCCAGCCTAGGTTCGGCTGGATTGGCGGCATCCCTATTGTATGGCTTTTTTAGACCAACCGTAGGATCGCGCCCTCAAGCAAGCAGCGCGGCGACTTTTGGCATGGGCTAAGTCATGCAATCCTCACGAAAAACCATGAGCAACCATTCTTTAGCCATAGAATGAACAACAGTATTCATCATGCATGGGTGTTTTTTTTGTATCCTCTGAAAAGTGGATGAAGTGTTTGCGTTTTTTAAGGGAAGGGCTTGATTTTGAATCATCTGAGGGAATGGACACACATTCATTTTCATGAGGTGTTGAGTCTGGCTGCAGTTGATCTTGGGTCTCATTCTTTTGATGATATTCCTCAAGCGTCAACAAAAATGGAAGCGAATCAGGCTCACTTTCATCGCAAGGTTCCGTCAGCTGATCAAGTCCTGAGAGCACGCTCGTATTTTTTTTTAAATTTGTCACGATTGTTTTTCTGTCAGGCCGTTTTTTTTCTTCATCGTGAAACGTCAGCAACTCCGAATCAATATCCTCATCATCCCATTTTTCTTCAATAGAAATAGAATAGGGAGGCAGGCTCCAATCCATGCCACCATGGGTTAGCAATTGGATTTTCAATGCCTCGGTTAAATACTCTTCAGCTCTTGATGTCCACGTCAGCTCCCCGTCCATTTTTAACGATTCAGCTGGAAAATAAATTAACATCTTATAGGCATCGCGTCTTAGTTTTTCTGCGGCACAGGATTGGCAAATAGGGATGCGCTGATTCATCGCTATATAATTAACAAAAAATTCACGTAAATTGTCTCGGTAAAGACGCGCGTTATGACACCATATTGCATATGATGAAGGAGGAACGTGGCCGTCGGTCAATGAGGGCATCCTAGACAAATCTTCTTCTGAGGCAATTTGAAGTACATTCGCTTTTCTAGGAAACAGTGCCAGAAGATCTCTAAAGGAAGGCGTTGATAATAACTCTAAATGAAGATCTGGGATGATATAATAAAGTCTTGAAAAATATAAACCATACGATGGTTTGTTGTTTAATAGCGTTTTGAGGTCTGAAGTACGCATGGCTTCAGGGTCTGTTGACAGCTTAATCAATCCATATTCATTGGGTTCTTCAGCAAAGTGTCTTTTAGAAGCCTCTTCGTATTTCCATTTGAAGTACAACGCCATTTGAGCACACTTAGTGAGCATTAACCAATGCGGTTCTAAAGAAACATCTTTCTCCTTCTTAAAAAACATTCTGCCGCTCCTATATAAAAATATATTGCATAGACAACCGTTCTTTAAATAAGCTTCATTTGCGCGCACACCAAGGGTGTGTGTTCGCTTTTTGAGGGTGTTTACTCAATGATTCATCGTAAAGCAATTATAGTCTGTTGGCCAGGGCTAATGGTATGGACCCCGCCACGTTATAAAGGCTTCGTAATGAGTCAGAATGAAATGGTTACGTTCATTCAACAAAAGTATTTGATCAAAACAAAGCAAAATTAACTGTAAAATCGAGCGAAATTTTTACACGATTGCATGAGCAATTTAAATGATATGATGAACAAGTGAAAACATATGATTGAGACATTTGGACATTGGACAAAAGAACATGCAAAAAGACGCATGTCCTTCTGTCCATGAT
>JAOAUO010000063.1 GCA_030157565.1 Legionellaceae bacterium
CCCCCATGATCACGGGCAATACATGGTAAGGATCAGCAGAGGCCAAATCAGCAATCCATAACATAAAGGGCGCTTGACGAAGCTCTACACTTTCTAATAAAACCCAATACAATGCAATAAACACTGGAATTTGAACGATAATGGGTAAACAACCGCCCAGTGGATTTACTTTTTCAGAACGATACATTTCCATGGTGGCTTGACTGATTTTGGCTTTGTCATCACCATACCGTTCCCGCAATGCCAATAGCTTAGGCTGCAATTTACGCATGCCGGCCATGGATTTATAACTGGTCGCAGACAACTTATAGAAAACCAGTTTAATCAACACGGTGACTAAAATAATCGACCAACCCCAATTACCAACCACTGAATAAATAGCCTTCATCAAGGAAAATAATAATGCAGAAATAAACCACAGCCAACCGTAGTCAACCGTTAAATCAAGGCCAGGTGAAATGGTACGGAGTGTGTTCGTGATTTCAGGGCCAAGATATAAACGAGACTCAACCTGTTTTTGTTCTGCCGGTGCGACCAAAATAGCGGGGCTGACTGCACCTATCGTGTAATCACCATCCATCGCACGGGTGTAAAATCGGCTTTTACTGTCTGCCGATGGAATCCAGGCGGTCAAAAAATAATGTTGTTGCATGGCAATCCAACCGCCATCAGACTCTAAATCTAAATTGGCTTTGCTCATGTCGCTAAAGGCCACTTTTTTATATCGAGACTGTCCTGGTTTGGCATAGGACGCCCCCGTATAAGACCCTACATGAAACATACTGGATTTGTCTTCTTTAGGCGAGGTGCGTAACAATTGGGTATTCATATACCCTTTCCACGGCGTATGACCTTCATTTGCCAGCACATAACGCACGGTCGTTAAATAACTGCCTTTTTCAAAGGCAAATTCTTTCGTAACCGACAGTCCATCCTCATTTTTACCGATTAACGAAACAATGAGTTTTTCTTGCCCCGGTTGCAATTGGTATGCGTTCTGTTCGCTCGTAAAATCAACCTGAACCGGTTTCACGGATTGCGCATCAACCACAAACAAACTGCTGTCAGCAACATACCGTTCACCCGCATTGTTTTGTAACAATACAAACGGCTTGTTTTTTTCAGCGACGCTGTCTGGATAGCTCAATAACTGGGCGCCAACAATGTCCCCATGCTTCAAATCAATGGATAAATCCAACACATCTGTTTGAACATGAATCAATCTAGATTTCACTTCAGGTGACTCGGACACAATGGATAGGGTTTCTTTGTTTTCCACCATGGCAGGAAGCAATCGATCGTCCCCGCGAGAGGCGATTGAGGTCTGTTGTGGTGGTAAGGCGACGGCGGGGTAGTCAATCCACCAATTCGTCCACAGGGTGTAGACTACAAATGCCAACGCTGCATATAAACCAACTCGTTTAATATCCATTACACATTCTCTTTATTAGGTAAAACAGGGTCATAACCGCCTTCAGCCCAGGGGTGGCAACGCAACAATCGGCGAATACCAAACCACAAGCCCTTTAATAGGCCATGGTGTGTAATCGACAATAATGCATATTCTGAACAACTGGGATAAAAACGACAACAAGGGGGCATGCATGGGCGAATCAAACATTGATACGCTTGGATGGGAACACACATCATTTTCCGTATGAAGCAGATAATTTGTTCCATGCGCCACTCAATTTTTCGATTAGGATGGATTTTTTCGCCTTGCCTGCGCCGGGTCTAGCCAAAACAATCAGATCCACAGACGGCAAACGCACGTTGGTTCGAAACGCTTCTCGCAATATGCGTTTAATTCGATTTCTATCATGCGATTTAGCAATCATTTTTTTTGACAGAGCCAAACCGAGTCTGGCTTTACCCATCATGTTATCGCGATATAAAATAATGAATTCAGGGGTTACTAGCTTGTTTGCTTGGGAAAACACGTGGTCGTAATCACTTTTTTTCAACAACCGACGTGTTTTATCAAAATCAAACACATCAAGCTGCTAAACGTTTACGGCCTTTCGCGCGACGGCGTTTAATGACCAATCGGCCTGAACGAGTGGCCATACGTGCACGAAAACCATGGTCACGTTTGCATTTAAGATTACTGGGTTGAAAGGTACGTTTCATGAGGAACCTGTGTAATAAAGTTTTTTTAGAGTGGGCCATGATATGGAATTTTACGTCTACTGTCAAACCTGTTTGGATATTATTTTTTTATAGACTTCTTTTGGCGTTGTTTTTTTAATCTAACCAGGGCCTCTATTATTATAATTAGTTAATTAATTAACCTGTTATTTGTTATAAGGATCGGAATATCTGTGGTTAATCTGTATTAATTAATATAAATTATCACGTTACAAACATTTTCTCCTGTAGAGAAAGTCTGTTTGAATCCGGTATATCCTGGATGAAAAACACACCTGATCATGCATCAACCGATTTGCACACGGCTTTAGAACCCATCAATGCCCCGGTTATACACAAGAAAGATCGCGTTAAAGGCGTTGTTGATGCTTTTTTTTAAATCAGAACAGATGTATAGGGTCGCTATTTTCGAGTAAATCATAGGAACTACGTCCTGGGGACCCGTCGAAGTGGCCTAGGGAGGTTGGGTTTGCTCGGCGATCATAACCAGGTCAGTTTTTTTCTGAATACCTAACGGCGATCTGTTCGCGCTAACGCCGTCCCTCAGGCCAAACGAATCCGGTTCAATTGAAAAAGGACTTGATCGCGTTTTAAAAATATGGAGCATCCATGAGGGGGCTCGTTCAATCGAAACGAAATGACATGACATGACATGCGTGTTTTTACATGTCGCTTCGTTTCAATCCTCCCCCTTATAAATATAATATATTAAATATATTACTTGTTATTTATTATTAGCATTGAAAATTCTGTGTTTAATTGTATATTAATAAATGAAACCATCGGGTTACATGCAATTTATCTTGTTAAGAAAGTCGGTTTGAATTCGGTATATCACCGGTGCAATCAAACGTTTTTCATTCAAGGGGTGATTTATACACCGGTTGCCATCGCATCAATATGGCTGTTACGCACAGGATTGAAACCTACTTCCTGTATTTATTTTACCCACTTATTCCGCTGTTCTCTTGGACGTTATCCTAGAGAACAAGGGTCTTTTCATCAGCAAACCCCCTTTGAAAACAACCTTGTAAAAGCAAGATAAATGAGCCTCGGTCATCGTTTCGCCTCCCGTCATTGCGATCGTCAGCGAACCAACCTAGGCTTCTGTTCCCCGCACTCAGGCTTGCTTCGCTGACGCTCCAATGAGGGCGCAAGTGTTTCTGGCGAAACGATGACGAAGGCCGAAAAATGATTAGGCGCTGGTTTATCAGGTTCGGTCGATCGTGAAGTGGATGGGCGCTAAGCAGGCATCATTAAATATATATAACGAATTGTCGTCCCCGCGAAGGCGGGGATCTATTGATCAAATGGCATTGACGTCGCGTTGAGATGGATCCCCGCCTTCGCGGGGACGACACATTTTGTTCTAGTTATTTAACTATATTTGCTTAAACTGGCTATATGGCACAAATAAACGCTTTGGAACGTGGTGTTGTACTTCACCAGTAGGCATGTATTTACTGTATTAGAGATTTTTTCTTGTCATTTTGTCTAACGATTGACGTTCATTGATAGGCTTCCCTGCCCTCATTCCAGTTAAAATGATGCTCTTTTTGTCTGGTATTCCAAATCTGATTCATCGGTATTTGAGCATCTCAGATCGAGTGGTTTAGCGAATAATCCAAGGGTTACTTTCGCACTTGTTTGTGCCCTTTTGTCTCTAATGGATAGATGTTCAATCAGTTCATTGAGCTCAAAACGCACACCGTCAGACGTTTCACAATGACTATTACTATTTTCAATAATGATGTCCGCACGACTTCTGCATGGCGCTACAAATTGCTCATACATAGGCTTCACATCACGCTTATATTGGGTGATCACTTGTTGCATGGTTCTCCCGCGCTCGCTGGTGTCGCGTTCAAGGCGTCGAATAAAACAGATATCTGGGTCCGTATCTACAAATATTTTCGTATCGTATAAACAAGCGAGGCAGTCTGGGTGCTGGGCTAAAATACCTTCAACGATAATGATAGGTTTTGGAGAAATAGTCAGGGTTTCTTCTGTACGTGCGTGAGTGGTGAAGTCATACGTTGGGATTGCAATCGTTTGACCGTCTTTTAATAAGGCAACATGCTCTGCTAGCAGTTTAAAATCAATGCTATCAGGATGGTCAAAATTGATCAAATCTCGCTTTTCAACGGGAATCTGGCGTGAATCGTTATAGTAATTATCTGAAGAAATGATGACGCAATCTTGTGAACCATAATGCGCGTGAATTTATTTTGCTATGGTTGTTTTTCCAGAACCAGAAGGACCTGCAACGCCAATAACCTTTATTTTCATATGGATAGCTCTCATTAAAAAAAAGGTTCAATCGTCACATTATTTTTAATGAAGGTCAAGCATGGATCTCCTCATGGATTAAATAGGGCCGTTTCAAAACCATGCGTCTTTCTTTTCTTCTAGCTAACCTGCGTTTTTTTAATGCCTCGCTCCATTTTTAAATCATACCCAAAATCCCGCGGGAAACAGGCGGTCGTTGTGTCAAGTGGAGCCGCGTGCATGATCGCTTAGTCTGTCATATACTGTTTAAAAGACGATAACAAGGACGCTTATCATGGATATTCATTTAAATTTATCTCGTATATTAAGCGCCGGTGTTTTCACGCTATTGTTCAGCCATGCTTTTGCGGCAAATCATAACCCGTGTGACGTCGCGTGCACACAAAAACTAATTACTGACGCGTCTAACCCCGCTGCGCTATCGCTCACCGCGGCTGACTGGAACGCGGCTTGCACTTCCGGCACGCCCGCTCAAAGTGGCGGATGTTTTGGCAATATTTCCTCGCCTGCATTTGATAAAATTAATACAGCACTGGGCGGTTTTGCGAGCATGGCCAATATCCCTGTTACCAATGTGCCTAGAAGTGTATACCTCATTCAATTTTTTGGAGGGTCATCCAATACAATCGATCCGTCTCATCTAGACGTCTTTTTAAATACTACGGATACCATTGCAGCTTCGTGCGTACTTGCCGTGACGGAGGGATCTGAAATTGGCTATAACGGGCTTCAAAACTGCACCACAAATCTAACGTCCAATGCTATCAATAGTATGCCTAATAAAGTGACTACGTTGCAGGGGCCCACAACCAGCGCTAGAACTTGCGATCAACAATACCAAGCTTGCAACAATACCAGCGCTCATTATACCCCTGTCAATGTCCCCATTTATTTGATATGCATTGGGAACACGATTGATGGCGGAGGCAATAACATCGCCGCCAGTTTTACCCAAATATCCGCCAGTTAGGGGGTTGATGATTGCATGCAAGGATATCACTGTCTGGTGCAGTCAATGGTGGGATGATTGGAGGGGGGCTCGGCTAATTCACATAAGATGAGCATTTCATCCAATAGATATTGTAAGTAGGAGGGGGCAGTCTTTTTGCTGTCACCGATTAAGCAGGCTAGTTCGTGTGATTGAGTCTTTGTTAACGAATGAGTGGTATTGAGTTCTTCTTGGATTTCTTTCAATAGAGTTGATAACGCTGAGTATGTATTCAGAGCATCTAACTTAATCGTTAATTGACTCATCTCCTGGATGTAATGCTGTTCCAATACACAGTAAAGTTCTTTTTTGTATTCTGCTTGTTTTTTTAAGTCTGTTTCAGTGTTAATCCTTTTTAGATAAGTCTGTATCACGGATGAAAGCAAGCTTGAAGTGATCTGATATAGACGACTATATCCTTTTGCATCAATCGGACCCCGTCCCAGTAAAGACCATTTTGATTGGTTCCCCGCGCTGGATAGCGTCTTTTCTTTGGCAGAAAGAATGCTCTTAATGATATCTATGTGAGTGTATATGCGATTATTTGTTTCTAAAGAGTCAAATAATGCATTCGCGGTCTCTGCTCTGTCCTTCGATTGAAAGAAACAGTAACCATATGCAGTTTTTGCCTGCTTTATTGTAGCCATTAGCGTCCCATGGTCCAAATTCACTGCGTGCATGTTGCCGCGTTGGCTTCGGTTCGGGATATTGTTTGTGGTTTTTTTAAATAAAGGCTGCTGCATCAGAAATAACTGTTGAGTGATATGAAATAGGCGTCTGAAATAAGATTCTGGATGGACTGATGATTCATGAGTAACGAGCATTTGTAGTTTTCTATTATATGTTTCCATGATTCGCGGATCTTCAAAGCGAAGCAAATCTTGATTTAAACATTGCATGAGGAAAATGCGTTCTTCGATGATCTTCTTGCTGACATGGGAAGTAAATAAACGATCTATTTGATTGCGGCCTGCTGAATGTGTTTGCATTATTTTTAATAATGCGACAACCCGATCGAGATCACCATTATTCGGAATCTCGTTTGTTCGCCACTTCATCCATAAATGCCGGATCGTATTTTCATCGATAGGTTCAGCGTTGGGCAATGTTTTCAAGGCATCCGTAAACAGTATAAGCCGATTTCTATCTTGATAGAGCCCCTTTGAATGAGACAATCCCTCTTTAAAAATGGCCTCTAGGGTGGCTTGATGTGGACTTGGACTGGCTTTTATGTATTTAAATAAGTCACTGATCGCATCTAATTCCGCTCTCTCCAAACGGTCTCCCGTGGCATTCTGAGCGATAAAGGTCATCGCCAATGGCTTGATCTCGTTCGTTTCAAAAGAACAGAAGGTTGGGTTATCAAAGAAATAAGCGCTATCCTCTGGCGATAACGAGTGGAAAACATCAACAAGATGGTTGAATTGTGCTTCACGATCCAAATTCGGGCGCCAGAAGGGACCATTCGCGACGACCAAATGCTTTGATTTTAATACGTCAAACCAAATGTTGCTTTGCTGTGCATATAAGGCAATGTTTGCAAGCATACCCGTGACATCGGATGGCATCAGATTTTTGATGAGTGCATTGATATGAGATAAATGAACGGGATCTGGAATATTTTTTAATGCTTGCAACACATTTTTTCGATCTTGAGCGTCAGGATATACGGCCAGCGCATCAATTAATGCATCTCGGTCTTGTTTTGATGTGGGCGCATGTTTTGCGAGAATCGTCCAAAAATCCGTGATGGTTTGAGCCTCCTCATGCTCGTCAAAACAGGACGGACAGATGGCTGGTAAATCGGCAGAATGAAGTGCTTGATGCTCATCATTTCTGAAAACAATATCAAATAAAAGGGGGATGACATCAGGATAATCTTCTAATCGATTGGGTTCCCTTTTCGTTTGTCGCGTGACCCCATCGTTAAGATATGGGGCGGAGACACTCCGTTTTTGCATCAGTATGTTTTCTTGAAATGATTTCATCCGTTTATCAAAATCTGGACGGTTATCTTGACTGAGTACCTGGAGCATGTAGGGTAATCGAGGGGTATTCATCAGATGTCTCGTCATCAAGCTGCTCACCGATGCATCTTGAGTCAATAAAAGACGGAGTCGTTCCATGAGTGGATTGATTTCTGCGGAATTTGTGGAAAAACGACTTGCAAGCGCGTCACTCAGTGCTTCTATGAATAAAACGCTAGGATCATCTTTAAAATCCATCGCTTCAGATTCATAACAGTATGCTGTGGTGATGGTATTGACCATTAATTGTGCTAAGTCCGTGATAAAATTGAGTTCATCGGGTGCTCTTGAACCTGCGGGCTTTTGGCCTAACAAAGGCTGTTTAAAAAAGGCTGACAGCCCTTGCAACCAAAGGATGTGAGGCCTCGTATCCCGTTCCTTGGATGCGGACTCGGTGTTATTTTTTCGATCAATATCGCGAGCCAATATGGTCTGATATTGCTCTAATATATGATGATGAGTCTTGAACTTGACGGAAAAAAATGTATTGCTTTCCATGACAACCAGAGTCTCTTTTAATAAATCCTTTATTTCTTCTGGGTGATGAATATCATTCATGAGTGCTTGGAGAGAACCAATATAAGCGGCCAAATCAGCAAAATAGGGCTTCTCTAAAGAACGCCCCAAAATCGTCTGAGTCGCCGTGTCCCCAAATGCATCCTGTTTGAATGACTCGCCGAGTCGCTCTAACAACAGTGACATCACCAGATTAAATAATTCACTGACCGGTGCGATTTCAGATAATGGGTTGGCGTTCGTTTGGATGTCCATTGGCCGCTCGGGACGCGCTTGAACCACGGATTGTATTGCGTTTTCATCCAAGCCTAACTCACTAGAATCATTACAAAATGTTAGCCATTGAGCATTTAATTCATTTAAAAAAGCATGCCTTTGTTCATCATCGGGCTGTGTGGTATTTTGATGTTTGTTCCATAATTCTTTGATACCCATGAGCAGTTCCGAGAATTTTCGCTCTAATGACTCTATTTTTTTATGATTTTTTGTGTCGCTATTGAGTCTGCTAATAACCCGGGTGACCTCCAAGCTTAAATTCGAAATAAGCGTATTGCGTTCGGCATCTTTCATGATTTTATCCTGGTTTAATCGGTATTTGAATGTTTCAACGGCTTCTGTCTTTAAGAATTGTTCTCGATAGGTCCATTCGTCAAATGCTCGCCAGAAAATGGCGTCATCTTTTGCATGTTTTGCTATCTTTTGATCGAGATGAACGCGGCACTCATTTAGCACGTGTTCAAATCTTGATTTCAATGGGGAGTTCATCCAATCATCATACTGATTTTGAATGCATCCAAAATCAATGATGGCTTGAATCGTACCTGGGTCGCCATGGCGTGCTTGACGGCCTCTAATTTGTTTGCTTTTTCGCTTAGGCTTTCCTCCCGTTTCAATCACAAAGAGGCCCTGTTCATGATCACATCGAATATCAGTCCCTCGACCCACTCGAGCGCTGTAGAGAACCGAACCTTTTTTGCCCGCCTCATCCAAAAAGTCGGCTTCAGATTGTCCAGTATCCAATGTATCTACAATGAAATGTTCTCCCGGTTTGTAGTGTTTATCCCATACTTGGCAAACAGCGCCGATGGCTTTGGATAGTGTTTTTACGTCCGCATCATTTTCACAGTCAATCAGGAATGGTCTATCCTGATGTTTTGCAATGTGTGCGGCAATGGCCGTGGTTTGTTCTTCTTTATTTTGAGCAAAAACCGTGGGCAAGCGTGTACTGTTCGATAATTGATGCGTCGGCATTTTCATGACTTCTTGTATTTGATGCGCCTCAAGATAATACTGATGTTCATCATCGCCACCGGGCGTGCCGGTGCTGCCTTCTCTCTTCTCGAAAAGCGTGTTTAAAATGCTGACTGGATTGAGCGAGAAGAGAATATCACTCAAAGGATCCACGAAAAAGTCGGGCGCCTCTCCTTGTTCTGCCGCCTCCAATGACAGGCGGGTTTGTAAATATTGATGCGTGCCATTGCAGTAAGTCGAGTCTTCTTTCGGTTGGCTGTCAATCATCACATAGGGAAACCGAATGTTGATCACCGATTCACCGACCTGACGCGTAGCCTGTCCGATATAAAAATGTTTATCTAATTCTAAACAATACGCACTATGGCACGCGGATAAATGTTGTCGTAAAACACGATCCAGTGCTTGCATGCCGTTCGGCATGCCATGGATGGCCGGGATGAGCGTGTGTTGAATAAACGTAGACTGTTTCGGTGCTGTAATCGATAGTGCCTGTATATATTCACACAATGGTTTGAGGTGACGTATGTTTGAAATACACAGTTGACCGGATTCATTTGTTCGAAAGTGGGTTTCTGGATGATTGTTTTGATGGTGAGCCATATAAAACGTGCAAACGGCTCTAAAAACCCATTCATCATGGTTATAAATCCCCGCATTCCCTTGTTGCTTCGAATAATTATATTGCAACATCCGTTCATCTAATAATTGGTAATCCGCTTCGTCCAAAAATGCGACCCGATTTTTGGGGTATAAGTGAAATGATTGATGACGTGACGCAATCACTTCACACAGAAATAATGCAAAATTACCGAGATTAAAATAGTGAATAGCCCCACCGTTATTGTCCGTCTTTTCATAATCCCCGACGGGGGAAGCGGGTGTAATGTGATGAGACACAGGGAACCCAAAGGCCTGAATGAGAGGGGCATCCCGTTCACAGTCGCGCTCGGATAAAATCTCTTTTGCACTGATGATGTCGACTATTTTACCGGAAAGTGCCAGATAAATGGCGCGTTGCGGAGTCACCACACTTTTACCTTCGCCTGTCGCAATTTTTTGAATGATTCCAATGTCGTCGCCATGGATGGCCAAATAGATCAGTGCGATCATTTGGTTATGATTGTTCCAAATGCTTTTTTTACGTAAATTCATCTCACGAATACAAGCCAATATCTGCATTTTGTAATAAAGTCTGTCCGTCTCAGGTACGCCATTTTTGAGCGCCATCGAAACCGTTCGAGCCATGTCTTTTAACGTTTTTTCGTCCTTTTTTTCTAACTGTTCAGCGATTGAAAATGCGTTACAATAACCGAATAATCCAATGAGTTGATTGACTTCTTTTTGCGAGATATATCCTCTTTTTTTGCGTTTAATACTCGACAATACCCTCAATAGTCCAAGCTGTTCATCTTCGCTCATGCTGTAATGACGTGCCGCATGGCCTCGAGCCATAAGAACCGATTCAAAAAAATGAATCACCTCTTTTGCACGACGGGAATCAAACGGTGGAGACTGGTTCAGTGGGATTTCATTTCGCCCGGTTAAGAAGGATTGCCATGGTTGTTCTGTCGGTACAAATAACGCATTAAAATCGGTGAATAAAACATGTAGAGCACCGAGCGTGAGGCGTTTATCGGAGAAACAATATTGAATGAGTGATTCTAATTCTTTGGAGCCCCAAGTGGATAAGTGGGTTTTCACGGGGATTAATTGATGACGTAAATCGTCTACATGGCCTGTTAACTCTTTTTTAGAGAGTACTTGGACTAAAATCAGCTGTATGTATACTTGTGTTGTATTCACGGGTATTGAAAAGAGCGCTCGAATGGGCTCTGGTAATTGCGTTTCCCATTTGATTTGCATGTCTTGCCAAAAGGATTGCATGTTTGGGTCCGTGATGAGCCTGAACGCGATCGCGTGTTTTTGTTGCCATGTCGCATAATCTTGTATTTGTAATCGATGCTCTTTTAGCAATTGATTCAACAGATCAATGTACGATGGTTTTAAACGCCGGTCTTTTGACAACTCCGTCAAGAGATCTTTGGCCAGTTCTGCATGAACGCGGCATTCGTTATCATCCCCTCGGGTCGCATACTCCAATGCAATTTCTTTGCATGGATTAGACATGGTTTGATTGTCGGTTAAATCTTGAATATAGTTGCGCAAATCGATGGCTTTTATACCTTGTTCTAATTGATTTAAATCGCTAGAAACAAGTGTGCTGGCTATCGGTGAATGGATTAAAATGCCTAATAAATTGCAGGGGTAATGAGGAATTTTGTATCGATCGGAATGAATCAATAATTGTAAAATATCCGTCAGTTGTTTAGCGGAATACCATTTTTGAGTCTGTGTTTTGTCGGCCTTAGCCCATTTGATTAAATGGCCTAAGAGAACACCCAATTCATTGTAGTGTTTTTTATTGTCCACCTGACGGCAACATTGTTCTAAAAACGCCATCAGATCGTGTTGTCGATGACCTTGCGTGGTTAAGGCTATATGCGCTTCAATGAATCGTTTACACAGCGCTTTATTTTGCGTTTTAAAATTCGTTTCCAAGTGATTATCTAGATAAACCATTGCATCGGTGATTTCTTGTTGGGTGAGCGGGGTATACCGGGTATCTTGTAGCCTGATTTTTAAACCCTTTTTCTTCCAGGTCGAGACCACGCGGCGTCGAGTTGCTTCTGGATCAAGGGCTGATTTGATTTGGAAGAACGCGTCTTGCAATGCGGGTAGATCAGGTAAATATGGGGCGTCATCAAAACGAAGCGTACGGAGTTGTTTTTGTAGCATGAGGCATTGCGCGAGTTCTGTTGTCATGTCCCTTCCAGGAGTGGCTTCATTGAATCGCAAGCGGTTGACCTGTTGAAGCCATTCTTTATCGGCTTTGGAAGTGGACGCGAGTAACCAAGGGTAATGTTGTAGCAATGGATGATCCCAATCGGGTTCGGCTGGTGTTTGGAGATCAGCGTCCGTCTCTTTGAATTCTTGTAATGCGCCTTCTTCTTTGCTTTCTTCATATGCGCCAAATGCCGGTTGCGTTTGCGTTTTGATGGCATGGAGTAACGCATGTAAGTCATTCGACCCGTCTGGCGCATGAGAACGATAGCATTGTATTGCACGTCCACAGGCATTGATCAACGCTTCTGATTCAAAAACAGAGAAGTCTTCTATCAAAGGCAACAGCCCTAGTTCTGAGATGGCATGGGCCAGAGTGAGCACATCGTGCCAATCCAGATCTAAGCTGTTTTTTTGTACTACGTCAGGCAGACGTATGCCACGATGGATGAATGACAATATCTGAGGATCTAGGTCTAATAACGCGCTCACTTCATCTTTAACCGATTGATGCGCCAGAGAATCCACTGTATTGATGCCTGATGTGACGCATCCTAGATAGATACGTAGAACCTGCATGATCTGGGGGTTGTTAATCAAGGGTCTGAAATGGTTTTCTAATTGCCATTCGAGCGCTGATAACGCCTGATGATCAAGGCGTCCACGAAGACAGGCATATCGTAACGCATGCGTGATGGGGTCTGTGGGTTTTTCGTCGGCCCCCCAACTGACTACATAAGTCGGTAGGGGACTATTTGAGGTGGTTGTCAGATGCGTTAATTTTAATGATGGAGCCATGAAGGGATAATGTTCATATAATATCGCATAAATGGGACCGTCACGATCGAGATCCGAGGGCTTAAGGGTATTGAGCAAGTGCTGAGACAATGCATGCCCATCTAAGGTCTTTGCGTGCGTATGCAGCAATACATGTAATTTTTCCAAAAAAATTTGTGCGTTAAAGGGCGTTTTTTCTGCCAACACCTGTTTTATCACCTCGACATCCAGCGTGAGCTGCCGGTCTGAAAGGTACCCCATGCATGTTTGATAAGCGTACCAGAGGGAGCGATACGTTGAATATCCTACGGTATTCACATGCGCCTCAACGATCAACCACCAGATGGCTTGGGCCGCGCGATTGTTTTTTAAGGTGCTCATGCTGAGCGATATGGCTTCTAACTCGTCTTGGTCAAGACAGGTACTCCAATGGGGGTTTTTATCTAAGAAATACCGTTTCCAGTGGATCAAACCTGCTTCACCCAAATGCGCGGTCTGGATGATTTGGTGGGCTAGACGGAAAACGTTTCTTAAGCCCTCTTGCGCTCCATATTGGTAAAACAATTGGCCCAATGATTTTAAATTAGCCGTCGTTAAGTGTCCCTCATGATGGATATCAAATAAACAATCCAACGACGGATCGTTCACCCAATCCTTTAAAAAAGCCAAACAAAGGGCATGGTCGCCCGCAGGGTTCAATGCGTTTTCATTCGGTTCTTCTGTGGCGAAAAATTGATAAAACGTTTGT
>JAOAUO010000064.1 GCA_030157565.1 Legionellaceae bacterium
TTCTTTAGATAATTTTCAGATGTCTTTTTTTAAGCACACGTGCGGTAGCCCTGGGCGTCAGCCTTATCGAAGAATACCAAAACTCAAATATCAATCATGCTCGCTTGATAGTCTAGCATGGATTGTTCTAAGCGATAGCCCCATCGGCCAAAGGTTTGGGTTTGGGTGGTGCGTGGGATGATATCATTGACACGTGGTACTGTTGTCGGTAATGTTCATAAAAGTTAGATGAGATTATTCCGGTATACAATAGATAAGAGTCATGCATGCAGCCATTTAGGGAATCGCTGCAGCGGCTGCACTGCCATTATTTAAAAAAAAACAGGGAGTTTTAAATGGAATGGATTGGTTATATTGCTGGATTATGCACGACAATGGCTTTTCTGCCTCAGGTTATTAGGACATACAAGACACGATCAGCCAAAGATATTTCACTTGGAATGTACCTGGTGTTCTGTTTTGGTGTGGTGATGTGGATAATTTATGGATTTTCTATTCATTCGAGATCGATAATATTGAGTAATATGGTAACCATTATTCTTGCAGGCGGTATGTTGCTGATGAAAATCCTATTTGATAGCAGAGAAAATGGTGGCGTGAAATAAAGCGTGCCCAGCAAGGAATATGGTTTTGAGGAACTCATGAGTGATATGATTATTTCAAACGCTTCAAATAATACCCTTGAGCAAAATCTATCGCTAGAATGGTTAGAAACGAATGGTTTGGGTGGATATTCCTCCAGCACCATTTTAAATTGCAACACTCGAAAATACCATGGATTACTGGTTTCACAATTATATGACCCGCCAGGGAAGTTTGTTTTATTGTCTAGCATGGAAGATACCCTTTCATTTAAAAATAATACTTGCGTTTTATCATCACATCAGTATCGCAATACAACCGAGATGAGCGGACATCTCTTCTTAGACTCTTTTTCCATCGATACGCATCCTGTTTTCCATTATATTTTCGACAACATACGCATCACAAAAGAAATCCTGATGTTGAAAGAAGAAAACACCGTTTTAATCAAGTATCAGTTCAATGCAGCACAAAGTACGTTTAAACAGGCTCGAATTTATATTCGACCTTTTCTTTCGTATCGCGATTTTCATGCATTGAGCAGAGAGAATTCAGCGATTCATACTGACGTCGTGAGCTGTGAAAATGGGATTCAATTATCGCCATATGATGGAATGCCGGCCATGTATTTTCAAACCAATGGGTCTTTTGATTTTTCTCACGAACCCCTGTGGTACAACGATCTGATTTATGAAAGAGAGAGAGAACGTGGTTTTTCTTTTCAAGAAGATCTATTCACGCCCGGGAAGATGACGGTCAATTTGTCTAAAAATCAAAGCGTTATTTTTTCATTCTCCCTACTAGAACAAAAAAATAACTTATCGTTTCTCTGGGAAAAAGAACGGAATACTCGAAAACGCGGGTTAGAAAAAACGGCCTCGGTCATCGTTTCGCCACCCGTCATTGCGGGCGCAAGTGTTTCTGGCGAAACGATGACTAAGGCCAAAAAAAATAAACATGTTTTGTTGACGTCACTTCAAGACAGACTAAAAGACACTGCAAAACAATTTATTATTAAAAAAGAAACATTGGGTGATACCTCTATCATTGCAGGGTATCATTGGTTTTTAGAATGGGGTAGAGATGCCATGATTTCTTTACCCGGATTAACGTTGTATTCCGGTTTGGAAAAACAGTGTTTAGCCGTCCTTCAATATTTCGCAGCGCATTCGAATCAGGGAATCATCCCTAATTATATTACCAGTAATCCTGAAGGAAACACCTATAATACTGTCGATGCCAGTTTGTGGTTTATATGGGCCGTTCAGCAATATTATCTTAAAACAAATGACTTGAAATCAATAGAGCGTGTATTGTGGAGCACGTTAAAAAATATAATTAATTATTATCAATCCGGCACCTTGTATCATATCAAGCAAAATAAAAATGGTTTGATTTATGTGGGCGATCCATCGTTGAATCTGACCTGGATGGATGCCAAAGTGGATGGTCTGCCGGTTAATCCTCGAAATGGCGCTCCCGTTGAAGTGAATGCACTTTGGTATAATGCACTGTGTTTTGTCAATGAAATAGCACAAGCATTACACGATCCAATTTATCAAAAATTAACCCCTTTGATTGAACATGTAAAAATAGAATTTCGTACAGCCTTTTGGAATGATGAGTTGGGATGCTTATACGATTTTATCAGTGACAAGGAACACAATGGTTCAATACGGCCCAATCAAATTTTTGCAGTCTCTTTGCCTTTTTCACCATTAACACAAGCCATGTCTGAACAAGTGGTTCAAGTCGTTACCACTAAACTGCTCACACCTTTCGGACTGAGAACGCTAGCAAGGGATGAAGACAATTATAAAGGACGCTATGAGGGCGGGCCTATCGAACGCGATTTAGCGTATCATAATGGCACGGTTTGGCCATGGCTTATCGGTCACTATGGTGCGGCATTACTAAACGTATCTTCTGACTCATCCAGCGCATATAATGTTTTGAAACCGTGTATATTGGCTTTAGAAGAACACGTATACAGGCAGGCAGGTCTTGGCAGTATTTCTGAGGTTTTTGATGGAGATCCACCACATCGGCCCAATGGATGCATTAGCCAGGCATGGAGTGTGGCTGAATTAATACGACTAATTCACTTACTGGATGTTTAAAAATCAATGACCACTAAAAAAACAAGTGTATTAATGTATGGCTGGGAGTTTCCTCCGCATATTAGTGGTGGGCTGGGTATTGCTTGCTATGGGATTGTGAAGGGATTAATCGCCCATCATATCCAGGTCGCACTGGTTCTGCCTCAAGCCATGTGGCAAGGCAATCGGAGTGCGTCATCTAATCCACGTATGCTTGTGGCGGACCATTTTAACTACGCGGATGCATTTGAGCCGAATGAACGCCCGCATCTGTCCATGCAATACATTGACGCCGTCTTAACGCCCTATTTAACCGATACAACATACCAGAATTTAAAAAAAGAGCGATCTCAGCCTGCCTCTTCCATTTTACGTGGCGAGGCGGCATTGGATTTAACGGTTGATTATGGAACCGATTTAATATCGGAAGCGGTTCGCTATGCAATGCAAGCCGGAGCGTTTGCATCAGAAACACCACACGACGTGATTCACGCCCATGATTGGCTAACCATTCTTGCCGGAATTGAAGCAAAAAAGATCAGTAAAAAACCATTGGTTTTTCATGTGCATTCATTAGAATACGATCGAAGTGGAGCGCCTATCAATTCGGCTATTTTTGATATCGAATACCATGGCCTTCAACAGGCGGATTCGATCATCACGGTGAGTCAATACACCAAACGCATTATTGTTGAAAAGTATGGTATAAGTGCCGAAAAAATATCGGTCATTTATAACGGGTTGCTGAAGCGACCGATGGACGGGAAACCAACAATAATGCCCAACGTTCATTCTAATCAAAAACAAAAAACAGTCTTATTTCTGGGTCGAGTCACTTATCAAAAGGGTCCTTTTTATTTTTTAGATGCCGCTTATCAAATTTTAAATGAACGAATGGATATTCAGTTTGTCATTGCGGGTGAGGGTGATTTATTGCAAGATTTGATTGAGTATGCGGCTCAATTACGCATTGGAAGGCATGTTCACTTTACAGGATTTTTAGATAGAGACTGTGTTGAAAAAATATTTCAATTGAGTGATGTGTATGTGATGCCTAGCGTTTCTGAGCCCTTTGGTATTTCTTGTCTTGAAGCCTTGTCTCATGATGTGCCCATTATCATTTCCAAACAATCTGGCGCCTCCGAAGTATTACATCATGCGGTAAAAGTAGACTTTTGGGATACTGATGAAATAGCCTCTAAGATAATGGCTCTGGTTGATTACCCCTCTTTGCGTTTGGAACTATTAAAACGTTCCGAACAAGACTTAAAATCATTATGCTGGAATCGTTCAGCGCGAGAGATCACTCACGTTTATCAAAAAACAATAGGACGATAAATGCCATCCATCTGTCTGTATTTTCAAGTGCATCAGCCATCAAGATTAAGAAAATATACTTTTTTTGATATTGGCAATAGTCAAGATTATGAAGATGAGGCGAATAATCGGGCGATTTTATTGAAAATCGCAAAAAAATGCTATTTGCCCACCAATGCATTGCTGCTTCAATTAATAAAAAAATGGGACGGTCGATTTAAAGTATCGTTTTCATTAACGGGTTCTGTGATAGAGCAATTTAAACGGTTTAGTCCAGAAACGCTGGATTCATTTAAAGCGTTGGCCGATACCGGTTGCGTGGAGATGTTGAACGAAACCTACCATCACTCGTTGACGTCTGTTTTTTCAAAGGAAGCGTTTATCGAAGAGGTGAAGCAACATCAGGACTTAATAAAAAAAGAGTTTGGACAAACGGCAACAACGTTTAGAAACACCGAACTCATTTACAATAATGAATTGGCAGCGCTTGTCGAGTCTTTGGGTTATCAAGCCATTTTGGCCGAAGGGGCTGATAAAGTGTTGGGAGGGCGAAGCCCTAATTATTTATACCGACCGTACGGGACAAAAAACATTAAATTATTGTTAAAAAATTATCCATTATCAGATGATATCGCATTTAGATTTTCTGACAAATCCTGGACTGAATACCCATGCACTGCAGATAAATTTGCGTCGTGGATTCATGCCATAAATCCCGCCCATGATCTGGTTAATTTATTTATGGATTATGAAACGTTTGGCGAACATCAATGGGATGACACGGGTATATTTGATTTTTTGAACGCGTTACCCGCTCAATTGCTTCAAAATCCTAACATTGACTTTTGCACACCTAGCCAAGCGGTGAAAAAAATATCCGCTAAATGTGAGTTAAACAGCCCCAACCTTTACTCATGGGCGGACACCGAGCGCGATTTGACGGCATGGATCGGCAATCATTTGCAAGACGATGCATTGGAAACGGTGTATGGGCTTGAGCATCGCGTGCGAGCACTCCATGTCCCATCGATGATGCAGACATGGAAATCTTTACTCACATCCGATCATTTTTATTATATGTGCACCAAGTCGCATGCCGATGGCGACGTTCATCAATATTTCAATCCCTATAACAATCCATATGATGCGTTTATTAATTTTCAAAATGTGGTTAAAGATTTTTCATTGAGAGTGGATGCTCTCGCATCAGCGTCTCCACTCATCAATGAGATTAGCCACGATGCCTGACCAGCCGGTTTGGTGAGACGCTCCAAGCCCTTTGCCAGTGTCTCCATTGTAATATTCAAAAAAGAGAATGAGGTCTTTCCAATGTGGATTCTTTTGAAAGGTGATTTCGTCGCCATAAATGGGTCGATTTCCTTTTGTATCAACAGTGAACAGTGAAATAATCCGGTTCGCGAGATCCTCGGCCATGCTGTGAAAAGAGAACGGTGGGTTAAGCGACGTGCCGAAGGCCTGCTCCATTGTTTGGAGTGATCGAATCAGCATATAGTTAATGGGTAGCCAAATGGGTCCGCGCCAATTCGAGTTACCGCCTTTCATGTTGTCTGCTGATTCTCCTGGTTCATACTCGACGGTTTGACCAAGATAAGTGAATGGGTGTTTTTTGTGGTATTTTGAAACACTGCGTATGCCATACGGCGACAGAAATTCTTTTTCATCTGCTATTTTTTTAAGAATACGGGCGGTCTGCTCAGGCGATGTCAACGCGCAAACTAAGTTTTCATTTCCGTCTACATCGTTAACATGAGTCATACAGGCTTGCGTCATTATTTTTTTGTTGGCCAGGTACCAGTCCACATCTTTTTGAAAGTCTGAAAGGTCATCAATGGATGATCGCTGAAGCCGCTCAAATGCAAACAATGGAATAATACCCACAATGGAACGAACACGTAGTTTTTGATACAGGCTTTCGCCACATAAGACATCATAAAAAAATCCGTCGGATTCACTCCAAAACTCATAATCATGGCCACCAATTTTTTTCATGGCCGCACCCACACTGGCATAATGTTCAAAAAATTTTGTTGCGAGGACTTCATAAGATGGATCATCTTGAGCCAGCTCTATCGCCATTCGCATGAGGTCGAGGCAAAATTTAGCCATCCATGCCGTGGCGTCGGCTTGATGTAAATTTAAACCCTCAGGAATTTTTTCGGAGCGGTCAATGACGGTAATATTGTCTAGGCCGAGAAAGCCGCCTTCAAAAATATTCTTTCCCGTACGGTCCTTTCGATTAACCCACCACGTGAAGTTAATGAGCAATTTATGAAAGCATTTTTTTAAAAAAACAATGTCTTTTTTACCCCATTTTTTTTGTTCTATTTGATACACTTCCAGTGCGGCCCAAGACAAAATAGGAGGGTTCAGATCTGAATATTCCCACTCATAAGCAGGAATTTGGCCATTTGGATGCTGGAATTGTTCCAAGAGCAAGAGCAAAACCTGATCTTTCGCAAAGTCGATGTCAATCAGAGCCAATGTGACCGCATGAAAAGCAAGATCCCAGGCGGCAAACCATGGGTACTCCCATTTGTCCGGCATAGAAATAATGCGCATGGAATTCAAGTGTCGCCAATGTTTATTGCGAGAAAAGGCTCGATCACGCACAGGTGGATATTTGGGGTTATCACCGTCTAACCAAAGGTTGACGTCAAAGAAATAAGATTGCTTGCTCCAAAGCATGCCCGCCAGCGCTTGTCTTTGAATCATGCGCTCTTCTTTGGATGCTTTGGGGGGATGGATGCTTTCGTAGTATTGATCGGCTTCTGTTATTCTCTTTTCGATTATTTCTTCTACGTCTTGCAATGGATTGTCCATCGGCGTTGGGGTCAGGCGGAAACACAATGTAATGGAGTCACCCGGTGGAATAATGGAGGTATAATGCAACCCCGTTTTTGTCCCCTTTTCTTCCAAATTAACACATGCCTCATTGTGAATAATATGACGATGAAACGCGTCTTTGACGTAAGGAGAACGCGTGTTGAAGGGGTCAGAAAAAACACGCTCATTGTTTGTTTCATTGTCGGTGAACAGAATCTCTCCGCCAACCGGTCCATACAGGTATCGTTTTCCAAGATGGTATTTAAATATCAGATTGGACATAGAGACGGTCGGTGTATCATCTGCCAGCAAGCCAATCACGCCTTGAGTTGAAACATTGACAATGGACGGCTTTGGTCGCATCTCCTCACCCCAAGACCATGTGTTGCGAAACCATAGTTGCGGGATAAGGTCTAGTCGGCTGGCCTTAAGACCACGATTAAAAGCTTGGATGCGAATACAGAGATCTTCTGCATCGACTTTTGCATATTCAATAAAAACGTCAAAGTAACGGTTTTCATTAAAAACACCCGTTTGGATGAGCTCAAATTCCTCCTCTGTTGAAGAGCGGCTCTTATTTTCCAAAACGAGCTGATCATAAGGAAATTCACTTTGCGGGTATTTATACAGGTATTTCATATAAGAATGGGTGGGCAGTCCATCCAGATAATAATAGTATTCTTTCACGTCTTCCCCATGGTTTCCTTCATCATGAGAAAGCCCGAATAGACGCTCTTTTAAGATAGGGTCGCAGCCATTCCACAAGGCCAGAGAAAAACAAAGTATTTGAAAGCGGTCACTAAACCCCGCAATCCCATCTTCGCCCCAACGATACGCTTTTGATCGAGCCAGATCATGGGAGAGAAAGTTCCATGCGTCTCCATCATGGCTATAATCTTCGCGAACAGTCCCCCAAGATCGCTCGGACAAGTAAGGCCCCCATTTTTTCCACGGCTGAATGGGGCCGGTATACGCTTCAAAAAGCCGTTGATATTCTTTGGTTTTTTTCAAATGATCGATGCTGTCCATGTCGTTTTATACTCAACTGTATTTTTTTGTTTGAGCCCTAATACTCATTCTACAGCGTTATCGAGACCTATCAATAGATGTTTTGATTTTATTGATAGGAGATCTGACGAGCATCGATTATCATCTAATCATGGTTTATCACCGACGATGACACATGACAACATGGACTGTTCGAAAAGCCGTTTTTCCAATCGCAGGGATGGGAACGCGATTTTTACCCGCGACAAAAGCCTCTCCGAAAGAAATGCTACCCATTGTGGATAAGCCACTTATCCAGTACGCAGTAGAGGAAGCATACGCCGCAGGAATACGTCAAATGATTTTTGTGACGGGGCGATCTAAACGCGCGATAGAAGACCATTTTGATACGGCATTTGAGTTGGAATCGATGCTTGAATCATCCATGAAGTATGATTTGCTTTCACTGGTTCGCGCAGTGAAACCGGACGATATGGAATGCTTTTATGTTCGACAGGCTCGTCCGTTGGGGCTCGGCCATGCTGTATTGTGCGCCGAAAAATTGGTTGGAAATGAACCGTTTGCTTTATTATTGGCGGATGATTTGATGATAGGGAAGCCCCCTATTCTCTCGCAAATGCTGGATCAATTTGCCATTTCTCAATCGAGTGTTATTGCCGTACAAAACGTACCCAGATCGTGTACGGACCGATACGGGATTGTGGTGGGTGAGTTCATTTCAAGAGAGCTGATGGATATCCAACACATCATAGAAAAGCCATCGCCTGCATCCGCTCCCTCAACGATTGCCGTCGTCGGACGCTATATTTTAACACCGGGCATTTTCAAAGAAATAGCACATCAATCGTTAGGAGTGGGAGGCGAAACCCAACTCACCGATGGCATTGCGTCCTTGCTTCAACGAGAAAAAGTGTTCGCATATGCATTTTCTGGTACTCGCTATGATTGCGGGACCAAACTCGGATTTTTGCAGGCAAATCTGGCGTTAGCCGAACATCATCCTGAAATTGGCTTGGAATTTTCCACTTGGTTAGAAACAAAAGTCAGAACAATGGCGTGATTATCCATTCACCAAGGTCATTCCACCAGCCTTCACCGTCTCTAACAAGCTGACTTCGCGCAAACGCCATGACGTTCCAGCATTGCTGCTGGCAGCAATGCTGGGATGACTACTTTAAGTTTAGTGATAGCTTGTCCACATTTCAATAATAAAGATCTCCCTTAAGTTTATTTAAAACCTGCAGATATATGACTCAAAGGATGTTGCATATTCAAACGCTAATAATAAGAAAAGGGGACGGTATCATGTTAACCACTATTCGATTGCTCGGTGTGTCTTTGTGCGTTCTGAACCTCTCATCTTGTATGATCAACGATACCGGCCGCTCTAGTGATCCATCTTATGGGTATGGATATGAAAACCCGCCGCTTTATCCCGAAGGCTACGAGAGCATTGGAACGTACAGCGATCAAACGGTTAATCAAACAAACGTGTCCGTTCCGGAGAGTTACCATGTCGGTGCTGAGCGCTCCCCCACCCTACCGAAAGATGTGGATAAAAGTTGGGTCAGCAGTCAAAACCCACAAGGCTATACCATTGAAGTGGCCGAAGGGGAAAAAGCGGCTCAAGTAGCGGGCGTATTGCAAAAAGCGCCTAAAAATGAGCGCATGGCAGAAGTGAAATCTCAACAAGGCGGCAAAACCTATTACAAGGGCCTCTATGGTAGCTATGATAGCCAAGAAGCCGCTCAACAAGCGCTAAGCGCGCTCCCGGATGATTTAAAACAAAGCGCTGGGGTTAAAACATGGGGTAGCGTGCAAAAGAACCTCAGTGAGTAGTGGATTGATTACGAAACACCACCATCCATTTAACCACGCCTGGCGTTTTTGTGCGTTCGATATTCAGCTGCTTGATAGAACAAGCATACGCCTGGGTCACGCTGTGCAACCAAATCATGACCGCAGAATACGGCACTGCATCAAACGATAAATGAATATCCCCTCCTCCCGTTTGCTCGAGTTGGTATGGCCGTGAGTGGAAGGATGTTGTCTTTAATTGACGTGCAAGAACGGTCAGCAACGCGCTCGTACTCACCTGTTGACGCGCCTGTGTGGCTTGCTGTTGTTGTAGCACGTGTTGCATCCAAATCAAGGTTTCTTTTTTTTCTATGCGTTCTTGCCGTTTATCATGCACCGCTCCCAGTAATGGCGCGTAAATCAGTGCGTATGGCAAATACAAGCCCAAAACAACGCCTCCGATGCCGAGCATCCAGCGTTCACGATCATTGAAACGACTCCAATCCATCTTCACAAACGTAACTCCAAGGTCGCGTGTACACGGTTTTCATGCGAGACGGCTTCGGCTTGTGTAACCTGAAGGTGTGCCTGTTGTAAACGGCGTTGCAAATCTTCTAGGGCCGCAAAATCGTCACTGATTAACGTCACAGATAGTGTTTTGTCTTGATAATGCAGTTGCTTAATCGTCATTTGATGCGTCTTCACGGCTCGGGCCAAAGCATCCAACAAAGGCCATAAGGCTTTGTCTTGACTGGCATGGGTAGTTTTCAACCACTGTGTCACTCGAAATTTAGGGCTAATCACTTGCTTGGCGTCGGGGAAAAACGTGCGATAAATCACGGCTGTTTGTTGATCTAGCGCGCGGATGTCCGCGTTGAGGCGATGCAGCATCATTCCATTGAAAATCAGAATGCTCACACACCACACGCTCGCCAACGCGAAGCAGGCCTGATACCAACGCTTAGTCGAGGTTTGGCTGTGCGTATGCTGACATTCACCTTGACATAAATTGAACGCAGGCGCTTGATAAATTTGAGCGGCAGCCCATTCATAAAAAGAGCCGTTCCGTTGAGTAAACGACGCGCCTCCTCGTTCAGGCGCACTGTCATGGAACATGTAAATAGGTAACTCACTGGAATGGCTTTCCAAATAGAGCGCGGCAGGTGCGGCGCTTAACGCGCCTTGAAACAATGTGTCTCGAATCAATAAACCCGTTGGACTGACACATCCCTCATGGGCACGCAGAGCGAACCAATCCAGCGTCATGCAATCAAAATCAATGCCCAATGCATCCAGTTGAGTCATGAGATCGACCAGACTTTGTTTATCGATAACGGCCACTAAATATTGGTTGTTTTGATAATACTGCTGATCAAATGCAATGTGTAAGCTTGCAACCGATTGTGCGACGTCCTCCTCCAACGCATAAGGAATGGCCGCGCGCGCTTTTCTATCCGCAAGCCACGGCAATTCAACCGAATGCAAACTGCACTGCTCTGTTGGAAGCACGACGATCGTGCGTGCATTCAGTTGAAGTGTTTTCAATGCATCCAACGAACGCCGCTCTAAGGTCGCATCCAACTGGCCCTGTTCGTCCAGGCGCAGCGTTAGGTACTGATCTTCAGTGCCATTTTGGGTGAATAAAAAACAGGTCGCCACACTCAAATCCCTTATGCATGCACACGGGCGGCTTGCAACGCAGCGATCCGCTGTTGGTGCAGCTGCTGCGCCAATAAATAAACCACCAATGCGTACTGAGGACTCGTATTATAACGCGTGATGACATAAAAATTGGGGTATGCAACCCAATATTCAGCACCTTCTGGCGTGGACAGTTCGATCACACCCGCTTTTTCTGGGCGATTGGCCACCCAGCTATTGGGCCTAACGCCGGTTTTTCGCAAATGGCTTACTGTGTAATTGGGAAATTTAGCGTTGGTTTCCAGATGGCTATAGCGCGCTCCACGCACGACAGCCGGTTGCGCCACGGCGGCATTCATCGTCCAGCCATGTTGATGAAAATAATTCGCCACACTGCTAATCACATCCCGGTCTTCGTTCATTAAATCAACCCGACCATGGCCTGTGAAATTGACCGCATAGAACCGATAACTGCTGGGCATAAACTGTGGTTTGCCCATGGCACCGGCATAAGACCCCATGTATTGCGTTGCAGAAACCCCGTGCTCACGGCACAGTAACAAATATTCTCTTAATTCCTTGGTAAAAAATTCGGCGCGTTTTGGATAATCAAATGCCAACGTTGTTAGCGCGTCCAATACACGATAATTCCCTTGATTTTTTCCATACAATGTTTCAACACCAATGATAGAAACAATCACGTTCGCCGGCACATGAAATTGTTTTTCAGCTTGCGCCAATGCGGTTTGATTCGCTTGCCAAAATTCAAGCCCGGCTTGTACTCGCTGCGGCGTTAAAAACAAATCACGGTACACATCCCAGCTTTTCTTTTCATAAGGTCGCTCCATGGACTCAATGATTTTCGGCTGGAAAACCGCTTGATTTAAAAGATCTGTCAACTGACGTTTGTCGAAATGATGATGCACCACCATGTCATTCATGAATTGTTGCACTTCAGGCCGTTGCGAAAGAGCGGCATCCGCAAACACAGGCGTAAAAGGCAATAGCACCAGCAAAGAAAAACATATTTTAATCAGTTGACGCATAACCCATCCTTTAAAAAATGAATGATACAATTGGGGTTTGGACAGAAGGACATGCGTATATTTGCATGCTCTTTTGTCCAATGTCCAAAATACGATGATCCCGGTATTTTCATTCATTTGCAACGATAAAAATGATCGTCCGGTTCCGAATGGTTCAAAAAAATCATGGCATGGAATTATATCACAGAATGAGTGTAAAATTCACACAAAAAAGACACCCCAAAAAAGCCAATTCTGGTGAATGCTTATAAATTAGGTTAGACTACAGCATTTTACACGTAGGCAATCCAATTGAGCGACCTGACGCGCATTCGTAATTTTTCTATTATTGCCCATATCGATCATGGGAAATCCACCTTAGCTGATCGATTTATTCAACGGTGCGGTGGCCTGTCTGCTCGAGAAATGGGGGCCCAGGTGCTGGACTCCATGGATATTGAACGGGAACGAGGCATCACCATTAAAGCACAGAGTGTTTCTTTGCATTACACCGCACTCGACGGCATCACGTATTTACTCAATTTCATTGATACACCGGGACATGTGGATTTCAGCTATGAAGTCTCTCGATCACTCGCCGCGTGTGAAGGCGCTATCTTAGTTGTGGATGCAGCTCAAGGCGTTGAAGCGCAAACCGTAGCCGTCTGTTACACAGCGATTGATCAAGGTCTCTATGTTTTGCCTGTTTTGAACAAAATAGATTTACCCCAAGCGGAACCGGAACGCGTGATCACAGAAATCGAGGATATCATTGGGCTGGATGCTCACGATGCCATTCGGGCCAGTGCAAAAAGCGGGTTAGGTGTTGATGATGTCTTAGAAGCACTGGTTCAACGCATTCCTCCACCCCAGGGCGACCGCGATGCGCCATTGCAAGCCCTGATTATTGACTCCTGGTTTGACAGTTATTTAGGGGTGGTGTCGTTGGTTCGCATTGTCAATGGCACGTTGCGTAAAGGCAACAAGATGCAAATCATGTCCACCGGAAGAAGTTATGAAGTCGGTCAAGTCGGTATTTTCACGCCGAAACGCACACCAACGGACCTACTGCAAGCCGGTGAGGTCGGTTACGTGGTAGCGGGAATCAAAGAAATTCAAGGCGCACCCGTTGGGGATACGCTGACCCTTGAGAAAAATCCGGCCAGCACCGCATTGCCTGGTTTTCAACGCGTCAAACCACAGGTTTATGCCGGCTTGTTCCCCATTAGCTCAGAAGACTTTGAAGCCTTCCGAGAAGCATTGGCT
>JAOAUO010000065.1:0-5557 GCA_030157565.1 Legionellaceae bacterium
AGTCTAGACCGATTCATCTCCAAGGAGAACGCCATGGACGCGTTAGAGGCTACCCGTCAATTAAATCAACAAACACAAGAGTCGTTGGTTAAATCCCATGCCTTGTTAGTCAAGCGCATTGCGTACCACCTGTCCGGTCGTCTACCAAGGTCGATTCAATTGGATGATTTGATGCAAGCCGGCATGTTGGGGTTGTTAGAGGCGGTTCGACATTATGATGATTCCAAAGGGGCCTCGTTTGAGACCTATGCCAGCATTCGTATTCGCGGCCATATGTTGGATGAAGTGCGCCGAAATGATTGGGTGCCACGGTCTGTTTATCGCAATGCGCGCATGATTTCCAAAGCCGTGAAATTGGTTGAAAATCGGCTCGGTCGTGATGCGAAAGATCACGAAGTAGCCGCGGAGCTGGGGATTGGGCTTCCGGAATACCACGACATGCTCAATGATTCGAATGGCGCACATTTGTTTGGCTTTGATGATCTCGGCATTACGGATGATATGTTAAAAGATGATGCCATTGGATTGTCCACCGAGCCCCATGCCAACGCACAACACGATGACATGCGTGCGCGATTGGCGCATGTCATTGGCGGTTTGCCTAAAAATGAGCGCTTGGTGTTATCGCTTTACTATGAACATGACTTGAATTTAAAAGAAATAGGGGATGTACTCAATGTAACGGAATCCCGCGTGTCGCAAATTCATAGCCAAGCCACGCACCGCATCAAAGCGCGTTTGCCCGAGTTGTAACAATGGTCAAAAAGCCATTAAAAAGCCCGGGCCTTTTAGCCCAATCTGCGTTAGAATAAGACTTTTATTGTTCTGTATAAATGAAAAGGTTACTTATGTTGGAAGTAAATCAAACCAACCTCACGTTAGTTGACTTGGATCATCGTATCCAAGCACTTCGGGGGTATCTTTGACTTCGATGCGAAACGCGAGCGTTTAGAAGAAGTGGTCCGTGAATTGGAGTCTCCTCACATTTGGAATAATCCCTCCGAAGCGCAAGCACTGGGTCGTGAACGGGCTGTATTGGAAGGGGTTGTGCATCAACTGCATGGTTTAAGCCAATCCGTCACTGATTTAAGTGAATTGTTTGAAATGGCGCGCGCAGAAGGCGATGAAGGCACCATGCACGATGTGGCTACAGACGTCGTCGGTATTGAGCGCCAAGTCGCACTGCTTGAATTTCAGCGTATGTTTTCAGGCAAAATGGATCAATCCAACGCCTTTCTGGATATCCAGTCGGGATCCGGTGGCACAGAAGCGCAGGATTGGGCTGAAATCATGCTACGCATGTATTTGCGCTGGGGTGAGCAGCATGGGTTTGGGGTTGAGTTAGTCGAATGTTCTGGCGGGGATGTGGCCGGCATTAAAAGTGCGACCATTCATTTTACCGGAGACTATGCCTATGGTTGGTTGCGCACAGAAACGGGCGTGCATCGGTTGGTTCGAAAATCGCCCTTTGATTCAGGCAATCGCCGTCACACCTCGTTTGCCTCTGTTTTTGTAGCGCCCGAAATTGATGATGACATTGAAATTGATATCAATCCAGCGGATTTACGCATTGACACCTATCGCGCATCGGGAGCAGGTGGGCAGCACGTGAATCGAACCGATTCGGCCGTTCGTATCACGCACGCACCCAGTGGCATTGTGGTCCAATGCCAAAACGACCGCAGCCAGCACAAGAATAAAGACCAAGCCATGAAACAATTGCGTGCTCGATTGTATGAAATGGAAATGCAAAAGAAACAAGATGAGCAGCAAGTGCTCGAAGCCACCAAGTCGGACATTGGCTGGGGCTCTCAGATTCGCTCATATGTGTTAGATCAGTCCCGAATTAAAGATTTACGAACCGGTGTAGAAACCAGTAATACCCAAGCCGTGTTAGACGGCGATCTTGATCAATTTATTGAAGCCAGTTTGAAAGCAGGAGAGCGAACCAAATGACAGAAGACCTGATATTAGATGAAAGCGAAGTCTACCAGATTCGCAAACAAAAATTAGTGGATTTGCGAGAGCAGGGCTTTGATTTCCCTAATCAATTTCGTCGAGAACATTTGGCCGATGATTTGATGGTGCGCTACGCCCAATGTACAAAAGAAGCGTTAGCCGGCAAAGGGGTCAAGGTTCGTGTGGCCGGTCGGATTGTATTGCGCCGTGTCATGGGAAAAGCCAGTTTTTTTCATATACAAGACGTGTCGGGACGCATTCAAATTTATGTGCGTGAAAATGACTTACCCGATTTATATGAACAGTTTAAGCACTGGGACTTAGGCGATATAGTCGGCGTGAGTGGTGAATTGTTTGTGACCAACACCGGTGAATTAACCGTTCACGCGGATTCTGTTGAACTATTAACCAAATCATTGCGCCCGTTGCCGGATAAATTTCATGGTTTAGCCGATCAAGAAACGCGTTATCGGAAACGTTATGTTGATTTAATTGCAAACGATGCCAGTCGAAAAACGTTTTTAATTCGATCGCGCCTGATTCAAGCGTTGCGCCAATTCATGGACCAACACCAATTTTTAGAAGTGGAAACGCCCATGATGCACCCGATTCCTGGCGGGGCATTGGCGCGTCCGTTTGTGACGTATCACAACGCATTGGACATGGAAATGTACTTGCGTGTGGCGCCTGAGCTGTATTTAAAGCGTTTGGTGGTGGGTGGGTTTGAGCGTGTGTATGAAATCAACCGTAATTTCCGGAACGAGGGCATCTCCACACGCCACAATCCTGAATTTACAATGATTGAGTTTTATCAAGCTTACGCCGATTACAATGACATGATGTATTTTACCGAAGCGCTGTTGCATTTTCTATGTGACACCGTTCTGGGTGCGCGTCAAATCGAGTATCAAGGGCATACGCTGGACTTCGGTCAACCGTTTGCTCGCATGAGCATTAAAGAGTCGATTTTGAAGTATCACCCGCATTTAACGCTAGCCGATATTTCCAGCATCGACGGATGCCGGGCTGTGTTAAAAGACATGGGGTTTGCTTATCAAGAGACCGATGGTCTGGGTAAATTGCAAATGATTGTGTTTGAAGAAACCATTGAGCATCAATTGATTCAACCGACGTTTGTCACCGAATACCCAACGGAAGTGTCTCCATTGGCGCGCCGCTCCGAGAGCGATCCGGATGTGACGGACCGGTTCGAGTTTTTTATCGCAGGCCGTGAAATTGCCAATGGCTTTTCTGAGTTGAACGACGCTGAAGATCAAGCCGCTCGATTTCACAAACAGGTGGCGGATAAAGATGCCGGTGATCTAGAAGCCATGCACTTTGACAGCGATTACATTGAAGCGCTGGAATATGGCATGCCTCCAACCGCAGGCGAGGGCATTGGGATTGACCGTTTGGTGATGTTGTTTACCGATTCGCCCTCTATTCGCGATGTGATTTTGTTTCCACATTTACGGCAATAAATGGCTTTTATTTTGTATTCGTTCACCATCGCCGAGTAAAAACCCAAGCAGCCTACGTCCCGCGGACAAGCCGCGGGACGTAGGCTGCTTGGGTTTAACCGGCGATGGTGACTGGATACCTTTTTTGAGTATTGATTCATGATGCTTTCTATCGACGTTGGTAACTCACATCTCTACGGTGGCGTATTTTCTGGCGATGACATCGGTCTTCGATTTCGTCATACCTCATCCACCTGTACATCCGATGAACTGGGCATTTTCTTAAAAACAGTGCTGCGTGAAAACCAGTGCGATCCAGACACGATAACCGCCATTTCCATTTGCTCGGTGGTGCCTCAGCTGGATTATTCTTTGCGTGCCGCGTGCATCAAATATTTTGGTTTGGAACCGTTTGTATTGCAAGCCGGGGTTAAAACGGGCTTAAACATCAAATACCGCAATCCGGTCGATGTGGGTGCTGACCGCATTGCCAATGCCATTGCTGGAATGCATTTTTTTCCTAAAAAAAATTTAATCATCATTGATTTTGGTACCGCCACCACCTTTTGTGCCATCACCACAGAAAAAGCCTATTTAGGCGGCGCCATATTGCCCGGCGTGCGCTTGGCTGTGGATGCGCTATCGAAAAATACCGCCAAATTGCCTGCCGTGGATATTGTGAAAGTGGAGAAGGCGGTGGGCCGCTCGACGATCGAAAGCATCCAATCCGGTGTTTTTTATGGCGCATTGGGCGCGTGCCGTGAGTTGATTGGACGGATTAAACAAGAGGCATTTCCAGACAAACCCGTCTTGGTTTTGGCCACCGGAGGGTTCGCATCCTTATTCGAAAGCCAGGGGTTGTATGACCATCATCTGCCTGATTTGGTGTTGCAGGGCATACGTATCGCGGCGGAAATGAATGGTTGAAGGCATGGAACGTCCAATCTTATCGATTGGACATTGGACAAAAGAATATGAAATGGCGCTCGTTGACAATACTTTTAGGGTATGACATGATGTTATAAGGCCTTTTTTTGTTGAAATGATGACCATTTTCTTTGAGGCAATAAAACAGCTTAAACGTGACGAAGAGAGTCGGATCCAAGCCAGTCATTCCCCGTTTGGCGCACTGACTTTGCCAGGAGAGATCTGGACATTATTACAAAAAATTAACTTCGAAGACGAAAATGACAATCAACAATACGATTTTCTTCATGCGTTTTTAAAACAACAAAACAGCTACTATTTTCGTGCTTTAAATGGGCTGAGAATAACCCATTTGCATGCGTTCAAAGAAAAGATGACGGCTCTTATCCTAGATCCTGATACACTAAACTTGCCTTTAAGCGAAGAAGAGGTCTTGATTTTTGTCACATATTACCTGATGAAAGCAAAACTATGGAATTTTTATACCAGACACGCTATTTCGGAAGCTAGTTCGCTGGTTTTGGAATTAAAATCCATCAGCCTGCTTTATCATCAACAACTGCTGACAATAGAGTCTTTTTCCTTTATTGCACAATTCATATACATAGAGCATACGGCAAAAGATGTTCTCAACTTACTGCAAATATTAAAGCGTAGAGAATGTCTTCATTTAAAAATACTTCAATTGATTCAGCATGAATATAAATTCAATCTGGGTGCAGTGCTTTTAAAACTCGATACATTAGAGTATTTGCCCTCGGCCACCGTTTCGCCACCCGGGTTGACGAGGGTCGGAGATGCTACTTTGAATCATTTTAATGAAAAAGAGTTGACTGCGATAATACGTCTGGATAAAAAAACATTGCAAAATTATTACAAAAAACTGTGCTCTGTTGAAGAGTCTTTAAAAAAGAACTCAGCAAGTCCTAGTGAAACGAATAAAAAAAAATCAGTTGTCAAAACGATTCAATTTGATACGACCCGCAATTCGCGGTTTTTTAGTATGAGCCCTGAAAAACAACATCCACCCATAGAAAATGCCAATCCTCTACATCTGGCCCTACAATGAGGGGATCGCTCCAAAAATCAAACGGTCGATCATTTAATGAGCTATACTGTTAAAAAAGGAACTAGATAATAAATGAAATGATGGATTAAAAAAATGATAATGATAATTTATCTTAGGGGGTTATCGTCATGCCAAACAAGAC
>JAOAUO010000065.1:5567-13477 GCA_030157565.1 Legionellaceae bacterium
CGAGGAATTAGTCAATGATGCTCGAATTAAATCAACGGTGATTGCTTTAATTTACTCACCCGTTGAACTGCAAGAATATATTGTGGAAATCATCTCAAAAGATTCCAACCATTTCATTAAGAAAAGCAATGAAATCATTCATTTTCACTCGCTCGATCAAGCGCTATATCATGCCACTCATGATGGAGCAGATGAGTTTTTTCTTTGTGCAGACAATACGTATGATGAATGTGGTTCCCTGGGTTCAGCACAAACATTTGATTACATCCCCATTCATTCAAAATATAAACAACCTCTCAATTAGAATCCGTTGTTTGATCTAGCCCCGACTTTTCGGACACTCGACTAAGAGAGGCTATGGTCGACCCTACACTTTCCTACCCAAACACCGCGTGATTAAAAAAAAGAGAAGCCCTAAACAAAACCAATCTAGGGCCATCATCATGAGTGAATGGTTCAACGGCATTAAAAAAGTCAATGCATGAAGCCTCGCTGCAACATAGTAACTTCCTGTTCCACCGATACAAAACAAACATAATATAACGATCAATCGCTGATTGAGCCACTGGGCATGAAGAAACCATGCACTAAAACAAGCCCATAACACCATTAGCCACACAGGAATTAAATCGCCTTGAAAAGAAAACTTAAATACGCCCAACTGCATCAGCAGGGTGTCGTTTGCTACCCCGCAGCTCAATAATGTCAGGAAAAATAATCGCATGGGTCGGGTGATAGGCTGGTAAAATAAATGAAGCAAAAATAGGGCGAATGCTATCCAATACGCATATTGCTCATGATGTTCGATGCCAGAGAAAACACATAGCCACCATTGAATTTGAAAAAAAATGGCGGATATTCCCGTTTTTAGAAGAGGACTCATTTTGCGCGTATAGCCAATGGTTTAACAAAATGAAGGTGCATATCGCCTAAATACCCTTCGGCAAAACCCGCTTCACAATAAGAAAAATAAAAATCCCATAACCGTATAAACGCTTGATCAAAACCTAACGCAATGACGTTTTCCTGTTCTTGAAAAAAACGATCACGCCAGAGTTGAAGGGTTTTAGCATAGTGCAACCCGATGTCTTCCAAATGAAATAAACGTAAATCACTGGCACGTGTCATGGCCGTTAAGAGGGAGGTCACAGAGGGAATGCAACTTCCAGGAAAAATGGACCGCTTAATAAAATCCACTTCATGTTTGGCGCGATCAAACGCTTGATCCTGAATCGTAATGGCTTGGATCAGCATCTGCCCATTGGGTTTTAATAAACCAGCACAGGTTGAAAAAAAGGTGGGATAGTACTGATGGCCTACGGCCTCGATCATCTCAATGGACACGATCTTGTCATACGTTCCCGTCAAGTGGCGATAATCTTCTTTTAACAGTGTGATTTGATGCGTTAAGTTTTTTTCTGAAATACGCTGTTTAGCCCCGTCATACTGCTGTTGAGATATCGTGGTTGTGACAACCTTACACCCATACTGTTCAGCTGCATGCACAGCGAATCCACCCCAACCCGTGCCAATTTCCAACACGGTATCGCTGGGTTTTAAATCCAATTTTTGGCAAATGACATCCAGTTTGTGCCGTGCCGCTGTATTTAAATCCGCATCTTCAGTCGGAAATATAGCACTCGAGTACATCATTTTTTCATCAAGAAACAATTTAAAAAATTCGTTACTTAAATCATAATGCTGCGCTATATTACGCTGACTGCCTTTAACATGATTCCGTTTGAATTGATGGACCAACCAGCGCCCCATTTTGGCTAACTGAAATCGGCCTTTTTCTTCGTAGTGAAGGGTGATTTCATTGCGTAAAAATAGCCGCAATAAGGTCGTTAAATCATCTGTTTCCCAGCTTCCTTCGACAAATGCATCAGCAGCTCCCAAACTTCCTCCGGTGATACTGGTCCAGTAAAAACGAGGGGAGAGCACCCTAATCGTCGCGCTTAATTCAGGAGACGCACCCTGATCACCAAAGCGCCAAGACTCATGACCATCATGAACCGTCAAAAGACCCATTTTTAATGTTGATAGACGCGTGAACAACAGCTTCCTAGCTATACTTTTCATCATGTTGACCTCGATTAAGACGAAGGATGCGAATAAAACGGTGCGCCTTTCAGCCAAGTACGCAATGATTGCCAATAAATAGCGCCAATGACTTTAAACGTCATGAAGGGGTAGTGCATTAAAGCCTGCGCTAGATGCTGACCGTTCAATGTCTTTTTTTGCAAATGGAGATGGGCGGTAAATATTTTTTTCTGGTCTTTGATATTGTTCATATGCACACGCAATTGGTTTTTTGGCGTGCTAAACCACCAATCATGGCTGAGCTCCATGGGCATCAGTGGCGAAATATGAAATGCTTTTGTAAAAATAAAATGATGATGATCTGGATGAAGCCGGTCTTGAGGTATCTTTAACACATAGCAATGCTGCTCACCCCAGGGCGTATTATTGATTTCAGCCACAATCACCTCTAAATGCTGACCGGTTTTATCATAACAATAATAAAAACTCACCGGATTAAAACAATAACCCCAATAGCGTAAGTGCGTCAGAAGGCGCACCGGGCCTTCAAGGGCAAAACCGACACGTTCATACACTAAATCAACCACTGATTGTTTGAGGGGTACGTTCGGGTCTCCTAAATGATTGGTGCGACGAAAGGAGGCGATATTGTTTCTTTCTACCGACCAAAACCATTTGGATTTAAATAGGTCGTCTAATTCATCCAGATCCAAGTACATCATAAAGACGCGATAATTAAATTGGTGATGAACAGGACTATAGCGCTTGTGAGTCACAAGGCCGGTATAAATCGCGCTATTCATGGTGTTCTGCTAATTGTTGGCACACGGCTAAGGCGCTGTTGACCCCATCTTCATGAAAACCAAATCCCCAATAAGCCCCGCAAAAATAAATGCCTGACTGGGCATTCAGTTCTTGTTGTCGCGATTGAGCGGCAAGACTGGCTAGCGTGTATTGTGGATGACTATAGGAAAAGCGCTGAATGACTGTTTCAGGATGAATTAAATGAGCGGCATTGAGTGATACAAAAAATGGAACCGAATCAGGAATGTTTTGCAATTTATTCATATTGTACGTCAATATGGCCTGTGTATGATTTTCCTGGGAAATCCTATAGTTCCAACTAGCCCATGCCCTGGTAGACGATGGCATGAGGGTTTTATCTTGGTGCAGGATGACATCATTCTCTTCATAAGAAAACGACGATAGAATCTCCACTTCTAAGGCGGTCGGTGCGTCCAGTAATCGCAATGCTTGGTCACTGTGAGTCGCGACCACAACGGCATCAAACTGACCGATCGGGCCTGTCGCATGAGATAAATGAAACCCCTTTTTGTCTCGACGCAGATTCACAACCGCCGTATTAAGATAGACTTGTTCTTTAAAGGATTGAATTAAAGGAGAAATATAGCTCGCAGAACCGTGTTTAACCACGTTCCAAGAAATATCAGGCAGCATCTTCAACAAGGCATGATTTTCAAAAAATTTGGAAACAAAATAAATCGGCATGGCACCGATCACATCACTCGGTGAAGACCAGAGCGCTGAAATCAATGGGTATAAATACAACTTGCCTAAATCGGTGTGAAATTGATGCTGTTTAAGAAACTGTTGTAAGGTGCTAGTCGTGTTCACCGAAGCCAATACATTTTTCGCTAAACGATGAAACCGATGGATTTCACCCAGCAGACGGTAAAATTTTGGATTCAATATATTTCTTCGGTCGGCAAACAACCCGTTTAAAGAGCCTCCTGAATATTGAAAATTCAGTTTGGGATCATAAACGCTAAAGCTCATGTCTGTGTTTTGAATATCAACGTGTAATTCATTCAACAGATGCGTGAAATTCGGATAAGTCTGATGGTTAAATACGATAAAACCGGTATCAACCGCATAGTTTTGATCGGCTCGTGAAACATGGACGGTATTTGTATGCCCCCCAATATAATCCGATGCTTCAAACACAAATACGTCATGACCTTTTTTTTGAAGGTAGTAAGCACTGGTTAACCCGGAAATACCGCTACCAATAATTGCAATACGCATGTTTACCTTAAGAGGGTTCTTAGAAGATAGTGACTCATTTTACTGGGTAGTATACTGAGCAATCGGGTGAGTTGCACAAAAAAAACGGGAACGTAAATATCTGATTTTTTCTTTTCTATTCCGTCGGTTATTTTTTTTGCGGCTTGTTCTGAAGTAATCAACATAGGCATAGGGAAGTCATTTTTATCGGTTAAGGGCGTTTTGACGAACCCCGGATAAACAATCGATACCGTTATTTTTTCTCCGGATAGAGAGATACGCAAGCCTTGTAAAAAATTACGAATGGCAGCTTTACTCGCTCCATAGGCTTCCGAGCGGGGAAGACCTAGAAACGCTACGGCACTGCTCATACCCACCAACTGTGGTTTTTTAGAGGCTTTTAATAAAGGAAGGGCCGCTTCAACACCGTAGACCATGCTTAAAAAATTGGTTTTAATCATGCGTTCAAACACGACGCTATCAAACGCATCCACATCAACATACTCACAATTCCCCGCATTTAAAAAAACAATATCAATGCACCCAAACCGTTTTTTTAAGTCTTGCGCTGCATCCATATTGGCCTGCCTGTCGGTGGCATCAAACGGCAGTACATAAGCCCCAGTTTGATGAGCCAAGTGTTTTAATGCATCCACGTTGCGGCCTGAAATAATCAAGTCATATCCGCGTGCTGCCATTTCAAGTGCTACGGCTTGACCAATCCCTGACGATGCGCCGGTAATCCAGACATGGGTTTTCATCGTATTTTTCCTCGCTTCATATCCACCGGTCGTAATTCGTGAATAATACCGATTTTGGATAAAACCCACAGCATATAAAAGGTTATGTCAATTTGCCACCAACGAAACCCTTGGCGGACCGAGTTAGAATAAAAATGATGGTTATTATGCCACCCTTCGCCTAGCGTAATGAGGGCAAGCCAAAGGTTATTCCGACTTTCGTCAGGCGTATCAAAATCCCGTGAACCCCATTGATGCGAGAGAGAATTGATGCTGCTAGTGGCATGAAATACACACACCGTTGAAATAAAAAATCCCCAAACAACCAACTGCAAACCGGAGGTTTGCAACGCAGGCGCACCATCATGCCAGCATTCTCCCAACCCGTACAACGTGATGATCAGTAATAACGGTGCGACAATATCATAACGATTTAACCACCGAAGTTCTTGAAATTTAGCCAAATCCGACACGGCTTTATAGTGGGTCATGTAGGCATCTGAAGAAAAAAACCATCCAATATGACTCCAAATGAATCCACCATGATGAGGTGAATGGCGATCTTGTGCTGTATCAGCATGTTGATGATGGTATCGATGATGACTCGCCCACCATAAAGGCCCACGCTGTCCGGCAGTCGCACCCAAAAATGCAAAAACAAATTGCCAAAAGCGATTCATTTTAAAGGTTTTATGCGAAAAGTAGCGATGATAAAACCCTGTGATACAAAACATGCGAAGACAATACAACCCCACAGCAGTCAACACAGCAGCTTTGCTAACACCGACCCACAACACTCCAAAACACCCTAAATGCACTAAAATAAAGGGAATGGCCCGCCAGAGGGTAAAACGACTTGATTCGAGCTTTTTTTCACCCACATCGCTATCAAACCATGCCCATAAGGCAAAAAACCAAGAACGCAGTCTCAAATCGACTATTCCTTAAAAAAACTGGCGGTGATTCGGCCGATTGGAATACCAAACTTCTTCATGACGGCATTATTTAATACCACCTGGTCATTCACACGGTATAACCAATCATCCATCGTCACATTGATTGTGCTGCCGTTGTATGGGATTTGAAGCACATAGACCATATGAATGGCATTGCCATATTGTTCTCCGTGCGTAATCCCGATAACATCATCAGCCACTGCCGTAAAATGATGCACATCGGTTCGGGTTAACACCCATTGGCGATGCTGTTTTTCCCCGTTATCGTAAACAAAATCTTCATCTAATGTGCCTTGATTGCCTGTCCATTGACCATGCATATCAACCGTAAATCGTCGGCGAACACCGCCTGTGTATTTCTGTATGAGCCCATAGCCTTTAACAGAGCCGGCAAAATAGTCTTCCATATTCAATGGCGGTTGATTTTTTTCATACGCTTTGATCTGATTCATACTGCATCCTTGAAATAATAGAGCGGAGAGACATAAACAAAGCGTGCCCAAGGATTTATAGTTTAACATCATAGTGCTCCAACTGGTTGATCATTCAACGTAATGTATACCACAATACGGCGCGTGGGGCAGTAAAACCCTAACATTGCTTACGCGATATAAAGGTGCTATTTTCATACGGTGACATCCCTTAATTTAAGACTCCATTATGAATACTGTGATGATTATTGCGTCTGGAGGCATCGCCCAAGCATTGGCTAATCAATTAGCCTCAACTTGTCATGTCATCATTGTCTCTAGAACCGAGCCATCCTGTCAACACGAAGCATTTATTCCGCTGAATATTGACGATCAGGATTGCCTTGACCTGATTGTGAAAACGATTGTAGAGCGACCCGTGTCATGCGTTATTAATACCATTGGGGTGCTGTATGATGAAAAACACATGCCAGAGAAATCAGTCTGCGAATTCGACAGCGACTGGTTCATGAAAAACATGCGCATTAATTGCTTGTTCACAGCCCATTTACTCGCACGGTTGACCCCGGCATTGCCAAAGCAAAGTCATTTGAGATTTATCGCATTATCGGCTCGGGTCGGCAGCATTAGTGATAATCGCTTAGGCGGTTGGATTAGTTATCGCACGTCGAAAGCCGCGTTGAATATGGTCATTAGAACAACGGCGGCCGAATGGAAAAGAAGGCTGCCGAATAGCATTCTGATTGCCTATCATCCTGGAACAGTCAGAACAACATTATCAGAGCCATTTTTAAGCCAAGCCAAGAATATTTTTACTCCTGAGATGGCGGCTGATTACCTGATCCAGTTCATGTCCTGCTTGACATCAGACATGAGCGGACTGTTCTACGATTGGAAAAAAACATTCATTTTACCGTGAGGTGGTTGCTATGGTCGTTGAGGTGCTATCAAGAATCCAATTTGGATTGAGTATTGGATTTCATATTATTTTTCCAACATTAAATTTGGGGTTGGCTTTTTTTCTGGTTGCAATGGAGCTCATGTGGCTTAAAACAAAAAATCCTGCTTACTTTGCCCTTTGCAAATTTTGGACAAAAATATTTGCTCTAACCTTCGGGATGGGCGTGGTCTCAGGGATTGTTTTAGCGTATCAAATTGGAACCAATTTTGGCCCATTTATTGTTAAGTTTGGTAATGTGTTAGGTGCGCTATTTGCCTACGAGACCTTGACTGCCTTTTTCCTCGAAGCGGGATTTTTAGGCGTGATGTTATTCGGATGGAAGAAAGTCTCCCCCGCGCTTCACTTTATCGCGACCTTATTGGTGACCATAGGGACTACGATATCGGCTTTTTGGATTATGTCTGCGAATTCATGGATGCAGACACCGAGCGGATTTAACGTGCTGAATGGTGCCTATGTGGTATCCAGTTGGTGGTCTGTTGTTTTTAACCCTTCATTTATCTCCCGTTATATTCACATGGTGCTGGCGTCCTATGTCACCACTTGCTTCGTTGTTGCAGCCGTGTCCAGTTATTACTTACTTAAAAAACAACATGTTGATGTTGCAAAGATTGGATTATCCTTTGCAATGTGGGCCGCACTCATTCTAGTGCCCTTACAAATTGCTGTCGGAGATTTAGTCGGCATCATGGTGCATGAACATCAGCCCCTTAAAACGGCTGCGATGGAAGGAAACTGGGAGACCCAACGCGGC
>JAOAUO010000066.1 GCA_030157565.1 Legionellaceae bacterium
TTGTCGTTCACCTCTGTTAGCCGCGTAGCGGATAATAGGGGTGAGCAGTTACCATATTTCTCAATATATGAACCTAGCCAGTTAGCCCTGATTCGATCAATTGTTTCTGGTTTAATGAAATAATGTTCAAGCATTACAATCTCCACACGTTTAATGATACGAAAATTAAGTGTAGGATTGTTTCAAAAAAATTATGTTGCCTATTTTGGTGTGAGAGGACCCTAACAACAGTGGAGGATCAAGAAAGGGCACATAATCGTGAACGACACATAACTACGATTATGTTGCTAGCAACATAATCGTAGAGAGCAACACGAGGAACGCCAGAAAAATAGTTAAAAGCCAACTCATGGCCACGTAGAAAATTTTCAGTTCGGGCATTTAAATAGAAATGCAGGAAAATTTTTCTCGAATAACTCAACACCATCACAAAGGCCATCAATGGCCGCTTCGCACCACCAATACTCATGTGGCCAAAGTGTCCCCAATCAACTTGGCCCTGTTCGCCAGCCAAGGTTCTTAGTCGAAGATACGCTTCAGCGGGTGTTTTAGGCCGATAGAATGATATCAGGTGACGAAAATGGTCCATGCCCCCGGGATATCCGCGTTCAACCACCATACCATATAGCCGGCTTGCGGTAAGATTAGGGAAGCGTTGTAGTTGCTCAAGTATAAATGATAGGTATGGATCAATCATGGACTGTTCAACGAGGACTTTCGTTTTATCGACGCCCGTTTCTGATAACACACGCTTAACGGTGGTATGGTGCACGCCTAATTGAGACGCAATTGTCCCTACACGCCATTTTTCAACGTGATGATAGCGCAATATATTGGCCTTTAACTCCTGGGATATTGTCATGATCCCTCCTCTTGTTCGTTAATGTTCAGGGTGCTTGAGGACAAACCCTCGATCGCGTTAGTTTTTTATGGCTCCTTCGCCTTAGAAAATCATTGCGGATCCAGGCAGAGACGGTTTTTTTGCAAAAGCAGCACGTTAGTATCGGCCTGCTCTGCCCGTTTTCTGTTTTTTCAGGATCGTTTTCAAGCAAATTCATTGGAACATTTTGAACCACAGGAGGTGAAGTATGATCCGTCACTTTCTTTTTCAGCTTCGCTCTGCAACGAGCTTGGCACGCTGCATGATTACGTCTTCCATTGAAGGTTTTTTGATAACGTGATCTCGCCAAGCGAAGGGATCTCTGTCTTGCGAAGAAAGCACATACTCTGCCGCAATAAATTTGCCCGTGATCACACCATGAACAGAGAACAACCTGTGCGTGGCAACGTATGCATAGAAATAGTCGCGGTGTAGGTTCCATAGCAATCCTTTGCTAATGAAACCTGGCATTTAGATGATCACGTGATATGCTTTATATTAAGGGACCGACTAACATTTGGTATCGTAGGGACCGGCAAAATCACTAGCGATAGCAAACGGGTTTCATTGGTCCCTTAATTTTAGATTAGTTTATCGAATTGTTCTTTATCTGGGCTTTTCTGAGTCTTTCGAGTGAAGTGAGATTTTGGATTTATTATCTGCCTGCGCCATTTATTAGCGGGTTACTATCCCTGTCTACAATTAGTAAATGGGGCGGCGTCCATGGCATTGGATATGTAATTAATTGATAATAAGTAATTATTTGAATGTGGATTATAAAAAGGCCCCCAAATAGGCCCCTGTTTGTAGGGTGTTGGCTTGGGAATCGAACCGAATTCCTCAGATTTGACTGTTCTTCTGTTCGCGAATCGCGAACAGCGAATGCAACAACCATCAAGAGACTTTGTTTGTATCGATAATTGCTTGTATTCGACTTTCTACAATTTTCTTACGGTCATCAGCTTCCTGCGAGTAGTTTAGATGCCCAGGCAGTGCTTGCATAAACTGATCATTATTCATCAAGGTAGCAAATTCGGTTGAAAGATAGTTTTTTAAATTTTCTGGAACGGTCAAAATATCTTGAGTAATCTCTGGTCTGCCATCAATTAAAGAAATGATGTCTTCTAAATCATGGCTTAACAAAAAATCCTGATTGCCACGATCTTTAAATGCTTCAAGCTTCGTTGCTATAAAATAGGGCGCAGAAATAATTTTAACACCTAATGCATCGGTTATATTTTTACTGATGGCATGTTGTTGCGCCTCTTTATACCATCGATTAGAAAAGCCTAATACACTTTTATCAATTGGCATGACATCAATTAAAACGCCGTCACAATCCCAACGGCAGATCGGATGATCTCCGTAAATCAGTTCCTTAAATTTCTTCTGCCTCAATTTTTCAGCAAATGAATAATAATCAATCCGTGTGATTACATTGATAATACAGTCAACGTCGACAGTAAACCGTACATCAGGGGCTGCTTTATCTGTAATCAGAAGACCAGTAACACAACCACCAACAAAAGTGACTTCGTCGCACAACTCTTCAAGAC
>JAOAUO010000067.1:0-10692 GCA_030157565.1 Legionellaceae bacterium
GGTAAAAAAAACCAAACGGGCTAGCTTTGCCTATTGACGCAGACTTTCTAATGGGCGACCCAGATAGCGGAAACCTTGATGAGTGAAAACATGCCCGAAGCACAAAACGACCCCTGCTTAATGGTCTTTCAACGCCAAGAAAACATCCTGCTGCGTCCACGACAATGCCTGGCGCTCAAAAATTTATTAACGCCCAAATCAGATGATGCATTTAAATTCAATGAATCCGTTGAAAAAGTCATCATGGGTGGCGGAAAATCCAAAGTTATTTTACCGTTGATTGCGCAGAAAAAAGCCAAGGGATACAATTTGGTGATCATAGAAGTACCCAGGCCGCTGCTCAAGACCAATCATACTGATTTAAACCAAACCTCACGCCAGTTGTTTAATCAAAAAGCCCATTGCTTTGAATTCAGTCGAAACAGCCCTTGCTCACCCGAACGTCTTGAAGACATCTACAACCATTTTAAGCAAAGCATGGTTAACAAAGAATACTGGGTGACGACCGGTGAATCCATCCAGTCCCTCGAACTGAAATACCTGGAGCTGTTGTTAGCAGGCCAACCGTTGTTCAATCCCGACATCTGGCAACAACAGGTCAAATGGATGGGTAAAATCACCACCCTGATACGAGACGTTGGAGATGTCGTTATCGATGAAATGCATCAGGGCTTGTTGCTCAAGAAAGAACTCAATTACAGTTTAGGCGAATCTGAATCCGTTGACGCCAGCATTCGCGATTTGAGCGTCCAACTCTATCGATTCATTGAGCTCATCCGCCTGCAACACCAACCGCTGAGCACGGAGCCTTTATTGCGCGCCGAAGCGATGCGCATAGCCTGGATGGCGAGCCTGCCTTCTTTAACCGATGCGCTGCTCACGCATGAACAAAGTCCGTTGAGAACCCTCATTGACGCCCTTAAAAAACAGTACGGCGACTCGGTGCTTCAGCAACTACGCGAATACATGCGTGATCAACACGACTTGCCTATGATGGGTCAGCTTGATTTCGCCACACAAAATACACTGGCCTTTTATAAAGAACAGCTGTCTGCGTTATTACCCCATACCTTAGCGCAGAAGCATAAAGTCCATTATGGCCCTTCGGATGAAAAACGCTGCACAAACGTAACCGAACAAGTTCTAGCCGTGCCTTATGTCGCCAACAGTCAGCCCAGTGAGCGTAGCGATTTTGGTAATTTGTTAACAAAAGTCAATTACACCATTCAATCGTTGATCATCGACGGACTGAACGACGCGTTGTTGAAGGACATGGTAACCGAATGGATCAACAAAGCAAAAATTGAATTGGATAATAATCCAGAGCTTCTGCGCATTGAAAATACGGCCATGGCCATTGGAGTCAATCACTGCCTGGACGGCACCGGATTTCAATTGCAATCCATTCACATCAAAAATGACCAGCAAATACAAGATTTATTGAAAGCAGTCCAGTTTAAATCTGATTTTATTTTTAACATGCTTGAACACAATATTCTCGAAAAAATCAGCATGGAACCGGATATGTTGCACAGTAACGCCTTGAACCATGTTGACCTTTACCACAGCGTTCAAGGCCTAACGGGCACACCTTATAATTACACCACCTATCACCAACGAACCCAATTTAACCGCAACACCGCATTAGGCACGGATGGCTATTTGTTAAATACATTACAACACAAACAAATAGGCATTCACGCCATTGAATTCACTCAAATGGATATTTTTTTGTCAAACCTTTTTTGCATGTTAACGCATCCAAAACCACGCGCAATCATGGACGTAGGGGCTATGTTTACGGGTATAACCAATATTGATGTCGCAACAGCACTGGCCCATCATTGGAGCAAACAAGACGGCGTGATTCAACACATCTTGTATTTTAACACAGACAACCAGTTATGTGCCTTCAACGTTAAAAACCAACAGATCATGCCATTGAGCAACAGTCATCCGGATGAGATCAATCAAAAATTAGGCTGTACGCCAGAAGAACGCTTTACATACTATGATCAAGCGCATACGGTTGGAGCTGATCTCAAGCAATCGTCCGATAGCGCCGGGGTGGTGTTAATTGACCCCAATACTCAAATTCAGGGATTTTTACAAGGTGCCATGCGCATGCGTGGCCTGGAAGCCAACCAAACCATCGAAATCGTCACACCGCAAGCCATGGCGAATCAATCCCTCCAAGATCTCATCGACTGGATGGTGAAAAACGAACAGCAGCAATTAAGAGATGATAATTTTAATGCAGCCATTGCGAAAATGGTCAACACCATTCGCAATGACTTCATTGAGACGATCCATGCATTGCCTGAGGATTCCTACGTCGCGAAAGAACGTTACGCCCAAGTCTTCAAACGTTATTTTGTTCAGTCACAACAGGGGCGGCTTTATGATAAATATGGCCATATTAGACAGGAGCAAAATACAAATACGCTATTAAACGAGCATAAAACCCGACTATTAGAAGACTGGGCCGCCTGCATGAGTCAACTGCAACCTCCCGCTGGAAATCACCATGCCCAGTTACTGAATACGACCATGACTCGCATCATTGCGTGCGCGCTCCCTTATTGTCAAATCACGATGAAATCCCACCAGGAATCGTTTGATCAGGAAACAGAAACACAACTTCAAAAAGAAAATCAGGTGCTGATTGAACAGAACAAGGAATTACACAAAGAAACTCATCCTCAGCACCAAGACCCCCGAAATACCTACTTATGGGAAAAAGAGGATCTTCTCGGTTTTTTAAAAAAACCCGCGATGAGCCGTCTGTTGAAGCCCCTCAACGCGCAATGCGGATCAGACGCCGGCTCGCTGTTTTCACCAGAATTATTCGTCAGCGACAATCACGCGTTGACTTATTTCTCCCAACGCAAGATGCTGGGCTCTTATTTAAAACCCGTGCACGCCATTTTATTTGCCAACGTGGGCGATGAAATCAAAGCTTGCTTGATTACCAATGAAGAACTGCAACGCATCGCCCCTTTTCTTAACGATCCTGAATTTCAAGCGGTGTGGATGGGTACAACCCTACATACGAGACTTGCAGGTCATGAACCAGAAGGCCTACGGGATGATCCCCGTTATAAAACATTGATTGAACAAATTCGATTCTTCAATGGTGAATGGTCTTTATTGAATCAGCAGAAAGAACCGTTTCAATGGGTTCATCAGGATTGTGGAACAAAAATTCAATTCTTTCAAAATCATCTTGCACCGTATCGGGCAACCAAAAGCCATGATATGGGCTTGCTGGAAGCCAAACTATCCAAACAATTGGTCGGGTTCCGGCATCTTGCTGCACATCGTTTTCAACCACTCGCCATCGATTGGGAAAAACTGTTTCCAGATGCATCCGCATTCGATATCAAAACGCTGACCTCTCTGGCTCAAGCATTTGATGAGGCCAATCAAAACGAGCTGGACGCGCCCGAGTTGAATCTGGATGTTTTAAGACAAAAATATGAAATCCCCATGGAGGCCATTGGGGCACTGAAAACCCACCTTAAAATACACAAGGGAATCAGGCAATTAAGGCATCGTTTCGAATCAAAACCTGACTTGAAGAAACTGTTTTCGTTAAACATATTTGTACTATTGGACTTGATGTCAGTCATCTCGGGTTCCGATAAAATAAAGAACACAATATCATTCGACCCCTCAACCACAACGATTTTTTTCCAGCAACTGGGCAAAATAAGCGCCAAAGAATGGCACTATTTAATTGAAAGCCCTGATTTCGACAAGATTTATCAAGCGCTCAGTCCCGCTCAATTTAGCACGCTATGCCTCGATTCAATGGATAGACTAAATGATGATGACTGGACTTCATTGATTAGAAAAATCGATGAACCCATTCGTCTCGAATGGATGAAAAACGAGCGGATTGATGCGAACAAAAAAGCCTGGCTCGTTGACGCCGCATGCCACTCTCAAGACGGACGGTCATTTTATCCTGATCGTTTTAAAAAATTTGTCTGCGAAATGCCCATGGATCAATTAAATGAAACCATACCTCTGATTCTGAATCGGAACATTCACTTCGATCAATTCAATCAAACAGACATGCTGGTTTATCTTGCCACTCAAACAAACGATCAAATCATTCAAAAACAAATATTATTGCACCCAGACTCGGTGACCTCATTTCTTTCTAACCTGATAAACAACATGGAAAAAAGTACCGATCGCTACACCTCTGGAGCAGACTCCCCAAAATACAAGAAATTATGCAATCTGCGTCAAAAGATACTTGCTGGGTCCTACGATACCACATCGAACGATCTACTCAAAACCATTCAAACCCTGTGCGAACAAAAACGACATCACTATAACATCCTGTGGCAACCTCAAAGTATGATTGAATACAAGGCCTGGTTAAGCCAATACAATGCCCTTGAATTATATATAAAAAATGACTCACCTCCTTCTAGCCATGGGCTCAAGAAATGAGTCTCCTTACAGCCCCGTTCATGTGACTGAAGATTGCGTCCTGGAGCATGTGACTTGTTCGCAATCCTGTCATCCCCGCAAAAGCGAAATCAACTCGCGAAACGATGGCTGAGGCCGACTTTTTTCATGCTTTTTTGTCCAAACTCCAATATAATGATCTTTTAGATTGTCTAAGTTGCCCACATGAATGCGCTAGAAATCAGACAACTGAGTAAAACTTACTCCAATGGGGTTGAGGCATTAAAAGGCATTGATTTAACGGTGAAATCCGGTGATTTTTTTGCCCTGCTGGGTGCCAATGGTGCGGGTAAATCCACAACCATTGGTCTCATCACCACGTTGCTCACCAAAACCTCCGGCACCATTTCCATTAATGGCTTCGACTTGGATAAGCAACCCGAGCAAGCGAAGTCTTGTTTAGGCTTGGTCCCGCAAGAAGTCAATCTGAATATTTTTGAAAACTGCGAAAACGTCCTGTTTAACCAAGCAGGCTACTATGGCTTGTCACGAAAAAAAGCGCGTCCTCGCATCAACACGCTATTAACACAACTCGGGTTGTGGGACAAAAAAGACGCCATTGTACGGCACCTATCAGGCGGCATGAAACGTCGCTTGATGATTGCTCGCGCGTTGGTGCATCAGCCCAAAGTATTGATTCTTGACGAACCCACCGCAGGCGTTGACATTGAAATTCGCCGGAGCATGTGGGATTTTCTGGCGCGAATCAATTCCGAAGGCACAACCATTGTGTTGACCACACACTATCTGGAAGAGGCCGAACAACTCTGTAAACATATCGCCATCATTGATAAAGGCATGATTCTCGAAAACACATCCATGAAAACGCTGTTGCAATCGCTTCATCACCAAACCTTTCTCTTCAACACCATGGATGCAATCCACACATTACCCAGTTTAGAACCGTTTACGGCCATCCAATTGGATGCCAATACGTTTGAACTGCGGATTGATAACGAACAGTCTCTCAATGACGTGTTTACCATCCTCAATCAGAAAGGCATTCGCATTCACAGTATGCGCAACAAAACCAACCGCTTAGAAGAGCTTTTTATGGATATTATCAACCATGACCATTAATCTACAATGGATAGGACTGTATACCTTGGTGCGCCGTGAACTCATTCGTATGTTTCGCATCGCCACCCAAGTGTTTTTACCCCCGGTGATCACGACCCTGCTTTATTTTCTTATTTTTGGTGCGGTAATGGGCCAACGCATCGGTCCCATTGAAGGCGCCAGTTACACCCTATTCATCGCACCGGGCTTGGTGATGATGTCAGTTATCACCAATGCCTACATCAACGTTTCAACATCGCTCTTTAGTGTGCGATTTCAAAAAAGCATAGAAGAACTTTTGATAAGCCCCATGCATGATAGCCTCATCTTATTAGGCTATACGTTGGGTGGTATTTTACGAAGCGTCATTGTCGCCATTCTTGTCTTTTTAGTCGCTTATTTATTTTTAGACATTGACATCAAAAGCCTGCCCATGACCCTGGTCATTGTGGTGCTGGTTGCGGCGGTATTCTCTTTGGCAGGTTTCACCAATGGCATGTTGGCACACAGCTTTGACGACGTAGCCATTGTACCAACGTTCGTCCTCGCACCGCTGACCTACTTAGGTGGCGTGTTTTACTCGACCACGATGTTGCCGCCTTTTTGGCAGCATGTGAGCACCTTTAACCCGATTCTACATATGGTGAATGCGCTACGCCATGTCATGATAGGCCAACAAAATGTGAACATGACCTTTGCCTTAAGCCTGATTGGCTCCATGCTTGTTTTGTTAACGGCATTGAATTTGGTCTTACTGAAAAAAGGGGTTGGATTACGTGACTAGTGACCATAACCTACCTTTTGCGTTTAAACCCTAGCGAATCGAGTCGTTTCTCAATGCTTGGATGTGTAGAAAACACACTATTTAGTGACTTCACAGGATCCAACGTGGATGGATCAAATAGATAAGACGCGCGCCGCACCTCTTCATGTGCGGTTTGACCATATTCTTGTGCATAATGCTCGGCGTGCGCTGCGTGATCCGCATTGATCTTGAGCAATGCGCGCGCCATGGGCTCGTTATCACGCATCAGTTCAACCGCACCTGTATCCGCCATGAATTCACGTGTGCGACTTAAAAACAAAGCCAGCATCAAGGTCAGGAGTGGCAACGCGTAGCGTAATACGATAATCACCATGACGAACGGATTATTATCACGATTGTCACGCCTAAACACGACCGTATAAAATAAAAGATCGATCACAATCAATACAATATTACTCAAAATAGCAACCATCAACGTCAACTGAATATCATGATGACGGATGTGGCTCAATTCATGTGCCATAACGGCTTGTAATTCAGCGCGGTCTAACTTTTCCATCAGACCGCGCGTAATCGCGACCATGGCCGATTTTTCACTATATCCACTGGCGAAGGCATTCATATAATCGGCCTCAATCAAGAATATTTTGGGCATGAATTGCAAACCCGCGGCCACTTTCATTTCCTCAACAACATGGACCAATTGCTGTTCGGTCAAGCTTTTTGCTGTTTCCAATGTGATTTCACGCGAGTCTGTGCCCAACAGCATGATTTTGTCATACAACGCATACGTGATGAGCAACGATATCCCTGCAATACCCATCATCACCAAGGTAGCAAACGGCACCACTTGGAAGGTCACCAATGCATAAAAACACGCGCCTAAAGGCACGCCTCTAAATTGTGATTGTAAAATAAACGCATCCGCCACCAAGCCCACACCGGCATAAACCGCCAAGAAAATGACAATCACCCAACGCGTATTGCGTTCATTGTGCCGCAGCCGCTCGCGCCAGTCACCCGGCGAGGCATGATAATCCGATAGAGCCATTAGAATTTAACCGTGTAATCGTCACGTGACTGTGAAAGCCCTTCTGGCAGCGCCCAATATTCAAATGTTTTATCCAGGGAGCCCGCAAAAGCATGCACGACCATCGACTCAAAAAAAGATTTTTTCTTCGCGTTGTATCGTTCGATGCCATCATTATATGCCTGCTTAGAATAAGCCAACTTGTTTTCGGTATTCACGATTTCTTCCTGCAATTGCAAGACATTTTCATGTGCTTTCAAGTCAGGATATTGCTCAAAGACCACACTCAAGCCCGCTGCAATTTTAGATATTCCATCTTCTGCCGCAATACGCGCGCCTTCATCACCCGCGGTTTTTGCTGCTTGCGCTTGATTACGCAAAGCCACCACATCTTTTAACGTGGTTTGTTCATAATCCATGTATTTTTTAACGGCTTCAATCAACGACTCAAATACCTTGAATCGACGGTCCAGTTGAATATCTATTTGCCGTTTGTTGTTCTGAATGGCTTCAATCAACGCAATGAGACGATTGTAAATACTCACGCCCCATACAAGCGTCAATGCTAAAACAACCAATACAACCATTAAGAATGTACTCATCATGATATCCTTGTGTTATTTTGAAGTTGGACAAAAACACCTCTCACATAACAATAAACCAGACTGAAGTATCATGCAATCCTTGCTGATTCTATATGTCATACCTCATCCCTTTCCCCAGCTAGGAGTACAGCGGGGCTTTCATGACACACCTGAATTTACAGCAGAAAGGTTGCGCTATATTCTTTAGCTGCTAAGCTAAAGAATATACAATCAGCACATTAACAAGCGAGATATCCATGCCAACAACATTCAAAGCGTTAAAAGATGAACTTCATCTTGAAAATGAGAAACAACTCGGTATTTTACGAGACTGGTGTCACACGCATATTTCGAGTGATTTTGAATATGATGGAAGTGACTCTGATCGATATGAAGAGTATCTGGCGTTGGCGCAAGCGTATTTAGATCGTTTTTTACCGAATTGTACAACTGATTACAAAAAAAGAAGCGCTGATTTGAGTGGCTTAACCGCTATACAATTCGCCGCATACCGTGGCTATGATCATTATCTTTCAACGTTAAGTGACTTATCACCTGATATAGTCAATCACCCCAGTCCCGCAGGGATGACTCCCTTGCATTTGGCCGCATCGGGTGGGCATCCGCTGATTGTGGACTTTTTATTATCTCACGGGGCCATTGCCATAAAAACCAACATAAAAAAACAGCTGCCTCTATTTACCGCTTTGCTTGTACTTTGTTGCAGTAACCTCGGCGAAGGCTGTTACCGCATTTATCGGGCACCTAGAAACGGGCTAAAAAACGTTTCTCGGTGCCCTCTCAAGCATCCCTTTTTTTATATACTCCAAAAAAACCGGCCTATCTGGTTGTCGCGTCATCTTCGGTTTTCTCTTCCCCGCTAAGGCGGGAAGATTGAGTCCGTATATTGAATATAGGGTTTGAACCCAGGGCCAGGATGCCTTGTTTTTTTTTTTAAACTACCTTATGCTGGATTCTGATTTTAATGGAGCGAAGGAGGAAATGGAATAATGAAAAATCAAGGATTGATGCTATTTTTAATGCTAAATGGACTTTTGCTAAATAGTTCAGACGTTCTCAGTGCGTCTAAATCCATTCACATTTACGGCCCGGAGAATGGGCGTCAACTGCAAGCGAGCAGGAATCCGAACGCTAGCTATGTATTGCAATTGGCGTCTTTTAAAAACAAACAAAATGCCGAGGCTTATGCAAAAAAATGCGCATCGCAAACAGATGAACACGTGCATCTTGTATACAAGCCATCAAAAAAAACAGACTACATGGTTTTTATAGGACCATTGACTGGCATCAACACGCTGCATGCCGTGAGTCTGCAATTATTGTCCCAAAAACACACCACAAGAACCGCACCCCGTGTCAGTGTATCGCATACCGCCATGCCACAACACGAAGATCACCCCACGGTAACGAGTCAAGACCCATCCACTGCTCGCAAATGGACAAGAGTCACCACCTTAAGTGCGGGATTTGGATGGTATAACTCAGGCCAAACGCAAACCATTGCCATTCAACCGGATATTGAAAAAACCTATACCGCGGCCCATACAAACGACGCCATTGCAGAAGGAGAATTGTTTGTCGGTTGGCAAAGACCCCTCCATGCCCATCTGCTGGGGCAAGCCGGTGTCGCCCTTGCCGGCTCCTCCCGCGCCGGATTTAGCGGGGATATATGGGAAGATGCAAATCCTGAGCTGTCTAATTACACCTACAACTACGGCATACAGCACACCCACGTAGCCATTGAAGGCAAATTATTGGCCGATATGGATCTCTTATTCACCCCATATGTCAATGGAAGCATTGGCGTAGGGTTTAACAAAGCACAAAATTTTGTTATCCATCCAAAGCTAGAAGAGGAAATTCCAGCCCCTGGTTTCCAGTCGCACACAACCACCGCGTTCACCTATACTGCGGGCATTGGCGTACAAAAAGCGTTGAATCAACATTGGCAAGCGGGTTTGGGGTACTTGTTTTCAGATTGGGGGAAAAGCCAGTTAGCATCCGCTCCCGGGCAAACACTCAACTCAGGCATTGCGCTCTCACACACCTATGTCAATTCCGTGTTATTTAATTTAAGCTACTTAGGATAAGGATCCCTCTATGAAACGTCATCTGTTCGCCTCCCTATTGGTGGGAGCCTTGGTGTACACCACCCCCACACTGCTGCATGCAGCCAGTGCTAAACCTAAATTTCTAATGACGCCGACAACGGCCACGCATTTCAGCATCACCAATATTGACACCGCCACCGTTCAATATACGGTACTCAATCAGACCAAAATAGCCCGCACGCTCACGATGAAGCCCATTACAGGGATATCTCAAGTCACAACAGGCACCAACGTTTGCGCCAACCCCTTTACCCTTCAACCCAACGCATCTTGCTTGTTGACGTTGGCGGTTGGGGCCAGTGAGTTTGGTTTCGATATTAGCGGCGGGCCTGAGGTCTGTAAAACGCAAAGTGCCGGCAACAATACTCCTGACCCGTTTTTGTGCTCACAGCCCGCCAAATCCAATCAGCTGGCTATTTCACGCACAACATCTCCTGTGGTTCTAGGTCTGACAGTGAGCCCATCGTTCTTGAACCTGCTCACCAGTGGATCTGCCCGTGGAATGATCGTGACCAATCATTCCTTTACTTTAACGGCAAGAAATGTTCAAGCCAATTTTGACGGCACTGATCTGAGTGGGAATGTGACACAAGATGCTAGCCATTGCACAAGCATCGCACCGCGACACTCCTGTAC
>JAOAUO010000067.1:10702-13441 GCA_030157565.1 Legionellaceae bacterium
TCTTTACCCCAGGAGCCACCCCCATCACAGAAACAAACTTTGCTATTCAGGGCTCTAATACCAGTGTGATCGGCGCAAGCATTCAAATCACCACGCCATTAACAGCCGTGATTACGGTATCCCCTGATGCTCTGGCTTTCTTGGCAGAGACAACATCGAACCCAGTGACCGTGACAAACCGATCTAGATCCGTTACCGCCACGAATATTGCAGCTGACTTAACAGGTATTTCTGGCGTGACACAAACGCCTTCAGGTTGCGCGTCAGTAGCACCTGGCGGCACGTGCACATTGACGTTTACGTCGACTAGCCCCACACCCGTGTCGAGTATTGACGTCCCCATTTATGGAACAAATACCACTCATACCAGCGTAAATATTGCTGTGAATGGCGCCTCGCAAATCCCAATTGCGGTCAATCCCAGTTCATTGACGTTCACCGCAAACGGTGTGGACTTACAGACAATGACCATTACAAATAACTCGACAACATCCACAGCGCTTAATATTGCGCCAGATACAGGCCCTCTATCGGGTGTGGTCACGCTCGTCTCCAATGATTGCCAAAGCGTACCACATGGCGACACGTGTACATTGAGCTTTCAAGCTACCACAACATCAACGGATGATCCCATTCAATTTAACATTCAGGGGGATAATACAACAGCGGTAACAGGAACCATCACCGTAAATCCCGTTAACTATGCTTATGTGGGGAATTTTGATAGCAATAACATCTCCAAATGTAAGTTAGATAGAGACACAGACCTCTCAGATTGTCATCTCACAGGGCTCGGAGTTGGACCGATACGTGCTCCGACTGGGATGGTTTTGAATACGGAGAATCCCTATACCTACATTGGCGGCAATCATTTTTATGATGCAATATCTCCTTCCGGTGGTACACTGAATATCTGTGAGATTATGCCGCTAACCGGTGAGCTCAATTGTGGCCCTGAACAAGTTGTCGTGTCCGCCTTCACTCCCTCAGTGGAAGGCATTGCTATTCATCCAGACAATACGTTTTTATATATAGGATGGGGTAAAAATTCAGAGAATCCTAATAATATAATATACGTGTGTCCCATTTCGGATAGTGGTAGCCGCGTCGAAGGGTGTGTTGATTCCGGCGCCTCAAATATGCCAGCAGAGGGCATGCAGCAAATCTCAATCAATCCTACAGGGACCCTTGTATATTTTGTAACGGGCGAGAGTGGCGTATATCACTGTCCTGTCAACGGTGATGGTTCCCTAGGCGAATGTAGTCAGACTAACCCCAGCGGTCTACCGCTACCACTTAGATCCATCGCAATAACGTCAAACGGCTACGCTTACATCGGAGGAGGGACGGGCGTTTACGGAGAACCGAGTGGCGTTTCCGGGTGTCAGATCGATTCAAACGGCGACCTTTTAAACTGCCAGCTGACAACAGTGGATAGAAGCATAATTGGCAGTGCGGATGACATCAAAATCAATTCAACGAACACGAAAGCTTATCTAGCGACCTTTAACTATCAAAATCAGCCATACACTGCAATATGTGATGTGAATGGTACTACCGTTTCAAACTGTCGCGTAGGTGCCTCCGCACCTGATGGTGCCGTTCGGTCAGTGAGTATTGCTTTGTTGCAGTAACTTCCGCGAGGTTTGGTAGTGCATTTATCGTGCACCTAGAAACACGCTAATAAACGCTTCTAGGTGCACTCTCAAGAATTCCCTTCTTTGATATATTCTAAAAAAGCCAGCCTATCCGGTTGTCACATACTTGTCATTGCGAGGTCCGAAGCAACCTTAAGGAGCGGCGGTCCGAACCCTGGGTTGCTTCGTACCTCGCAATGACGCGATCATCACACTATGTGACAACCGGATAGGCTGGATTTATTGGCCTGTGCAGGCCATCTATTCTATTAAAAAATAAACAAACGAGGCCAAATGGGGTGAATGATTACATCCCCAGCAGCGGCCGCAAAAATTGCCCCGTATACGAATGCTCACAGGTCGCCACCCTTTCAGGCGTGCCGCAGGCCATGATTTGGCCGCCTTTGCTGCCCCCTTCTGGGCCTAAATCAATCAACCAATCTGCCGTTTTAATCACATCCAAATTATGCTCAATAATCAGGATGGTATTGCCTTGATCACGCAGGCGCGCGAGCACCATTAATAATTGGCGAACATCGTGAAAATGCAATCCGGTGGTGGGCTCGTCCAGAATATACAGGGTGCTGCCCGTGCCGCGTTTGGATAATTCACGCGCCAATTTAATGCGCTGCGCCTCGCCACCTGACAATGTGGTTGCACTTTGGCCCAATCGAATGTAGGACAAGCCCACATCCATCATGGTTTGGCACTTTCGTGCCAAGACCGGAATGGCTGCAAAAAACGTGCAGGCATCCTCTACGGTCATGTCCAAGACTTCATGGATCGTTTTGCCTTTGTATTGGATATCCAACGTTTCACGATTGTAACGCTTGCCTTTGCAGACATCACAGGATACATAAATATCGGGTAAAAAATGCATTTCCACTTTAATCAAGCCATCGCCTTGGCAGGCTTCACAACGCCCGCCTCGCACGTTAAAACTAAATCGCCCCGGTTTATAACCGCGCGCACGGGACTCAGGCGTGTTTGCAAATAAATCACGAATGGGGGTAAACAAGCCGGTGTAGGTGGCCGGATTCGATCGCGGCGTGCGCCCAATGGGGCTTTGATCAATGTCAATGACCTTATCGCACATTGAAAG
>JAOAUO010000068.1 GCA_030157565.1 Legionellaceae bacterium
GGTAGTTCAGTTGGTTAGAATACCGGCCTGTCACGCCGGGGGTCGCGGGTTCGAACCCCGTCCACTCCGCCAGTATAGCGCGCCGAAAGGCGCGTTTTTTTTATCTTCAAAGTCTAAATTTGATGGAACCCCAGACATGTTGCAAAAGCTAAACGAACGAATTCAAGGCTTGGTTGCGTGGATTGTCATCAGTCTTGTCGCAATCACGTTTACGTTATTTGGTGTGGATTATTATCTACAATCTCATCATGAATCCAGCGCACAAGCCGATGTAAACGGTGAGCCCATCACAAAACAATCGTTTGAGTTAACATATCGACGCGCTCGACAGTCCCGCTCTCTCCCTCAACTCAGTGCTGCTCGAGATAATCAGTTCAAGCAACAGCTTCTAAAAGAGATGATAGTCAATACCGTTACTGTGCAAGCCGCTCATACCAATGGGTTTGAAGTGAGTCCCGCACAAGCAGATGCCGCCATACTTGGGATCCCTCAGTTTCAGGAAGAAGGCCATTTTTCAAGCGACCGCTATACGCAAGCGCTCAATAGTGCCTTATTCACACCGCAGTCTTTTCAAAATGAAGTGCGTCAAGGCATGCTATTAAATCAACAGCGATTTGCATTGATTGGAACGGCGTTTGTTTTGCCAGGCGACGTTGAACAATTTGTTAAATTGTATATGCAAACACGCGATTACGATTATGTAACCATTCCAGCCATGGAATTTGCAAGCCATATCAACGTATCGGATGAAGCCATTGCAGCATACTACCAGCAACATCCCAAAGCCTTTTTATCTCCTGAAGAGGTTAGCGTTGATTATGTTCGTTTATCATTGCCGGATATCAAAAAAACGATCGATATTTCAGAGTCTCAGGTCAGACAATATTATGATGAAAACAAATCATCCATGACCAAGCCTTATCTTGATATGAAAGTTGATATTCATGAACAATTATTGGCAGAACGCGCACAAACCTTATACGCTCAAACATTGGAACAATTGTCTGATGTCAGTTATCAATCGCCAGATACACTCAAGCCTACCGCTAAATTATTGGGCTTGCCCATTGAAAATTCAGGTCTTTTTTCACGCCTAGGTGGGGATGCGCCGTTACTTAAAAATAGAATTGTTGTGGACGCTGCGTTTAGTCATGATGTTTTAGAATTAGGTAATAATAGCGATCCAATCCAACTGGATAATGATTCTGTAGTGGTTTTGAGAGTAAATAAGCATGTTTTGGCCTCAGAAAGAAGCTTGAACGACGTAAAAGACATGATTCGTAAAAAACTAGTCAAAAAAAATGCTGAGAAAGAGGCCATGACATTAGGCGCGATGCTAATCAGCCAAAAGGATGCATTGCCTCAACAGCTGAAATCAATGCAAGACAATCACCTGACATGGAAAACGGTTAAATTAGCCGGCCGCGATGGCGATGAAAAAATGCAGTCCGTTAACGAACTGGCTTTTAATTTACCGCGAGTGGGCGATGAGGCGGGTATACGTCTTTCGGATGGAGATTATGTTGTTGTCAGGCTAAAAGCAATAAATAATGGACGCCTAGACCGTCTTGATGATGAGCAATTAACCAGTATTAGGCAGCAAATCGAGTCAAATAATGGAATAATGGACTATGAGTTGTATCTCAATGGCTTGATGAGTAAAGCCACCATTGTTACACATTAAGGTGTTTTTGTAGGGTGGGTACAGAGTGTATTTCTTGACCTACCCTGCACGTTTTCCTGCTAAATGAAACATTTGATGTGATACCATTTTTACCGCATGTTTGTTTGCTCTGTCTTAACCGCGTGAATTGTGGTGAAGAGTAGCAATTTAAGTTAAGATTGTTGAATATAATCATATCGAGTCAACAACGATGGTTGAACCAATAGATAATCCCCTGCCGTCTAAGCCTACAACATCCATGACGGACGAACCGCATGCAATCGGTTTTGATATGGATGCCCATCCTGTTGAACAAATGGATAGCGTTTATCAACTCTCTTGGCGCTGGGCAGACTTCCATTTGTTTATTATCAATCCAGTCTTTGAACAAAAAACAGATCCTCTGGTGAGTCAACCGGAAACCATAACCGGAAAAAATGAGCTCGAATTTGTCTATCCTATTCATGATCATGGAAATATTTTAAGCACATCTAAAGGTAGCGAACTCTATGTGGCGGGACTTTCCATGTGCAAATTGTATTACACCATTGAAAAAATGATTTATATACTGGTTGAGCGTTTAAAATCAGACGGAATTGACACAAACACGGAGGTACAAGTCGCCTTTGATGGGCATCAACTGGCGCAACGAAAAGCCTTTGAATCCATCATTAATTTGAATTACAACGTGGTCATTACCAATTTTGACCCAGGTCTATGGGGTGAGCGGTACCTGCAAATAGCAAAACGGCTTGCAGAGAAGGGCTTTGGTTACCCACCGGAGTCCCCACGTGAGAATTACCGTCAATCGCATGCCAGCGGTCCCGGAGTGAAACGCTAACATTATTTTTTAAAAAACAAAGGTTGGAAGATGACTACAGTATTTAAAAACAAAGTGGCCTTGATTACCGGTGGCGCACGCGGTATTGGAAAAGCAACGGCATTGAAATTAGCACATGCAGGAGCTGATGTGGCTATTGTCTATTACAACAGCTCCGATGAGGCAATGGTGCTGGTAGACCAAATACAAGCACTGGGTCGTCGAGCCGTCGCGATTCAAGCGAATGTGGCAGACCATCAATCGATCAAAGACATGTATGACTTGTTTCGTGAGCACTTTAATCAGTTGAATTTTTTAGTGAGTAATGCGGCCAGTGGGGTATTAAAACCGGCACTAAACATGTCGACTAAACACTGGCGGTGGTGCATGGAAACGAATGCGTTGGCATTGAACCATTTGGTTAGCGAAGGCCACACGATGATGCCACAGGGTAGTCGAGTGATAGCCTTGTCAAGCTTAGGTGCACATCGCGCCATTCCTAATTATGCATTTATTGGTGCATCCAAAGCGGCTCTTGAGGCCTTGGTGCGTTCCCTGAGCCTTGAATTGGCTGCCTTCGGCATTACGGCTAATACGGTATCCGCCGGTGTGGTGGATACCGATGCGCTGAAGCATTTTCCCAATCGCCAACAATTGCTGGATGAATACCAGGCCACGTCGTTGGCCGGTCGTCCATTGACGCCAGAAGATGTTGCCAATGCCATCTATTTATTGTGCTTGCCTGAAGCTCAGATGATCAACGGCCATACGTTATTTGTGGACGCGGCCTATAGCGTAGTCGGTTGATTTTAGATGCAAATTTGGATGGATGGAGACGCATGTCCTAAGCCTATCAAGGACATTTTGTTTCGAACGGCTGTTCGGACTAAAACACCACTCTTAGTGGTATCGAATCACGCCTTGACGACGCCTCCATCGCCTTATATCAAACGACATCAAGTGGGTGCAGGATTCGATGTGGCAGATAATCACATCGTAGACCACATGCAAAAGGGTGATTTGGTGATAACGGCGGACATTCCGCTGGCGAACGACGTGGTCGATAAAGGTGGTTTAGCGTTGAACCCACGTGGCGAACTCTATTCCATCAACAATATTAAGCAACTCTTGGGCCAACGCAACATGAATGAGACATTGCGCGGAGGCGGCATGATTTCTGGAGGACCGGCTAAATTTGGGCCGAAAGAAATTCAACGGTTTGCGAATCAATTGGATACGTTTTTAGCGAAAAAGAAGAATTTACTCTGTGGGGCGCAGATAAAATAGGTGTCATGATTTCTACCCTTTGGCCGATAAAGATAATAATCAGTCGAGAATGGTTCCCTCTTGCGAGGGAGAACGGGAGTCATGATGAAAAGCCCTTTTTGCTTATTAATGCTGCTCTCCGGGAGCAGCATTGCGATGGATACCACGCTGAATCCAGTGAATGTCATGAGTCGATTTGCATCTGCTCCACTGACTGTCAAATATTGTCCCCAACCCGCTTTAAAACCGTTGGCTCAAATCCAAGATATGATGAGACGCGAAGCGCCCACCTTAACCATTGCTGCGATGAATACTGCATTGAATGTATTGCAATGTACCTCGGCGTATCATCTTGAGCACAATCATATATTAACGCTAATTGATTACTCACTTCCGGCAGGAACAAAACGATTATGGGTGTTTGATTTGGATGAGGGAAAATTGCTCTATCACACGTATGTTTCACATGGCATTAAATCAGGCGAAAAATTTACCACGATGTTTTCTAATAAATACGACAGTAAATCCAGTAGCATCGGTGTCTATCGAACGAATAGTACTTATTATGGTCGAGATGGTTTATCACTCAAACTCACCGGCTTGGATCAAGGATTTAATGAGCACGCGGAGAATCGATCCATTGTTATGCATGGCGGGTGGTATGTCAATGAAGCCTTTATCCAAAAATATGGACGAGCAGGCCGCAGTTGGGGATGTCCTGCTTTGCCGCTGGATGTAGCGACCCCCATTATTAATACCATTAAAGATCATTCGTTGTTGATAGCATACTATCCAAGTGATACTTGGTTTTTAAACTCCAAATATCTGCGCTGCAATCCAATGGGTCGCACATTATCAAGAGATCTCGGTGAGGTGGGCGTGAAGCCATTGATTGATCAAACCGAGCAACGAGAAGATATTTTATTTGGAGATCTTCATCACAACAACAAGCATGATGATACTCAGTCCATTTTGGCCATGTCCGCTGATCGATATGCTGAAATCTTCCATAAGCCAGCACCGCTTACGCGAATGCTTCGCCGTCAAGTCGAACAGATGGAGTCCATTGCACTCAGTGATCGCGAATTAACTCAGATCATGAATGCTCCTAATTCAGACGTATTACGCTCTATTTATTTTGTAAAACCAATGCTCAAAATGGTGCGAGGATACTATGAAACGCAAATGCAGCGAGTTGATTTAGGACCTATTATCCATGTCACGCTCAACTCGTCAGAAAAAAGTGCCCAGCGTTATACTCTTCATTTTGAACATGCACGAACAGTCCAGCTGACGAGTACCCATCAATTTATTCGTTGGTTGGGGTTGTAGTTTACGCACCAGACGCATAATAAAAAAAATATCACAATGTAAAAAAACTTGAGGGTTCTTAATTTTACCCTGGGTGCAGTCAAAAAAACTGGCATCAAAAATTCTTGCAATGGTAGCACGTCAACTGCTTATTGTATACTGAACGGCTGCCTCCTCGACCCGTGCAGCTAATTTTTTGTCTGTATAAGCTTTACGAAGGTCACTGTTATTATTCGTTGCATGAAAAATCTCGATGCACAGGGTATTCACGTGATGAACCAGTATCCTATGATCTGAATATAAGCCAAGATGTTCCACGTGCGCTACATGAGCAAATTTATTATGATATGCATAAACACTCCCTGCTGGTGCGCTGCTATGAAAAGAAGAGCGTGGATCAGTTAAGATGGATTTACCTAGACTTTTAATAATTGAGCGCACGATAGAGCCCCTTATAAATAAATTTAATGCAATTTAATTTATAATAGATCACTTCTTTCAAAAAATAAACAAGTTGTTCGAAGGTGTCGTAGAAAAATGAAAATGTTATATCGCTAGCAAAACAGATAAAGGCGCATGGGAATATTTTTGTAATTATTGGTGTAACTGGTTTCCTGCTATAGGATCACGGGCAAACTTTGCAAAACATGCAGCCAATTTATGGGAGTCAATCGAACATTAAATTTGAAATATTGAAACCAATCGATTCCTTCTCGAATGGTTTCTGATAGCGTTGTGTCGATTGAAATCAAGGCGATATAGAGTCAATGGGTACGCTGGCCGCACACAAATATAAACCATCGCCTATGGGACAAAAATCAATCAATTCACCGAGTTCAATCTGATTTTCATCCAATAACCGTTGTCCTGATTGCAGTGGTTCATTTATTTTAAGCGTGAACCGCTTCATTGCATGTGTGCGTTTCGCTCGATAGTGCATACGCGCTACGATTTCTTGTCCTTTATAACAACCTTTATTAAAGTTCAAATGCCCCGATAGATCGAGCCTTAAGCGATGAGGGAGAAATAACCCCCGTGACTCGGGGTATATTTCAATCCGTGATTGTTGCAGTTGTAGCGCGTGCCACGCGTGCGAGCCGCGCCATTGATTGCGGTTCATAAATGGTTCACACAAATCGGGTCTGCACGTTTTTTCAACGAGGAAAATATAATATCCTTCGCCTAAATGGTAGCAACAATACGTGTCGTGCTCCACGATGTGGTGAAGTGTGTCAGGCAAGTGTGCATTAAAAGGGATTAAATCGTCTCTATTTTGTAATAAAAAGCCCAATAATTGATAATTCGAGGACGGGCTTAATTTAACTTGAGATAAGGCCGCGGTTTTAGACAAAGACAACTGTGTGTCAGCGATCAAGTCATTGGGTAGAATGAGACGCAGCCCTTGCCAATCCACCACATCCAGGAGTGCTAACACGCGGCCCTTCAAATTGCACATCACGCCTTGGCGCATTTGTTCAGGCCCTACCTCACGAAGATCACAGCTTAATTGTCCCTGTAAAAACGTACTTGCACCTGAACCTGAAACGTCTAGGCATCCTAGATAAGACAAATCAAACAAATAATTTTGCTTGGGTTTTAGCGAAAGCTCCTCTTGAATAGGAGCAAATGCGGTGTATGATCGGGCGTTTACAAGAGTAGATGGCATGATTATCACATTTAATTGTTGTTATTGATTGCTGTAGTGTAGCATTAGCCCTTTTGTATTACAGGATATGAGGCATGATTTCTACACATCAAAAGGCGCGTCTCACTTGGCATTGCCGCCGGGGGATGCTGGAGCTGGATCTGATTCTTCAGCGATTTCTTAAACAGCACTTGGATGATTTAACCGAGAAGCAGGTTGTCTCGTTCGAACAGTTATTGATGGCGGAAGATCCTGATCTGTATGCATGGTTTATGGGATATGAATCCCCCGTAAATGAGGAGTTAAGAGAGATTGTTGCATTTATCCAACGTAGCGATAACATTCGGTAAATCAAACGATTTTGTCAAATTAGCAGGCTTGCTCCATGTTTTTGGCGCATACGTGTTGTATCAGTCTTCTTTGCCGCAGGTTTTGTTGACGGGCATGGCACTGATAGGGGTGGTTTCAATCGGACGTATTCTACGCAACCCAACACCTGTGCCCGCATTTGTAAGCCTCAGTCATCATAACGATCATTGGCGGCTGTTAGGATCTTATCATCAAGAAACCCGCTATGAGCATGTGTGCATTGGGTTTGATGCGGGGTTGTTTATGCTGTTAACCCTAACCGATGCGAGTACTTGTAAAAAACTAGTGGTGTTTCGCGATCAATTAACTCGATCGCAATACAGGGCGTTGAATGTATTGGGGACGATTCGTCCGAAAAAGAGTGATGGCCATGAAAAAAATTGATGTGATTATTATTGGTGCTGGTGCTGCCGGTTTGATGTGTGGCATTGAAGCGGGCGCGAGAGGGCGTTCAGTGCTGATTTTAGATAAAAGCAACAAAGCGGGTAAAAAAATCCTCATGTCTGGGGGCGGGCGGTGTAATTTCACGAATCTATATGCAAGCCCCGAACAATTTTCATCCCATAACCCGCACTTTTGTAAATCAGCCCTTAGCCGATATACGCAGTGGGATTTTATCGCAATGATAACGCGCCATAAAATTGCTTATTTTGAAAAAACACTCGGTCAGTTGTTTTGTGAGGAAAAATCTAGCTTAGTGGTTGATATGTTATTGAGTGAGTGCAAAAAAAATGGGGTGACTGTGGCATTGAATCAGGCTATCCAGTCTGTGAAAAAAATCGATGACCATTTTATTCTGGAATGCAATCAGGAAACGTATTGTTGTGATTCGGTCGTGGTGGCTACCGGTGGGCTGTCTATTCCTACATTAGGCTCAAGCCCGTTTGGCTACCAATTGGCGGTTTTCCCTACGCGCGCCGGTCTTGTGCCGTTTACCTTGCATACAGAAGACAAAGAACGATTGGCCGTTTTAGCGGGCATTTCAGTGGATTGTGTGGTCCGTTGCAATGGGATTTCATTTCGTGAAGACTTGTTATTCACGCATAGGGGCTTAAGTGGCCCGGCCATTTTACAAATATCTTCGTACTGGTTTCCTGGAGATACCGTATCCATCGTTTTATTGCCAGATGTTGATGTGCACGCAACATTGCTTGATTCTCGAATAAAATCGCCAGAGAGCCATCTCAAAACGATATTAAGTATGCACATTGCCAAGCGAGTATTGAGCGTATTTTATCCGCCGGAGACATTGGATAAACCCTTGAAACAATTCACTCATCAGGAATTATTGGATGTGGCTCAAGTCTTGCAATGCTGGTCTATTAAGCCGAACGCAACAGAAGGGTATCGAACGGCTGAGGTGACACTGGGTGGAGTGGATTGCAATGAGCTCTCCTCACAACGGTTTGAGGCTAAAAAAGTGCCCGGGTTGTTTTTTGTGGGCGAAGTGATTGACGTGGCAGGTTGGCTAGGTGGATATAATTTTCAATGGGCGTGGGCATCGGGATGGGCTGCAGGGCAGGTGGTTTAGTTCAGGAATTCATAGAATATTAAATGACCCAATGAATGGTTTCATTGATGATATCGGATGAAGAACCTTTTAACGCTCGGCTTAAAAAAGCGTTTTATTGATAAAATGAGCCTGAAAGTTCAGTTCTTGAACATACTTGTGTTCTGTTTAATATAAATTAACAACTACCGGCTTCAGGCGGTAGTTGTTAAGTCTAGTTGCTGGTAAGACTGTTTGCGATAAAATCATCATGCGTAGCAAGGGCTCCCTGCGGTGTCAACACATTCTAATTCGATTTCCGAATATAGGTGCATGTGGTTTTTATATCGAATTCTTCCATATGAATAGCGTCTGCGTAGAAATACATTGACGATCTAATGACCAACTGATTATTTTCCATGGACATGGCCATTTTTCCAATCGATGTTGACATCTCTGCCGTGGCCATATATCCAGCAAGGTTGTAATATAAAACGGTTCCCAACAATTGACTACCATTTTCGTTCCAGCGAAAATGAACGACTGTTTCCTCAAAACGCAAATTATTTTTAGTGCTTTTTGTGCTAACGGCATCGATGTCATATTTCTCTCCATCCATAATGATGGAGGAATAGTCTGTCATTTTAATATTAAATATTTCTGTTCTGTCAGGATCATCATCACAAGTACCAACCCAGACTCCTGAAAAGTTGGTGTATCCGTCCTCATCAGGATCTCGTGACGGCTCGGCTGTTGTTTTTTCAAGTTTTGTCATTTTGGATAACAAGTGATCCAGTGGTGAGGCAAGACATGATGACGTGAACGTTAGTGCGAAACAGAAGAATAAAATGATTTTTTTCATATTGATGATTACCTTGTAATAAAATGTTTAAACAATACAGTCAGATACATCGATTCCCACTTTGCCAAAGGCAGCTTTCACCGGATTGATATCCAGTTTCAGATCGTTTGCAGCATTAATCACACCACAAGCTCCATTGATGAAATCAGTATCGGGTGTCCAGTAATTGATATTGGCTTGGGTCATTATTAGATAAGCTGTTTTGATGCCCAGTTTTTGGGAGATGAGATAAAATGCCTTATTAAATATTCCGCTGGCATAATGGACAATCAATCCCTGCAAGTCATTTTCATCCTTCTTAGCGACTGCCTTGGCATATATCACGACATCCTCATAACTGACTGCACAAATACCCCCATTTTTTCTTGCCAGCTGTTTATCTAGGCAATCCGCAGATAGGTGATCTTTTGAAGGTGTATTCATCATACGAAGTGCTCCCATCCCAATTATGCTGCCCTCAGGAACAATGCTCTCACCTATTTTCCAGCTGATGATGTCGGGTATAATGTTTGTTTTGTTATAGAGGAATGGGGATGTTTCCAAAAGGTAGGCCTGTGCTGTCATTCCTGCCATATCAGACATGGATTCATTCAAGGCGCCTGACTGATCATGATATTCCAGATCGGCATGTTGTTGGGTGAAGCCGTGAGTTACTTCATGACCAGCAACATCCAGAGAAACTAGGGGATACAAATTGAAACCATCTCCATCCCCAAAATTCATGGATGTCCCGTTCCAAAAGGCATTGTTATAATATTGTCCAAAATGAACGCGCATGACAAGAGGAGCGCGTTCTCCTGAGTCAGTTTGCAAGGCGTTCAGTTCATACCAGTTACGATACATGTCGACAATAACATGACCAAAAAACCAGGCATCATTTCGAGGAGAGAAAGCATGGTTTGTTGGTTCTTCAACATTATTGTCACATGTGTATTGAAAAGAGGTGGTTATTTTATCTTCCCAGTCTATGGCAGATTTTAAATCAACCAGCTTGACCTTCCCGTCATCCATAATGCACTGTGTATCTTGCTGTATTACGTCAAGTCCCGGTAAACCATCCTGGCCATACCAATATTCATGTGTTTTCTCGTTGCCACCTGGACCAGTATCCGTGTAATGATTAATTTTATTCCATTGATTGATGATTTCCCCATTTTTTGCGTTAACAAGTAAATGTGGCCATGATGGTTCCTGTGTTGCTGTATCGAGCGTTTTGAAAGAGATTAGATAAACCAGTTGTAATGCATTGCCTTGTCCTGATCTGATTTGCAACTCAGCTTTTTCCTGATGAGTCGGTGTTTGGGCAGTAGCGTTGAACCAGGCTTGTTTAGCCAATGTTATGGCTTGTTTTGTATTGAAAGCCGGATTGGTATCAATGTTAATTTCTTTTAATAAATGCCCATTCACTTCACTTCCGGAGTTTGCACCAAAACCCCGATATTGATTTTGACGTATCATGACCTGAGCTCCAAAAACCGGGATACCTTGGTATATTTGTTGATAGCGTGTAATGGTTTTGCTCTGTTGGCGGGTAGTATTGACTTCTTTGAGTAGATTATTATTTTTGGCAATGACAGACGATGTCAAGGATTGAGAAAAACTTTGTTTTCCGACCAAATCGTATTGATTCAAACTGCTTAACGAAGCATGGTGCAGGTTAATGTCGATGGCTGCGAGGACAGTATTGGAAGCAAATGTCAGAGTAATCAAAGCCAGTGTTTTTCGCATATAACTAGACCTAAATACATAAAAAAAGCATCATATCTTTTTTTGAATTAAAATTCAACAAGGCAGATCTGAATAGAGCAGGATAAAAAGAGAAGAATTAGACCGGGTTATTTTATGGCAAGTTGACCATTACTCTCAACTCACCCTAATAAATAGAAGTAGAAGCCTTTAGGTAAACAGTTATAGCCTTGATAATAAAGGGAGGCTGGGGATGAATTCCTGACCTGTGATCAACCAATCTACATGCCGCGGACAAAGCCGCGACGCGTAGAGAGCAAAGATTAACAGCTTCTAATCAATAATTTTTTATTTCGATTTATCATACATACTTTTGTATTGAGTGGGATCGGCATTGCACCTTGCTGAATGGCATATATTTTTGAGTTTGATAATGATTTAACTTTGTATTGATACTCTACAGCTTGTGATGGGTTGAACACGGAACTAAGCACACCAGTACCCGCCCCAAGACCAGCACCCAAAGTACCATAGACCACAGGTCCAACAACCAATCCTAAAGGCCAGGCGATAATGCCTCCGACAACAAAACCGGATACAAGACCAATGGTACCACCAGCAGCAGTATAGTGTTTTACAGGATGGGCGTTATTATTTCTTACATGAATAATTTTTTGTGAAGCAATAACAATACCCTCTTTGGACGAATCAGCATGAAGACCATTAGCAATGATTACACCAACTAATGCCGCACAAACAGATGCTTTAATATCCTTGCCTTTGCTCATTTTATTTTCTTGCCTTGTAAAAAAAGGCCAATCTAACCACAAAAAAAATTACTTGTAAATACCAGAGCATCAAATCACCTCTTATCATGGACAGAAGGACATGCGTCTTTTTGCATGTTCTTTTGTCCAATGTCCGCTAGCTACGCCTGTTGGTTCAGAGAACATTGCATTAAATCTTGTCTTCCGTAATATCAATCATCATTTGCAATGCTTTTTTCGCATGGTCGACTACCCATTTTTGGTCCATTTGTTGCAAGCGATGGCGCGTTCCGGTGAACTCATTGACCATGTCACCGGCGCAGACTTCGTTGTAGTCCATGCTTTTTCCCTGGCGTAGCAAGTCGAGAAGGGCGACGAGGTGGGGGGCGTCATTGCGAGACATGGTGGCACAACCGCAGCCGAAGCGCTTGTTATTTGAAACGCAGGGTGCCTCGGCTATATTGATGACATCAATGCCTAGACGTGCGCCGTGTTGCTTCAAATTGTCCACCAGGTGATTCTCTGTCCCTATGGCATAACGCTTTGTGCCCGCTCGATCGTGAATCACGTAATCCCAAATAAATGCGGTGGACCCGGCATGTTGCGCGACTCGAATCACGTCGTTCCGGCACTCTGGGTGCACAATGGTGGTGTAACCTTTTGTGTGCCAGTATTCACACATTTCTGGTTGATAGTGTGTATGAACGGCACATTCGCTGGCAAATAGAATCAATTCTGAGCGGTCAAATTGGTCTAACGTTGCTTGATTTTGTGCGTCCAGCGCGTATTGTGCGCCGGCGGTTCCGCCAGGCCAGTAGGCGATATTCTTGATTCCCAACCAATAAGCCACGTTTTCACCCATGTGTTGGTCTGGGATAAACAGAATTTTTTTATTTTTCTTTTGCGCCCATTGAAATATTTTTTTAACGTTTGAGCTGGTACACACCGCCCCTCCCTGCGCGCCGGTCATGGCTTTCACGCGGCCTGAAGTATTCATATAACACACCGGTATGATGTTTTCAGCGCCATAACGATGATTGAGATCAGTAAATGCCGGCTCGACCATGAAATCTTTCGCGAGCATTTCCATGGTGCAGCCTGATTTGGGGTTGGTGATGTAAACTCGCTGATGTGGGTTGGCTAGAATGCTAATGGATTCAGCCATGAAATGAACAGCAGACTCTACAATAACTGATTTTTCAGGGTGGTTTGCAGCCATCTGTGCCAATTGGTACGAGTCGCCAATTTGACCTCCAAATTGCTCAATCAGGCGAACGATGTCACCGCCCATATAGTAATGCGCAAGAAGCAGTAATTGATCACCAAAGTGATCTTGTGCGCGCCGAACGTAGGGCGTCATCCAAGCCAATATGGTTGTTAACTTACGGTCAGGCAATGCCAGGTATTCTTCTGCATAGGGAATGAAATCAGATTGATACCAGTCTAGTGGGTAATCTGCTTGGCAAATTTGCATGTCATTGGTGATGCGCATGTGCGTTTTTTCTGGCTGATACAGGTCATGAGGTTTGAACATGGGTGTGTACTCTATATTTGAGT
>JAOAUO010000069.1 GCA_030157565.1 Legionellaceae bacterium
ATACGGGCCGATGGTGCGCTTCGGCCCATGTTTTTACAGCGGACGCTTGCAAGGTGCGCCCCCTTCCAGCAGGCCGGTCCGGTTGTGTATAAACCGCCGTGAGGTTGTGATGAGATGACGCGAGCGCATCCAGGCAGGGGAGCGTAAACGCCGGCGTGCCGGCAAAAATGATGTTGAGTGATTTCATGGTTTTTGCACATGGTGACGTTTGAATTTATCTAGTTTCTTTCTAGCCATCGAGCGTTTCAGAGGAGACAGTAAATCAACAAATAATTTGCCGTTCAGATGGTCAATTTCGTGTTGAAAACACTCGCCTAACAAACCATTCGCACTCATTTCAAAATAATGACCCAATCGGTCTTGCGCACGCACGGTGACGTGTTCAGCACGGGTCACGGTGTCATAGACACTCGGTACCGACAGGCAGCCTTCCTGATACTCCACTTGACCTGTAGATGCGATGATCTCAGGATTAATCAGCACAATTTGTTGGCTTTTATCACCGATGACATCCACCACGGACAAACAGATGTTGATGCCGATTTGCGGTGCGGCAAGGCCCACCCCTTTTGCGGCATACATGGTGTCAAACATGTCCTCGATGAGTAAGTGAAGTGCCTCATCAAATTGTTCGACGCGTGTGGATTGCCGTCTTAAGCGGGGGTCTGGTAGATAAATAATTTTTCGAATAGCCATGTTTGATAGGTTTTTAACGAGTCAATGCGTGATATTATCCTCAATAACGCGCTCGCAAGCAATGGATTGGAACAAATGGATAATAAACGATCTTTTCTCGCCTTAAATCGCATCAATCAGATGGGGCCTCGTCGTATTTTAAAATTACTGCAGCGATGGCCTCAGTTGGATGACATGTTTCGGTTATCGCTGCAGGAGCTGATTCAGGCAGGTTTGCCTGAAAAAATGGCACAGGCCATTTCAAGCCTTGATTTGAATTGCATTGAAGAAGATTTATCTTGGGAAAAAGAGCGTGGTCATCATTTACTGACATGGTCTGATTCCGGATATCCAGCCTTATTAAAAGAAATCGACGACCCTCCTGTGGTCTTGTATGCCAAGGGTGATTTATCGAGTTTGCGCCAGCGTACGATTTCAATCGTGGGCACGCGAAACCCTTCCGTCACGGGGCGTGAAACGGCTAGGCGGTTTGCATTTGAATTGGCTGAATGGGGTCTGACCATTGTGAGTGGTCTGGCATTAGGGATTGATGCAGCCGCGCATCAGGGTTGTTTGGATGCATCCGGCAGAACAATCGCGGTGATGGGGACGGGGGTGAATTGCATTTATCCGCGCCAGCATGCCAAACTGGCTGAGCGTATAGGTCAAAATGGCTTGTTAATCAGTGAATTCCCACTCCATAGCCAACCAATTGCTGGACATTTCCCACGCAGAAATCGTATAATAAGCGGTCTATCATCATCCACATTGGTGGTTGAGGCGGCAATTCGGAGCGGTTCGTTGATTACGGCTCGGTTTGCATGCGAGCAAAATCGAGATGTATTGGCCATTCCAGGTTCAATACATAATCCTCAATCCAGAGGGTGTCACCATTTGTTGCAGCAAGGTGCAACGCTGGTCACATCCAGTGCCGATGTGTTGAGTGAACTCGGATTAGAGAAGGGTTTGAGTCCAATCGCGGATATTCATACCCCGCTTGCAGATGGGGATAAAAACCTAGTACAGTGCATTGGCTTTGAGACGACGACTGTTGATCAAATGATTTTACGAAGCGGTTTAACGCATGAGTCGGTGGTGTGTGGTTTGGCTGATTTAGAACTGCAGGGCCTTGTTCAGGCAATACCCGGCGGTTATACGAGGTGTACATAATGAAAGATAGCTTGTTTGCATTGTTACTGAACTTATTTGAACAGACGATATCGCAATTGAAAGAACAACAGACGGCTGAGAAAACAAAGGCCGTTCTTCGCGAGCAGTCTATAGAAAACCATGTGCCTGCTGTCTCTACGCCACACGTGGTGAGTGTGCGGGTTGAGCAAGTGAAGTCCGCCAAACAAGACTCAATACGCGTTTTCACGCCATTAGAGCAAGCTAAATTTACAAAAGCCAGCCATCAATTTCTTGTTCGCATGACGGCTTGGGGCGTGATCACGCCAGACATGCAAGAATTAATCATTAATCGTTTGGTTTTTTCTGATTCTCGTTTCGTTGGTTTACAGGAAACTAAATGGACTGTTCGCAACACACTGGCGAATGGCTTGAGCTCAGATCAACTCGCTTTTCTTGATATGGTTCTGTATCAAAAAGAAGATCAGCATCCGCTTCATTGAGGCGCTAACAAACCCCAGAAAAGGTTAATAACGAATGACTAAGTATTTGGTTATTGTGGAATCTCCCGCAAAATGTAAAACCATTGAGAAATACCTTGGGAATGATTATGA
>JAOAUO010000070.1:0-3035 GCA_030157565.1 Legionellaceae bacterium
CTGCGAGATGTGTATAAGAGACAGGTCTTGGGGGTCCTGAAGCGTTCGAAGAATAGCCTGTGGATCGTATTTCGATTGGATTTGATTTAAATAAGGCTGTAATGTTTGGTATGCACGAAGAAAAGCTTCTTGCGTTTCTGGCGTGCTAAATCCATTTTTTTCTATTTTTCTGAGTTTTTGATATCCGTCATGGAGATTTCTCTTCATTTGTTCAACGTTCACCAATTGCTCGTCTGGTAGCGCGTTTAACCGTTGCGTTTCTCTTTCTATACGTCGCTCAATCAGTCCCGTACGGCTTACCAAATCAAGCTTTTCACCCTCACTAATGAGGTCAGTGGGAAAATCTGCCAGCAAGGTATAATAAAAATCATCCACTGCATCACTGACGCCGGTGGATAGGATGCCGGGATTAAAACAAAGCTGAAATTCTGCTTCATCAACAAAATAACTCAATTCTAGACCCAATGTATTTCTAGCGGTTTTCATTTTAGAAACAGCAAGGTCTCGCGTCTCGACACCCACTAGACTCAAAGCCTCATGTACTTCATTTACACTGGATAGAATATTTTGTAAGGTTTTTAAATCGGGTCGCATATTTTTAATCGATGCCATCAATGCGAAGGCTTTTTGAGTCAATTCGTTTTGGGTCAGCTCAGGGGCATTCGTCTTGTTTGGATTATGCTGGCGCAGCAATTGAGGGATTTTATAAAGCGTTTCCGCAATGTTCTGTAAGGTCATCTCTTCGTTCTGCGTTGTGACACTCAAACCATCCCTAATATCACTCACCGCCTGCTCTGTTGATATTGATTCATCTGGATCTGGCGAAAGGGTGCTTGAGTCTATTGAATGGTTGACCACATTTTCCTTGACCGATAAAGAGGCGTATTCAACGACCGATTGCCCCAACGTTTTCCTCACAATATTGATTTGTGTTTTCCAACGTGAAACGATATCGTCATTGGAGATCGTCGTTTTTATGGGTTCTGTGTGCATGGATTTGATATAATCGCCTAATACGGGGATACCTTTTAAAGGAGCCAGGCATTCCAAGCCTTCGCCTATGATCGCTTTAAGCTGTGGCGATGCATTAATATCAGTGATGCAGAGAATGGCATAATATATATTCGGCCAATGTGAGAGATCTCCAATGGAGTTTATCGTCTGATACGTTCCCGTTACCGTATTAAAATCCCCTTGCTCATAAAGGTGTTCTAATTGTGCTAGCCCTTTCTGGACAACATCCAGTGAAAACACTAGTTTTTTATAGAGAAGTGCTGGTTGTATTTCTGTATATGTTTGCAGTAGGTTATTTTTAATCACGGTTTCAGGGATTTTTTTAGGATCGAAAGTTAGGCGATCAAATATACTCGAATCTAGGGTTTTCTCTGCCCACGGCTTTAATTGATTATCCATGAAATGTTTTAGCTTTTCAGATAGCTTGAGGGCGAGAATTTGTTCTAACGGTGGTTTTCCTTCAAGATGATTCGCCATGGATTCTAGCGGTTTACCGAAAAGGATTTCGTTTGTTTTTTTTATGTTTTCTTCATAATTCCTGTTGTCAGGAAAAATCTGTTCAGTACTGGGCGGTGGAGCATAGATTTGATCACGTTGTTTATTGTCGATTAAATAAATCTCAGACGCCGTCAGAGACGTTAGCTTTGAGAGAAAGGATTGTATCGAATGAGCGCCTTTATTGGATTTAACCATTTTAAGCCATGCTGATAAATCTGTTCTAAAGCGTTCATCCATGTCGGGATATAATTTTGCATAATAGGGTCGAATGCGCTCATATTGAAGGGTTAACGGCCCCTGATTGTTTTCGGTTCTTTTTTCTTCATGTGTGGAGGGGGGCATAAGCGCTGTTCGGATACCTGTCATGACGGATGAAACAGTACTCGCAATCGCACCGACGGAGGCACTTGCGCGCGCAAGCACCGAGGGGTTCACTTCAAGGTAGACGGTGTCTCTAAATTCGTTCACTGTTTTAATTAACTCAATCTTAAACATCTCTTGATTTTGCATATCACGGTATAATTCATCGCGTTTTTGAGCGTGGTTCTTGATTTTATCCGCATTCAACCCGGCTTGATTCATATCCTGAATCATCAATGACAACAAGGATTCCTTGGTCTTTTCTAAGCTAACTTTGTCGAACCACCCCTTGCGGGCTTCGGGGTTCTTAAGCCATAACTCAAGATGATCAACAAAACGCACATCCATTTCTGGGTGTAATTTAGCATAATAAGGCTGAATCAACTGATAGTTATTCACGAATGTTTTCATCGTTTCATCAGAAATGTAGTCCGGTTCTTCACCTAGTAGCTCTAGGGCTTGCGTAAAGAAATGTTCCGCTGCAATCAGTTTTGTAGCAATGCTTTGTGCGCTTATCTCGAACGATTCAAAATGAGCCACTCGTCTGTCTTGAATGGCTTTAATAAAGGCGTCATCACACAATATATTGGGCCCTACACGCGGTTCTAATGTCTCACCCGGGGTGATTTCTCCCATGATCCTACCGGATAGTTTGGCGGCAATATCCGCTTTATCAGAGATTGCCGCCAAAGATTCTGACCAGTTCGCCAATTCATTATAAAAGTCATTCATCGACTTGAGTGTCGGTTCAATCAAGAACGTATCGCGTAAATGAAAATGATCACCAAGATTTTCTAATTCAGCGATGATACTCGGCAAGTATTCACGCCTTAATTGAGTCAATAAACCAACCAGTTTTTTATACGCATCTTTTGTGACTGGAGCGCCTGTGTTAATGAGTTGTGGCAATAGGTTTTTTAATAATAAAACGGTATTGAGTAGGGGGACTGTTGCTGACGCTGATTGGCTCATGTCGCTGAGTGTATTGCTTAAAACATTCAATTTGTCGGTTATTTTATCCGTCGCGTCGGATATTTGTTTAGAGAGCAATCCTTTCTCTTCTTTTGCGAGCTGATTCAATTGTTCAGTTGTTTTTCCTGCCAGTTGATTGAGCGGTGCCGGTATGAAGTGGTTTATCTGATTGCTAATGGATTGTTCAGGGT
>JAOAUO010000070.1:3045-13335 GCA_030157565.1 Legionellaceae bacterium
GTTCAGGGTCGCTTGTTGGTTCAGCCGAACCAACAGCCTTTCTCGTGGCTAACTGGGTTAGATTGGCATGCCAAGAATCGATGTTTTTTGTTTCCGGTTCATAACTTGATATTTTGGGCTGAGGATCCTGGATAATCAATTGATGCAAATCATCAAAAATAGTGGGCAGCTGATAAATGAGTTGGCTTAGATTTTTGAGCCCTGCATGGTCTTCTGGGGCCTTTTGTGGCAGCTGTCGCATGAGTTGATCGATGGAGAGAACGGGCACCTGATTTAAATCAAAAGAATGAACCGATGATGCAAGCATATTTAATTTAGAAACCAAGGGACCCACATATGAACCAATGAGCGTTTCAACCGTCGCCGAACTTTGATGGAGCACATGCAGCTCCGTACTCACCGTGGCTACTGCGGATCTTAACGTAGATAATACATGACTGAGCAGTATTATCGAATGTTGATCTGGGTTGGCATTGATGTCATGCAATGTTTGGAACGTGCTCTCTAAGTGAGATAACGCTTGCAATGTATTTTTGATTGCACGAATGTCCGCGGGATCGCTTTCCTCAGGAGAGCGGATGGGATCCGCTGTGAAATGGGCGATGAATTCATCAGTAAACACGTCTTTATTTTGTAGATGAGTCAACAGCGCTGCTCGAGTGGCTTTACAGGTTGCAGGTAGATCTAAATCTGCTTTGATAAAAACATACCACTTTTCAAGTAGGCGTCTATACGGTTTCGTATCCAAGAGTGCAGCGCCTATCATCTGACTCACGGATGAATCCAAGAGCGACACGCCAGCCATGCTACTCAAGGATGCCAGCATAGTAACCGTATCCGTGGCGCTCGCTACTAAATTATCTTTCAAATTCTCGATTAACGATTTCATTTAGCCATCAACATTTTCTGATCCCATAAATACAGACTAGATCATGGGTGCACAACATGCGAATTTGTTTTTCTTTCATTTCTTTTGAAGAGGGTTTTGATTATGAGCGATTGGACAGAAAAGCATGAGACCTCAATCATTCCTTGTCTCGCAATCGGCTGCAGACGAGGCGCGCGTTGGTTAGTTGCGTGCAATGACGGATTTTTGTTGTGCAAAAGGCATCATGATTTCGATCATGTTTTTTTATTGACCATGTTTTATTTGCGCAATATAAATTCATTTAGTACAATTAATTTAACGGTTTGTATGAATTTAGTATAATTATTTGAGGGTGGCCGAAATGACTAAGTTAATCATTCAATATACTGGTAAGAACGTAATTGTGTTTAATAAAGGCGTAGAAACTTATTTTAAACCAAGAGATTCCAAAAAGGATCAATATAAAATTAAAGAGGGTACGACTGAAGAGGGGCTTAAAAATTATCTTGAGTCTTGCCAGATAATGGGTATAGATTTAAATCAGATTAAATTTACTGAAGAACGGGAATCAACCAATTCGACCTTTAAAAAAACCATTGGTTTAAAAAAAGACAAGGTTAATTCTGATATATCTCTATCTAGGGCTAATGATCTTTTAAATGAAATACGGACCCGAAAGAATATCCTCGATTCAGTTAATCCAGTCCCTGAGCTTAAAAACACGAATCAATTAGCCAATTCAAGCAAAATACCCACACAACCAACATCAGAGCTGGAAAGCGTCAAAACGATCACGGAGACATTTCAAAATAATACAATGGAACCGATTATAGTCGTATCTACTCAAGCTGCGACGAGTGAGCAACAAGAGTTAGTGGAATCAACAGTCACAGATATAGACGAGGTTGCCTCAAGCGCGACCTCGGTCATCGTTTCGCCAGCTGAGCCACTTGAAACACCAGTAGCGGCTGGCAATAATCACGTTGATGCGTCCCTATTTGGCGAAACGATGACTGAGGCTTCAAAAGCTGACGACGCCACACAAAAGACCAATCCCGAGATTCTCCAAGCAGAAGATGTTGCTGCTGAAACACTGAGCGAATCAGGAGGCTTCGTCACTGCAACGAAGGAAGTAAACAAACCACAATCAAAAGAAAAATTAAAAGTCTCAAACGAAGTATTAAGCCATAAATCATTCGCTATAGAAACGGGTTTAAAAGCCGCGCAAGCAAAACTATCTGTAGAGAATTTAAATCTAAAAGCTGAGGCATCAACAAAAAGAAAAAATAATGCCGTAGTTGTCTGCAAACAATTCGGTCAAAAAAGAGTTGCCGCTCAAGAAAAATTGACCAAAGCAGGAGACAAGGTCGCCGCGGCCGAAAAAAAAGTTAGTGGAGTTTATAACCGTCTCGAGGGCGCGATCAGTGAAACCGCAAGCGCTAAAACGACTCTTGAGGACGCAGAAAAAAAATTATCAAGCCTGCAATGCGATCTCAGGGCAGAAGAAAATTATTCGCTAGAAAATGCAATACAGATGGTAACGGCTGCGGCGGAATTGAATCTAGCCGCTCAACAGAAGGTGAGTAAGCTCTACGATTTTTTCTTGCCATTGATTAATCTATATAACTACCTATCCGGCAAGAAAATGCTTGAACCGACTAAAATCCTTGCGGAAAAGGCTGCTAAGGATTTTCAATCCGATGAAAAAGTAAAAGAAACGCTCAATGCTCAAGAAAAACTCAAGACAGCAACTGACTCAGAAGCACTTCTTAGAACTGAATTAGACACACAAAAAACCGAATTAACTTCGGTAAAGAGCATGCAAGAGCAAGCACAAACCGATTTAACTACCGCAGAAAAACAATATAACGAGTCAGTGGTGGCTCAGGACGAGGCAGAAAAAACAGAAACAAGAGCACTTGAAGAAAAAAAGAAAGCTGACAATGAATACACCTCAGCTAACCATATGGCAATGGAAGCACTTAAGAAAATCCCCGAAACAGATAGAGAAGAAATAGACGAAGCGATACAAGAGAAACTCAAACAACATAACGTTATAACGCAACGAAGTAAACTTCACGAAAAAAAAATTCAATATGATAAAGAAATAAAACTTAGAATCGTTACCGAATTTAGAGTAGCAACATTATCTATAATGGAAGAGGCTATTGATTGTGCTAAAAATGACGATCAAAACGATGCGCTTGTTAGCATATCGGATGAACTATATGAAAATGAAAACGCTACAATTGATGAAAGTCTTGATTCACTGATTGCATTTGTACAAACCGCCTCAAAAGACAGTGGGCTATATACGGGCCCACTCCGACGACCCGTTCAAAGCCCCATCGATCAGCTGAGAAACGATGAGCTATTTCTTGACACTGTAGACAAGATTCAAAAATTAATATCACAAAATAAACTAAACAAGGAATCCATTAGTGAAATTAAAACGAATTTTAAAACGACTGAAGAATATATTGACTTTTGTGATGACTGTGAAAACGACGAAGAGGTGATTGACGACGAAGATAACCATACACAAAACAACTTAGAATCAAAAACAAATGAGATGCAAACAGCACCAGCAATAAATGACAAAGAACAACTTGGCGTGTTAATAAAAAGAGACTTGCCTGTCACCGATGAATCAACGAAAACTAAAATGATATCTAGTGATCATCAATCAAAACAACCCATAGCGAGGGAAAACTGGATATTAAATAAAGACAGACAATTGATACCACCTCCTCCACGTGAGCTCACAAATGATAAAGAAAATCCTGTAAATCATGCAGCTGGAGTTCGACCACCACCACCACCACCAGACAATGCGATGAGATCAGCCATGGTATTGCAAAAGAATGATCTCTGGAGACCTGCGCCTCCCACTACACCTAATCCTAACCAATCAATACTAAAAAACACGGTTTATAGCGCCAGTAATCCGCCTGCTTCAAGTATGCCCAAAAATGAGAGAACACCCGGAAATCATCAAGTAATGATTCCATTATCTTTGTTGGATCAATTGAAAGAAGTGGGGCGAAATAACGAATCAAAATCAAATCTCACTATAGAGACATCAAACACTATTGAAGAGACGAGACGCACTGTCTCACCGCTTAAAAACGTTAATCAAGCGCTTGGAACCGTTAACGTTGTCAAAAATGATTCTAGTATTGGGGGGTTCAATGTCTCACTGCTGAATAAAGTTCAGAAGCAGCCTGAAACAGTTAAAGTTGGCGAATCGGGTTCTACTACTGAATATACCTTTGATCCTAAAACAAAGACGGTGAAATGGAATAATGATACGGAGTTTCCAGCGAATCATCCTTTGTCTAAATTGGTTTCTGCTGAATGGGAAAAAAATATGAATGACGATTGGGATGACGATTGGGATGAGGGTCACTATGTTGAGCTATCAAAAACAGCACTTGAAGAGACGTTGAAGAAACCACCGATAGCGAAAAGTTCTGCTGAGATAAAACAATGTGTTCAGGACCTGAAAAATACTGAGGGTCCTCCTCTTAATAACGAGAGCAATGTGGAACATAATAAAGGGTAGTCCAGGTACGAAGTAACATTCATCGATCCGGCGGAGCGATAGATTGAGATCTTCCAGCATGTGCCAATTGGCGACACCCTCATCCGCCCTGCGGGCACCTTCTCCCGGAGGGAGAAGGGATTACACCACACACACGGGTATCGATCGGGCCATGGGCGTTTGCTGGGCGGTCTTTTCTGCCGGAAAAAAAGGTTACGGCTTGAATGTGATAATCACCTCGCCACTCTCAACTTGTTTGGTCGCACCATCCGATTTTTTCACGGTATCAACAATCAATCCATCGGTCGCGGCTTTGACGTTATGCTCCATTTTCATGGCTTCCACGACGGCCAGTGTTTGTCCTTTTTTCACCACATCGCCAGGTTTTACAAAAAAACCAACCAAAGTGCCTGCCATGGGCGCGCCTAGCTCTGTTTTTTTATTTTTTACATAGCGCACCGGTTTGACCGCCGCATGGCCTTGCAGATGAGGATCAATGCCTTTGGTTCGTATGGTATGGCCTTGAAAAAGGTAATCCACACACCCGTCCTTGATTTTGCCAATGGTGATTTTTTCACCGTATAAATGAAACGAGTCGCCTTCTTGTTTGGACTGACTATGGACGAATGCCGGGCTATTCATCATCACCGTCATGTCTCTAGGGCCATCTGTTATGGTTGAATGATCGCGATGTTTCAAGGAGTCCAGCCCTATTTTGTCAAATCCTATCACGGTCGCCATTTCCCGGTCCGTGGCATTTGTTTTTAGCAGTTCGGCTTGTAGGGTGGCTCGTTTGCTTTCAATATCCAATGGTTCCTTATTCGACTGAACGTGCACGATAGGAGCGGCTGAAAGACCGTGGTTTATCAGGAGTTGTCCGATGATTTCCGGGCGCTCAAGCAACGTTTTCCATTCCTGCAATCCATTTAAAATGGGCGTTGCAATGGCCAACTGACCTCCCTTTTGAATGTAGGTCAGTGCTGCGGTGACTGTTTTGGGCTGAATGCCTTCATTCATCCAAATGGCAAACCCAATTTGTTTAATCCATTCGGAAAACGGAGTAACCGCGGTGCCCAATCCGGTTAATTGTCGGGCTAGAGCGATGGCTTGATTCATTTGAAGATCAGGGATGCCTAATTTTCTTGCATCGGCTAGATCAGAGGAGTTGGTTCCTCCGGCCATTTCTGAGTCAGGATCTTGAATCAGTTGGGTGATGCGTTGATTATTAAACCGCGTGGTCAAATCAAGCGCTAATTTAGCGCCGTAATTGTAATGCATCAATTGTTCTCGTTGTTGCGAAGACATGAGCAGGGCTTTGGAAATAATCAAGTTTGAATGGTGAGATGTTCCGGGAGGGGCTGAGTCAACGATTAGAAATGCATAGCCTAATGCTTGGCATCTTGCCATGGCTTGTGCCGCGATATGAGCGGCTTTGCCATTGAATTCATGATTGTGAATCAGGATAATGGGTTCATCCATCCCTCGTTCTTTAAACAGTTGTCGAATGGTTTGAACCATGCCGACCATGACGTCAGCACTCCAGCCAGGGCCTTGTCCGGGATTTTTGATTCGAATCTGGTTCAGTGGTTTGCCTTCTTGCTCAAACAGATCCATTTGACGTGTGACCCAGCCTGTGAAGTGATGCTGAGAATAACGCACATCCCAGGCCCAGTTTGGAATGGCCGCTAATTGGGCTCTTAACATGAGTCGAGTGGTCACGTCCTGTTCGGGATGGTTCCCTGCATGAAAATTATAAGGCATCCAGGGAATGAAAGGAGACTCTGAGGAGACCATGGGCGATAAACCATACAGGCCAGAGACTTCTTTTGCGATGGTTTGAAAAACAAACGCCTGCTCTTCAGGGGATTTAATCGTCAAGCCGTTTAGCCATTTGGAGCGCGTGAGCGAATGAGAAGGGAGATTGGTCAGGCATCCTGATAATAATACCGCCATCCAGTCAAATTTTCGCATTAAGGCAGCTTGGTACTGAGCGCCGCCTGTTTCAAAACCAACGCCTATGCCGGAACCTGCAAAGAAAATCTCGGCAATTTTAGCGGAGGCGGCCTGCACGAGGGCGGACTCTTGGTCGGCTGTTGATTGCAGAACGTCTCGAATCACCGTGATGGTGCCGCCTCCGTGGTTGGCGAGCAAGTCTTTTAATTCCTGAATGTAGGTTTTGTAATGATGGTGTTGTATAAACCTTGAGAAGGGGGTTTCTGGCGTGGTTTCATATTGCAGGCTATCCATGAAGCGTGTGAATTCATTCAGTTGGCTCACCGTTGGATAGGGCTGGTCTTTCACCCCTTCGTTCGGTCTATAGCCATGGGTGACCAGTGGGGTGACGGTTGTTGCCAACGCCTCAACGATTTTTTGAACCCGTCCTTTATCAACGGACGGATTGGCTAATACATTAAACGTATGGTTACAGCCCAATCGGCCGGCCCTGAAGATAGGATCTGTTGCCAGTTTTCGTATGAAATCAAAGTAGGTGGAGGCGTCTGTTTTCAATCCATAAAATTGAAATGCTTGTGAAAACGCTAACAGTTTGTCACACATATCCACCCACGACTGAGCGGTGATCAGTGCGCGTCCAATTTGAGGATCTGCATCTAAAAAGACGGGTCCTTTGGCCAATTGAACATCGGCACCTTGCGGATAAATGGCGCCATCAATGTTTAATCCACTGGGGTAGAGCGAGCCTGTTGGTGTGATTTCACAGGATAATAGCCTGACATGCGCCAAAATGGCGGGTCCTTTTTCACGAAAATCAGAATCATTGGGTGCAGGATAACCGAAGGCTCTCATGACTTGTTCGGCCGGAACGTTTCGGGTTCGGCCTTTATGATCAACAACCAATTCAGACAGCGCTTCATTTTCAACCTGAATCCGTTTATTCAGCTCTAATAATTTGTAATGCCAGTGACCGTTTCGGTCCTTAATGATTAGCATTTCATTGGTGCCCCGGCTGTCATAGCCGGATGCATCAAAAATGGCTTTCGACGCAGCCCGGCAGCCGTCGTATATGTCTTTGGGAAGCATCTCCAAGATGGCCGTGTCGGTAAATCCCACTTCGAGCACTTTTTGGTTTTCTTTGTTAAACCAGACCAATCGTGCACCTTGAGCCATGGATGATGCATCGCAATCAATTTCGATTTGAAACAAATGCGCGCCGTCGAGGTCAAGCGCCAGCTCCGCATAGACGCCGTTGAGGTTGACTCCTGTATCATGAACGATTTTCCGAATGGCTTCCAGTGCATTGTCAAACGTCATTTCAGATACTTTTTTGGTCCCTCGACCGCCACCGCCTTCATTGTGTTTTACAAATACGGGTTTGCCGGCCAATTCGGGGGTGTTGTTATATTGCTCGACCAGATTTTGAGCCATTAATTTAAATGATTCATCTTGATTGGATGCCGTATTAGGGGCCATGATCTCAATGAAATCAGCCGTTGGAAGGCCTTTTAATTGACACAGTTTTTTATATTCTATTTTGTCTAAACCGTGCATTTTATCAGGGCTTGCTCCAATCCATTTGAAGCCTGCTTTTTGAGCGGAGATGGCCCATGTTGAATTTTCAGCCTGTGCTGACCACACGGAGTAAAAGCCCACGGTGCCCGCGGACATGCTGTTTCGCAAAGCGGGATCTTTTGCCGCGACTTCATTGAATTGATGCAAAAAATGCGCCATGCTGGACCAGTCTTTAATCCGTATGGCCAGGTCTGAACCTGGCATCGCATCTCGGTCACCTTGTACGACATGGATTATTTTTAAGTTGGGCCAGGCTTTTTTTAATTGGCGAATGGCATAGTTAGCCGCATTTTTTGATCGATTGTGAACGATGATGTAATTCAGGGGGGATACTGCGTCGTAAGGCGATACGTAGGCGGTTCCCTGTGAAAACGTGAGGGGGGCGCTCGGGGATAATTGAGCTAACATGGTGGCGTTACTGTCCATGATCGGATGCTGAAACGCGGTTTTTCCTCCCGCGGCAAGGCTACTCAAGTGGGATGCTGGATGATTTAACGTATTTCTGACCAACAACGAAACGGAACGGGTTGCACCCAAAGCGGCTCTTCTAAACATATAACACTCCTTGTAAAACGCCCTCTAATATCGAGGCCGATTATACAGTTCGTGATGAAGTGAGCAAGCACCGCACTCGTTTAATGATGCGATTTTAGCAAGGTTAGGTGGACTGGAAGTAGCCGTTCGACTATGTTGACCGTAAACTCACCGATTCCAATTGTTTTTGCAGCACTTTCCATGTGGGCATAAAGCGACTCATGAGGGCATAAAATCGTGGACTATGGTTCGCTTCTAACAAATGCACCATTTCATGGACTAGCACATACTCAAGACACGCCAGCGGCATTTTAATTAAATGCAGATTCAGCGAAATGCGATGTGTGATCACATTGCATGATCCCCAGCGTGTTTTCATGGGTTTTATGCCCCAACCCACAACCGATACCCCAATGATGGGCTCCCATTTTTGAATCAGCTCTGGCAACAAGGCTTGCATTTGTTGCTTGTACCAATCGTGTAGTTTTTTTATTACATCTTCGTGTGCGTTTGTTTTTGTCCAGTAATGCATCGTGCTGTCGTCAATCATGATTCGGTTGAGTGGGGCATGGGTATGAATCATCAGGGGGTATGACGTGCCTAAAAAAGGGATCTGTTCGCCATCCTCTATTTTGATGGGTGAGAGCTGAGTGCGTGCAATGGCTCGGGTACGGACAGCTTGAATCCAGTCGCGTTTGGAAGACACGTGAATTTGAATGGTGTTTATCGGCATTCGGAGAGGAGCGGTAACGCGCACATCACCGGTTGAGGCGTGCACGCGCATGTACATGTGTTTGATGGGTTTTCTGAACACTTCAATGGAAATGCCATCCATATCCATCTGTATGGGCATTTCCATGCGTTTCATGCTTTTTTTACAAATTGAGATTTTAATTTCATGGGGCCAATGCCTTCAATTTTACAGTCAATGTCATGATCGCCATCGACCAATCGGATGTTTTTGACGCGGGTTCCTACTTTGACCACCATGGATGAGCCTTTGACTTTTAAGTCTTTGATGACGGTAACGGTATCCCCATCTTGAAGTGTTGTGCCGTTGGCGTCTTTAATCACGCGATCTTGTTCAGCCAGGCTGTTCGCGGTGTCTTTGGCCCATTCATGGGTGCATTCAGGACAGACAAACATCAAACCGTCTTCATACGTGTATTCTGAATGGCACATGGGGCAGTGGGGGATTGTATTCATTGGGTTGTCCTTTGAGGTAAATGAGGGTTTATATATGACCAGAACATTGGCTGATTATTACACGCCTCCATGCAAAATAGGGCCTTCGCTGACGCTCGCAATGACGGGTGGCGAAACGATGACCGAGGCCCATTTTATTGATTATCCTCATGAAAAATCTTGAGTAATTCCTCTGGCAATGGTGCATCAAAATCGTCAGCGATTTCAATCAATCCTTTGAATTGTCCGCCACGCCTGACTTGCGCTTTTTCAGCATAAGGGACCAGGCGGATGAGCGGTTTTCCATCACGAGCTATAATCACTTCGTCACCGCTCAAAGCTTGATTGATTAACTTGGAAAAATGAGTTTTGGCCTCGTGAATGTTTACCCGCATGAGAAGTGTCCTGTGTCGTTATTGAACAAACTATAGCGGACTAGATTGACTTAGTCAACTCGTCTTTCTGCTTTGTTTCCGCGTTTTAGTGTTTTGGAAGCAGGAAAAATGATAGATTAAGAAGTAGATGAGCGGGGTCAATCGGAAAAAAAAGTACTAAGAGAGATAACCTATTGAGCCATAAAAATGGCGTCCCCAAGGGGGTTCGAACCCCTGTTACCGCCGTGAAAGGGCAG
>JAOAUO010000071.1 GCA_030157565.1 Legionellaceae bacterium
TTACCTGACTGGTTCAAAATCGGAATTCACGGCGCGTTCAAAAACCATGCACACGCACCCACTACTCCAAGAATCTGACATCCCGTACACCCATTTACTACAGGCATTCAGCACGGCAACGCCGATGCTGTCTAAAGTGCTCCATCAAATCAATGAATACCCAACGCAGGCTACCCCTCACGACTGGGTAGAACAATTCAAAGCCCGACTCATGGCGGTTGGATTCCCAGGCGAATACCCACTTCACTCATCCGCTTACCAGTGTTTCCAACGCTTTTTAAGCCTGTTTGATGAATTATTGCAACTATCGATCTTATGCCCCATGATGACGTCTGAGGAGGCCCTCGATGCCTTAGAAAACGCAGCCACCTGCACTATTTTTAAAACGCAAGCATCCACCGCTCCCATCCAGATATTGGGCTTGCTCGAAGCGTCAGGGTGTACGTTCGACGCGGTATGGGTCTGTGACTTAACCGATCAATGCTTGCCTCAAAAAACAAATTTTTCAGCGTTCATCCCCATTGATTTGCAACGTGAGCAACGCATGCCGCACGCCGTGATCTCACGCGAATTTCAATTGGCCCAACAACTCTTGCAGCGCTTACAGGATGGCAGTCAGCAGAGCGTTTTTAGTTACCCACGCCTCACGGGTGACAAACCCAATATGCCGAGTCCTTTGATAACGCATTTGCTTGAGCGCCCCAAAACACGTCCTTCGCCTGAGTCAAGCATCACACGATTGATTCGCTTAGAAGAGGACTATGCTCTCCCCCTTCGAGTGCCTGAACAAACGTCAGGTGGAACCACTCTGCTAGCCAATCAAGCCAAATGTCCCTTTCGCGCCTTTGCCGCACACCGTCTTCATGCAAAAGAACCGTTAACGCTCGCCAATGGGCCCGACCCGAGCGAACGAGGAAAGGTATTGCATCGAGTGATGGAGCTGTTATGGCAAGAACTGAAAAGTCAGCAATACTTAAATACATTAAGCCAAGAGGCCCTCAATCAACACATTGAGCAAGCCATCCAACTCAGTCTTGCGCCATTGATCCTCAAACGGCCCGGATCTTTTTCTTTGCTGGTTCAGGGCGTTGAATCGACCCGCTTAAAACAATTAGTCAACGCGTGCCTTCTTTGGGAGAAACAACGCGCTCCATTTGTGGTTGAAGCATTAGAACAATCGTTTACCATTCAATTGGATGGGCTTGATTTTAACGTGCGCATCGACCGATTAGACCGACAAACGTGCAATACGAAATGGGTCATTGATTACAAAACAAGTATTCCTATCACCAAGCCGTGGAATGAAGACCGCCCCGAAGCCCCTCAATTGCTGCTATACGCTTTACTGGATGAAGCGATCAATACATTATTGTATCTCCAATTAAAAAATGGTCGCATCACGAGTAGCGGAATCACGGGGGACAATCCACTCATCAAAGGCTTAATCCCTCTCAAAAAAGGAACGCATTGGTCCAGTCAACGGGCACAATGGCTACAACAGTTAACCCATCTTGCGCATGAGTTTCGAACAGGGCATTGCCCCCCCACTCCTACCCGCAATAGCACCTGCACGGTTTGTGAGTTCAGTACACTTTGCCGTATTTAATTTTTTTTTTGTATTCTGGCGTTGACAAATATCCCAAATCACGGCAGAATACACACCAAGTTCGCAGCGTTAATTTTGCGTTCTTTCAAGGACGATAGTCACACAGTTTTGGGGTGTCGCCAAGCGGTAAGGCACAGGGTTTTGATCCCTGCATTCCTAGGTTCGATCCCTAGCACCCCAGCCACATAGTTTTTTTCTATATTGCCCGACTCACTAACAGGGTTCATTCTTATGTCAACAATGATGATTTTCACTGGCAATGCCAATCCAGAGCTGGCACTTAAAATATCGTCCCATTTACAACTACCCATTGGTCAAGCAAACGTCGGTATATTTAGTGATGGCGAAACCATGGTTGAGGTGCTTGAAAATGTGCGCGGGAAAGACGTATTTGTCATTCAATCCACGTGTGCACCCGCAAATGACAACTTGATGGAACTGCTCATCATGGCAGACGCATTGCGTCGCTCATCTGCAGGCCGCATCACCGCTGTCATGCCTTATTTTGGTTATGCCAGACAAGACCGACGGGTTCGCTCAGCACGTGTTCCGATTACCGCCAAAGTGGTGGCTGATATGTTAGCCTCTGTCGGAATCTGCCGTATCCTCACCGTTGATTTGCACGCAGATCAAATCCAAGGTTTTTTTTACATGCCTGTGGATAATGTGTATTCAACACCCATCATGCTGGATGACATCAAACAGAAACAATTGAGCAACTTAATGGTTGTATCTCCAGATGTGGGCGGCGTTGTTCGCGCAAGAGCCATAGC
>JAOAUO010000072.1 GCA_030157565.1 Legionellaceae bacterium
CTTGCAACGCATAGGGCATTGTCAACCGGAAAACATACTAGAGCCACTGACCAGCGACCTTTGGAATTATCGAAATAAGGCGCGCTTAAGTGTGCGTTTCGTTGAAAAAAAACAAGCCGCATTGGTGGGTTTTCGAGAAAAAATCAATCCACGTTATATCACTGAAATCAATCAATGCTCCGTGTTAAACCCGCGAGTAGATGCCGAATTATTATCATTGCGTGCCTTGGTGGATGCATTGGATGATTCGCATTGCATTGCGCAAATTGAAGTGGCGGCGGGTGATGAGGACGTCGCACTGATTTTTAGAAATATGTCGCCCCTCACGCCGAATGATGAAGAGAACATACGAGCGTTCGCTGACAAAGCCCAGTTCCGTATTTTTTTACAGCCCGCAGGCCCTGATAGCGTGTATTTATTTCATCCTGTAGAGGCAGGTCCCTTTTTAAGCTACCGTCTGCCGGAGTATGATATTGAGCTTCAGAGCTTGCCGACTGATTTTACGCAGGTGAATTTGAGTTTAAATCGACGCATGGTATCGCACGCCTTGGCGTTGTTGGCGATAGAACCGGATGATGTGGTGCTGGATTTGTTTTGTGGATTGGGTAATTTCTCTCTCCCATTGGCCAGAGGTTGTCGGCACGTTGTTGGGGTGGAGGGGAGTGAAGCCATGGTTGGGCGGGCGTTGATGAATGCCAAGAACAATGGCATCCGTAATGCTGAATTCTTTTGCGCGAATCTAGATGAAACCACGGCCTTGGATGCGTTACGAAATCACCGCTTTACAAAAGTATTGTTGGATCCGGCGCGAACAGGGGCATTGGAAATCGTGAAACAGATGGATAAACTGAACCCGCAGCGGATTGTTTATGTATCGTGTAATCCGGCCACCTTAGCGCGAGATGCAGATATTTTGGTGAATCAGCATGGGTATCGGATGGTTGACGCGGGCGTAATGGACATGTTTCCTCACACCTCGCACGTGGAGTCTATTGCTTTGTTTGTAAAGTGACGTTTGGAGAGCGACATGCAAAAACACGCAAGTCGCTCTCCAAATCATTGAGATTTCGAGTGCATGGCAGGTTTGAGTTTGTTCGATGACAATCGAAAACCCTGGGTGAATAGGACAAAAAAGGACGATGTCATGGTCAAGGTAAAGGAAGGGGTGGCCTTGCAACAGGATGGCAGCATTGATGTGAATCAGTGGTTGGACCAGGTGGGAAGCAAAGGTTATTTTCAAGACATGGATTTGATTCGAAAGGCGTGCCATCTGAGTCAACTGGCCGGTCACGATCAAGCCACTGAAACGGGTCAATCGTGTTTACAGCAGGGCCTGGCCATGGCCGATGTGCTAGCGGATCTGGATGTTGATCAAGAAACGCTGGCGGCGGCCATTATTTTTGAAAGCCTGCATTATGCTGAGTTGTCATTGGATGACGTGGAAGAACAATTGGGTCTCCCGGTTGCTCATTTGGTGCAGGGCGTTGAAAAAATGAGCGCCATACACCACTTTCAATCGATTAATGCATACCCTCAAAATAAGCATCAACTCGATAATGTTCGAAAAATGTTGCTTGCAATGGTGGATGATGTTCGTGTCGTTTTGATCAAACTGGCTGAGCGTTTGTGTGTGTTAAGAGCGCTCGGACCCATGCCCCCCGTATTAAGTCAGAAAATTGCACTGGACGCGATGGACATTTATGCCCCATTGGCCAATCGATTAGGGATTGGGGCGATTAAATGGGAAATGGAAGATTTGGCTTTCCGTTATTTGCATCCCAAAGAATACAAGGCCATTGCAAAAGGCTTGAAAGCGAAGCGACTAGACCGCGATCGATATGTGAATTTGATTGTGGGCGAATTAAATCAGCAGATGGGTGTGTTGCATCTCGATCATTTTGCAGTGTATGGCCGTTCTAAGCATATCCACAGTATTTATCGTAAAATGAAACGAAAAAATGTGTCTTTGGATGAAATTTATGATGCCACAGCCGTCCGGATATTGGTCGATACAACCGCCGAATGCTATGAAGTGTTGAGTTTGGTGCATGGATTGTGGGAGCAGGTGCCTTCGGAGTTTGACGATTACATTGTGAATGGAAAGCCCAATGGGTATCAGTCTTTACATACAGCCGTGCTGGGTCCTGAAGGGCGCGTCTTTGAAGTGCAAATTCGGACTTTTCAAATGCATGAGCAAGCTGAAATGGGAGTGGCCGCGCACTGGAAATACAAAGAGGGGGGCGGGACCACTCAGGCGAGTCATGAACGAAAAATTGAGTGGCTCAGGGAAGTATTGGCGTGGCACCAAGACATGGCGACGCATAAGGAAGTCGCATCTACCGTGGCGTCTGGTTTTTTAGATGACCGAGTCTATGTGTTTACGCCGGGCGGTGATGTACTGGATTTGCAAACAGGCGCCACCGCGTTGGATTTTGCCTACCATGTGCATACGAATATGGGGCACCGGTGTCGGGGAGCGAAAGTGAATGCCCGCATTGTCCCATTGACCTACACACTCAAAACGGGTGACATCGTTGACGTGCTGACGGGCAATGAGGTCAAGCCGTCACGGGACTGGCTCAGTCCTCATTTAAATTATGTGAAGACATCTCGCGCCAAAGCTAAAATCCTGCATTGGTTTAATCAGCAAGATCATGACAAACACGCCCTGGAAGGCCGTTTGATGCTGGAGCGAGAATTAAAAAATTTAAGCATCAAAGCCGACTGTTTGGATGATGTGGTCAGTGCGCTCAGATTTAAAACCTATGATGATCTACTGGCGGCATTGGGGCGAGGTGACATCAAACTCAGCCAAATTCTGAATCGCTTGTCGCCAGTGGATCCGGTTGAAAAACGGTTACGAAAACTGGCCAAACCGCGATTGAAGCAGGATGCTTCGAGCAGTGGTTTGCGGATTGAAGGCGTGGGGCATTTATTGACTCACATGGCGCGTTGCTGCCAACCGCTTCCGGGGGATGAAGTGATTGGCTACATCACGCTGGGCCGAGGCGTGTCCGTGCATCGCCAAGATTGTCCGAACATTGTTTATTCCAGTGAAAAACAACGTGAGCGATTTTTACAAGTGGGGTGGGGAAATACCACACAAGATCGGTACGTGGTTGACGTGGTCCTCAAAGCGTTTGACCGACCCCATTTATTGCGAGACGTCACGGCCATGTTGTCGCATGAAAAAGCACATGTCTTTGCGCTGCAAACACACATCAACCGACAAGAAAACACACATTACATCAGCTTGACTCTTGAAATTGATGGCTTAAATAGCTTGTCTTGTTTGTTGGGTCGGCTGGGGCAAATACCGAATGTCTTGGAGGCAAGACGGCAGGTTTAGTTTGAGTTTTGAGTTTGGACGTAATGACATGCAAACACACGCATGTCATTGCGTCCATATCTATTCAGATCTTCCATCTTTAGAGCGATTCGTGTATTGAATCGATGGGTTGATTGCTTGCTAAAAAGACCATATAGTGGACCCCGTCGCGTTAAAAATGCTCAGCAAAAAATCAAAATAATGCTATAATAAACAAAACGAATCCGCTTAAAGGAGTTTATCATGATTGCTATGACCATACTGCTTGCTTTCATTATTGGACTATTGGGTGTGCTTCCTTTTTGGCCGTATAGCAGGCATTGGGGATATCGGCCGTTTGTTATTATTGCGATTTTTACGGTGATTTATGTGCTCTTGCTGTTAGTGGGGCGAATCCCGATCCACGTTTAAGCATACATCGATTGTATTAGAGTTTGGACGAAATGACATGCAAAAACACGCACGTCATTTCGTCCAAATTTCAATTAAATTGCAATCGTCCATCACCCCACGAAGCAGTGATGGAGTCTCCAGGCTTAAACACGCCCTTCAATAAAGCTTGGGCCAATGGGTTTTCTAGCGTTTGTTGAATCACACGTTTGAGAGGGCGTGCGCCATAGACTGGGTCGAATCCAGCGGCAGCCAAATGCGTAAGCGCTTCGGGCGTGAGGTGCAAGGTGATGTCTTGTTGATTCAAACGGGTCTGCAACAAGCCAATTTGAATGGCGGCAATATTAGCAATTTGATCTTGGGTGAGTGCGTGAAAGACCACGCTGTCATCGATTCGGTTGATGAACTCAGGTCTAAAATGCTGACCAACCAAAGCCATGACGGCCAATTTTATTTCACCATAGGACGAGGTTGGCCCCATCTCTTGAATGACATGCGATCCTAAGTTTGAGGTCATGACGATGACGGTGTTTCGAAAATCAACCGTGCGCCCTTGGCCATCCGTCAGGCGCCCATCATCCAATACTTGCAACAAGATGTTAAATACATCCGGATGTGCTTTTTCAATTTCATCGAGCAAAATGACGGAATAGGGGCGCCGGCGAATGGCTTCTGTTAAATAGCCGCCTTCTTCATACCCCACGTAACCGGGAGGCGCCCCGATGAGGCGCGCGACGGAATGTTTTTCCATGAATTCAGACATGTCTATGCGCACCATGGCGTCCACAGTGTCGAATAGGTACGTGGCCAATGCTTTGCAGAGCTCGGTTTTTCCCACACCCGTTGGGCCTAAAAATAAAAAAGAACCAATGGGGCGGTTGGGATCGGATAGCCCCGCACGTGATCGTCGAATGGCGTTGGCCACGGCATCTACGGCTTCGTCTTGGCCAATCAAACGTGCATGCAAGGCCTCTTCCATGTGCAATAATTTTTCTTTTTCGCCTTCGAGCATTTTAGATACCGGAATGCCGGTCCATTTGGACACAATTTCTGCGATTTCTTCTTCGGTGACTTTGTTCCGCACGAGTTTGGTTTCTTGGGGTGTTTCGTGGCTGGCCGCTTCCGTTAATTGTTTTTCAAGGGCAGGAATACGTCCATATTGCAATTCGGACATATGGGTTAAATCGCCTGCACGCCGGGCAGATTCCAATTCCATTTTCGCTTTCTCTAACGATTCTTTGATATGCGTTGTGCCTTGTAGCGCGGCTTTTTCGCTTTTCCATATGTCGTTCAGATCCGCGTATTGCCGTTCCAGTTCGGTGATGCTGTCTTGTAGGTCGTTTAATCGTTTTTTAGACGCCTCGTCGCTTTCCTTTTTTAAGGCTTCGCGTTCAATTTTAAACTGAATCAGACGGCGGTCTAATTTATCCAAGCTTTCAGGTTTGGAATCGATTTCCATGCGAATGAGGCTGCCCGCTTCATCAATCAAATCAATGGCTTTGTCCGGTAGTTTTCGATCGCTAATGTAGCGATAAGACAATGTGGCTGCGGCTACAATGGCCGGATCGGTGATTTCTACGCCGTGATGCACCTCATAGCGTTCTTTTAATCCACGCAGAATGGCGATGGTATCTTCCACGGTGGGTTCATTCACCAGTACTTTTTGAAAGCGTCGTTCGAGGGCGGCGTCTTTTTCAATGTATTGGCGGTATTCATCCAGTGTGGTGGCTCCAATGCAGTGCAGTTCACCGCGTGCTAAGGCGGGTTTGAGCATGTTGCCTGCATCCATCGCACCTTCGGCCTTTCCTGCCCCCACTAAGGTGTGCAATTCATCAATAAAAAGAATCACTTGTCCTTCTTGCTTGGATAGATCATTGAGTACGGCTTTGAGGCGCTCTTCAAATTCGCCTCTAAATTTAGCGCCGGCAATCAAGGCCCCCATGTCGAGTGACAGCAGGCGCTTGTTTTTGAGCCCTTCAGGCACTTCACCATTGATGATGCGCTGAGCCAGGCCCTCTACAATGGCCGTTTTGCCCACGCCCGGTTCACCGATCAACACGGGGTTATTTTTTGTTCGGCGTTGTAACACTTGAATGGTTCGACGAATTTCATCGTCCCGGCCAATGACCGGATCCAATTTGCCTTGTTCTGCTCGCTCGGTTAAATCGAGGGTGTATTTTTCCAGCGCTTGGCGCTGTTCTTCCGCATTAGGATTGTTCACGGTTTCCCCTCCGCGAATCTCATCAATGGCACGCGCAATGGCTTGGGGTTGACCACCCGCTTGTTTGAGGAGCTTCGACAGTTCACCGCCTTCGTTCATGGCGGCTAAAATAAATAATTCGCTGGAAATATACTGGTCTTTGCGTTCTTGCGCGAGCTTGTCGGTGAGGTTTAGCAAGCGATTGAGCGCGTTGGATACATGAATATCGCCCGCGCCGCCCGTGACTTTCGGTAAGCGCTCCAATGCTTGGTCAATGAGGGATCGGAGTTGCGAGAGCTGAACGCCTGCTTTGGTTAACAACGGCCGGCAGGTGCCGCTGTCTTGATCGAGCAGTGCTTTCATCAGGTGTTCGGGCTCAATGCAGCCATTGTCTCGGCCTAATGCTAACGATTGTGCATCGGCCAAAGCCATTTGAAATTTTGACGTGAGTTTATCCATTCGCATGATGAGCGCCTTTTGAAGAGAGATATATCAGAGTATGGGGATGTAATGGATAAAATCAAGTGGAAATCTGTTTAGAGGATGCCGGTGTTTGTATAAAATATAGTCTATTATTACTCTATCCCCCTTTGATAGGAAAATATGCCATGCCAGATGACGATTTGCCAGATGACAACCATTTAAGATTGGTTGTCAGTGGTGGTGGAGCAAAAGGCGTTATGTATGCCGGCGCATATGATGCACTAACAAATACGGGTCTGATTGATAAAATAACAGAGGTTTCGGGAGCCTCGGCTGGTGCTATCTGTGCGGCTTTTATCGCAATTGGCATGCCGGTTGAAGCATTTCGGGAGGTTTTGCTGGAGACAAATCTAGACTCTTTAAAGGGGGAGCGTATTCCTGGTGCGATCATTACAAGGGATGGGGCGCCTATGTTAGCCTTGCTTAAAAAACAGATTTTAAACACAGTCAAAAAATTTTTAGATGAAAATGTGTTGACTATTTCAGACACGAGTCTTGATAATGTCAATCAGATTAAAAATAAATTAAACGATCCCGCGGCGGCTGTTACTTTTAATGATTTAAATACATTGCAACAAGCGTTTCCCCGTCATTTTAAAAACTTAACAGTAACGGCTGTTAAGCATCCAGATGGTCAACTGCAAGTATTTAATCATGAGTTAACTCCGGATGTTGACATTGCATTGGCTTGTCGCGCTTCAGCATCGATACCTATTCTTTTCGAACCTGTAACAATTCACGTTGATAACAAAGATCAAGCGTTTGTTGATGGCGGATTATTTGATAATTTGCCATCTGATTATTTTGACAAAGACGATAAAAACGATTTTGTTAAAAATGACAAACAGAATAAAACCATTATTTTAGCTTTTGGAGAAGGTTTGGATGATCATAAAAATCCAGTATTTCAGGCATTGAACAGTCACCTTATTCCAAAAGCATTTTTAGAGCTATTGCTGGAGGAAGCTGTTAATGATGATGATGAAAAGACTGATTTATCACGAAAAAATAAAATAGATGCTATTTTAACGCGTTATACAGAAAATGGCATGATCATAAAAAAAGAAGCGGATTCAATCAGGTATGCCGTTAATCAATTAAAAAAACAATCGATTTCAAAGATGAGTATTGATGAGTTAAGTAAAAAAATAGATGATATTTTAAGCCCAAAAAAATTATACACGGCGTCTTATTTCCAACAATTTTTGCGAAATACGCTGGTGGCTTGGTTTTCTGGTTTTGGTGGGAAATATAAAAACACTGATCGTAAAGAAGTCGGTTTTCAAAAAATTCGCACAGATTATCGTGAACAAACGATTGAGTTGCGTGTTGGTACGATTAAAACAACCGATTTTAAACCAGCTCAAAAACTAGCAAGAGAGCTGATTGCTATCGGGTACTTGGATACCATGGATTATGCGTTCCGTAAATCTTTAACCACGGATGATCCAAATGCATTTTACTCCTCTGTTTTAGAAGAATTTAAACGCATCCATATCGCTTTATTATTGGCATCTAAAAAAAATCCAGAAACGGATAAATTATTATGTGAAATCAGTGCGGATCAAAAACAAAATAAATCGGCTCGTGATATAGTTTCCGAACGAATCAAACCTTACGCTGAAAAAAACATGCATTCGGGTGTGGCTTTTTCGCTGTCTCGTGCGGTGGAATTGGAAACAGGGAGGCTAGACGAGAAACAACTGCTGATTGAAACACATGCCAAGTCAAGAGATCAACAATGGGTTTCTCGAACTCATTTTGATTCAAAGAATGCAGATGAATTAATGAAACAATTTAAGGATAAGATGGATGGCATAAAAAACAATAATGATCCTGTGAGTAAGCGAAGCGAAATCATAGCGGACGCTTTATGGTCCCCTAATAAACCAGGGGGCTTCTCTTCAGAGTGAAGAGCAGGACAAGCGCAAATACTGCTGATTTAACTGCTTGACACACATCAGGGAGATCAAAAAAAAATCAAGTCATCTTTCTTGAGGGAGAGGTGTTGGCCATTATCAGGGGCGTTAACAACATTTAGACAGAACCGCATGAGGGGGGGGGGCATGCGGTTCTGTCTAAACTCCCATTAAAGAGAGCCACCGTGGTTCGAGCCTCTCATCACAGGCGCCAGTGTTTGCAGCAACGCTTTGAACACTTTAGGCGTGCCTGCGACCACATCACCGTGTTGGAGATAGGCCTCGCCTCCTGCCATATCACCAATTAAACCGCCTGCTTCTTGAATGAGCAAAGATCCCGCGGCAATGTCCCAAGGCTTTAAGCCTAAGTTCCAAAAGCCATCTAATCGACCACTGGCAACGTACGCCAAATCCAATGCAGCCGATCCGGTTCCGCGCACGCCGGCGCATTGACCAAACAGCGCTTCAATGGTTGGAAAATAGCGTGTGGCGGATGCTGTGTTGCGAACGGGGAATCCTGTTCCTAGCATGGATGCACTGAGCAATGTTTGTTTGGATACGCGAATTCTGCGATCATTTAAACGTGCACCGCGTCCGCGACTGGCGGCAAAGCATTCGTGCCGAAGCGGGTCGTATATAACGGCATGTTCCATGCGATTTTTGATGCGCAACGCAATGGAGACGCAGTAAAAAGGGAATCCATGCAAGTAATTGCGCGTTCCATCCAGTGGATCGATGATCCAAACGCATTCTGCCTCTTCGTTTTGCGAGCCACTTTCTTCGGCAATGATGCCGTGATCGGGATACGCTTTATGAATGGATTGGATAATGGCCTGTTCGGCTTTCACGTCAATTTCACAAAAAAAGTCGTCTTTGCCTTTCGCGGTGACTTTCATGTGCTCAAGTTGTTCAACGTGTCGGCTAATAATGTCGCCTGCTTGACGCGCGGCGCTGATGGCTATATTTAAGAGTGGTTGCATGAATAGGCTCTTTATCACGAAAGGCCGGGATTCTAACACATTTTAGAGTATAATTGTTCATTAAATCTATCGATATGGCATAACATGACTTTTGACTCCATTCGCATTGTGTTGGTTGCAACCTCTCATCCCGGGAATATTGGCTCTACGGCGCGTGCAATGAAAGTAATGGGCTTTCACCGATTATATCTGGTGTCGCCTAAATCCTTTCCCGATCCACGTGCCCATGAGATGTCAGCCGGAGCTTATGATGTATTGCTCGAACAGGTCGTCGTGACGGATTCGTTAGATGAAGCTTTGAGCGGGTGCCAATTGGTTTTAGGAACCAGTGCTCGGGCACGTGATATTGCTTTGTCAGGCCTTACGCCGAATGAAAGTGCAGCCCTGGTGAGCGGCATGCCGGATGATACTGAAATCGCCATTGTTTTTGGGCGCGAGCATGCGGGGTTAACCAATGAGGAATTGCTGCGTTGCCATTATCATATTCATATTCCCAGTAATCCGGCGTTTAGTTCGTTGAATTTATCGCAAGCCGTTCAAATTGTAACCTATGAATTGCGAATGAAATTATTGTCGCCTGCAGCAACCGTTGAAACGCGTCAAGATCAATCCGCCACGGTGGAGGAGGTGGAGCAATTGTATGCGCATTTGCGAGACGTGTTGGTTGCCATCGATTTTCTCAAACCATCCAATCCAAAGCGTTTGTTTCAGCGGGTGCGCCGGATGTTTAATCGCATACAATTGGAGCGCATGGAGGTCAATATATTGCGTGGCATGCTGAGCAATGTGCAGGCCGCACTCAGTAAAAGAAAGGGGGCATGATGAGCGCGCGTCCTATTTATCTTGATTACATGGCGACCACGCCGGTTGATCCACGTGTGATTGAACAGATGGTGCGCTACTTAGGCCCGAATGGCGATTTTGGCAATCCAGCGTCTGTGCACCACATTTATGGTCAAGCAGCAGCCCTTGCGGTGGATCGCGCGCGCGGGCAAATTGCGGATAGCGTGGGATGTATTCCAGCGGAAATCGTCTTTACATCAGGGGCCACCGAATCGAATAATTTAGCCATTTTAGGCGCCGCTCGTTTTTATCAGCAAAAAGGCCGTCATGTGGTGACCATGAGCACGGAACACAAATCCGTGTTGGATGGGTTTCATCAATTGGAGCGTGAAGGGTTTCAAGTCACCTATGTACAGCCTGAGCCGGATGGCTTATTGAACGTATCTACATTGATGAATGCGTTGCGAGATGACACGGTTTTGGTGTCGGTCATGCATGTCAACAATGAAATAGGCGTGATTCAAGACATTGCAGCGATTGGTGCGGCTTTACGAGGTCGGGGCATTGTGTTTCATGTGGATGCGGCACAAAGTGCTGGAAAATTAGCGATTGATTTGCAAACCTTGCCGGTGGATTTGATGTCGTTTTCTGCGCATAAACTCTATGGTCCTAAAGGGATTGGCGCATTGTATGTGCGTCATAAACCGCGCATTCGCTTGCAGCCACAAACATTTGGGGGTGGGCACGAAGGCGGTTTGCGTTCAGGCACTCTGGCCACGCACCAAATCGTTGGCATGGGTGAGGCCATGGCGCTCTCTGAAACACAACGCTTAGATGAGCAGGCACGCATCTTGCGTTTACGACAGCGTTTGTGGGAGGGGATACAATCCATTCCAGGCATTCAATTGAATGGCCATGAACAGACACGCATTGCGGGCAACCTGAATGTGGGGTTTGCAGGCATTGATGGGGCGATGTTGCTCCCGGCCTTGCATGGCTTGGCCGTTTCAAACGCATCGGCGTGTTTATCTGCACGCACGCAGTCTTCTTATGTGTTGCATGCTTTAGGCTTGAGCCCTGCACAGACACAGAGTTCCATCCGTTTATCTCTGGGGCGGTTTACTACAGAGGACGATGTGCAAAATACGATTTTAATGATCCAAACGGTTATTCGGTCTATGTTAAAGGAGTCATCTCATGAGTGAAGTCATGCAATATTCGAACCGGTCTGCACCGGATGTTCAATTATCCGACGCAGCCATCGCTCGCATCGTGTTGTGTTTGGGTGGGCAACCGGATTGCAAAGCGATCCGATTATCCGTTAAAAAAACAGGCTGTTCGGGGTTGTCGTATGTCATGGATTATGTCCCCGCACCGTTGGATCAGGACATTGTTCTGCCTTTGGTGGGGTGTCTGCAAATCTGCATTGATAAAGCCAGTTACCCTTATTTGAAGGGGATTCATATGGATTATGTGAAACAAGGGTTAAATCAAAAATTTGTGTTTAATAACCCGAATCAAACCGGACAGTGTGGGTGTGGAGAGAGTTTTACGGTGGATGAGCTCCCTTGATGGGTATGAATATTATTAAAACAATCTTTACATTCTTAGCGACCTTTGTTATCCTTGTGTTCATGGTGCTCGCTCATATTATTGATTGAGTATTTTTATATTTATTTGGCGCGAGATCAATCCGCATAAAACGTCATGATTTGGAGACTAAAATGAATGCAGTTGCACAAGAAATAAAACAATCAAGTGAGGTGTTGTCGCAACATGTGGTTGGCGCTGTTAAAAGTTATTTAGGGGCTATGAACAATAAAGATTTGAACTTAAATATGTATCAACTGATTGTTGAAGAAGTGGAAGCGCCTTTATTCCGTACAGTCATGGAAATGACCCGTTACAATCAATCCAAAGCCGCACGCGTGTTGGGTGTGAGCCGTGGGACATTGCGAACCAAGTTAAAGCGTTACTTTGATGATGAGTTTATTGGCACACGCGAACTATAATCGCTGGGCTTTTGGTATGCAATCTGGTATTCTTGCCTTCAAAGTCGGTCAGGCAATCGCTCTTTGCATCAGCAAAGGGAGGAAAGTCCGGGCTCCACAGGGCAGAGTGCCAGGTAACACCTGGGAGGCGTGAGTCTACGGAAAGTGCCACAGAAAATATACCGCCTGGCTTGTTTTGTCGAAAGACAAACGGCAACAGGTAAGGGTGAAATGGTGCGGTAAGAGCGCACCGCGCGGCTGGCAACAGGCGTGGCAGGGAAAACCCCACTCGGAGCAAGACCAAATAGGAATCCACATGGCGGTAACGCCGTGACGCACGGCCCGTGCGGGATTCGGGTAGGTTGCTTGAGGCAAACGGTGACGTTTGTCCCAGATGAATGGTTGTCCACGACAGAACCCGGCTTATCGACCGACTTTTTAACCATTCACCACCATTTGCCCTGCGGGCAAAATTCGGTGACGAATGCTACGAAATGCTTGAATAATGTTCAAAATAGCGTAATTTTTACCTCAATTGATCCTATTTTTTCCGTAAAAATGCCGGTTTATTCTATCAATACCATTCCAGTTCGATCGGTTATTTGTCTATTTTTGCCCGCCGAGTAAATGCTTATTTATTGTTTCCTGGAATGTTTCTCCATTCAATACGCTATGCGTTCTTTATGCCCATGAACCCATTGTCATGGACAGAAGGACATGCGTCTTTTTGCATGTTCGTCTGTCCAATGTCCAATTGATTAACATACTCACTGAATGCCTCCATTGTATTATTTACGCCTAAAGCCACGGTAATTTTCTCTAACCAATACGGCTGTAATCGGGCCACACCGGCAATCAGTCGCTGAGAGGCAATCTGGCGTTGTTCGGCAATCAGTCCCTTTCCGAGTGCGTTCTTGTTACTCCAGATTGAGGGGAGAAAACAATACCAATTTGAAGGTTGCAGTATGGCATCGATTTGTCTTTTGATGAGAGGTTGATCATTCGTAACCAACGCGGATAACAACGCATTTG
>JAOAUO010000073.1:0-3416 GCA_030157565.1 Legionellaceae bacterium
GACAATATGGCGGCTTCATGAATGGACGGGATACCCACCAGCGCATGGAGCAGTGCATCTTGCCCCTCCATTGGGAGTGCAATTTTTTCACGCACACTCAAGGGGGCTGTTTTGTGGTTGAGTCCGTAAGCGACAAACACGATAGAATGATGACCAGGAAGAGAATGGGTATAGTATACCCGATTTGGGCTCATATTTGTAGACTGAAAACACCTTCATCCGTCGCTACGCGCCAGCATCTCTCAAGGGGACAAGGGAAACCAACTATTTCAATGAGATAGACCTTAGAGGACACTTAAATCCTGTTTCAATTTAGAGCGTTTCATGGTATGGTCGCGATTAATTAAACGCATGGTGAACCAATAATGAAACTTTTTCCCACATTTAAACAACCGATTGTAAAGAATCCGTCAGTTGACTCTTCGCTGCGGTCGGAAACAAGGATCCGTTTCTTTCGTGAAGTATCCGTCGTTTTGATTCCGACCAGAGAAGAGTTTGCCCCCGTGTCGTCGAAAATCTGGTATACAAAGGATGATATGAGTCAGTTTAAGGCGGATAGTGGGCAGGAAATGAAACGTTACATTGAAGGTGAGGGTAAAAATTTCACTCTTGATAATCTGCAGGAAGCCCAAATGGCCCTTTATGGACCCGACGCGTTATTTTTACTCGATTACATTGAATCCTTGGAGAGACCACCCCAAATGACTCGGGGGGCCTTTGTTTTTGACGAAAAGGATACATCACCCGGCGCCTCCCCTCGTCAATAAAACCCTGATGTCATCGGATAGCGCCAATCGCGGTCAAACGCACACGCGGTAATTTTAACACCAGGCGCGGCTTGCCGGCGTTTGTATTCGTTTCGAACCAGGCGCTGAATGACCTGCAAAACAACCGCGGACGGATAACCGCGCGCGATGATTTCATCAGACCCTAGCCGTTCTTCCATGTATAAACACAGGATGCCATCCAATGTCGGGTAATCGGGTAAATGGTCCTGATCGGTTTGATTCAAAGCCAACTCGGCAGAGGGTGGGCGTGCGATGACGCGTTCAGGAATCACCGGCTGAATACTGTTTCGGTATTGGGCCAATGCATACACGGTTGTTTTTAACACGTCTTTTAATACCGAAAATCCCCCGCACATGTCGCCATACAGCGTGGCATAACCGACTGCCGTTTCACTTTTATTGCTGGTGGTGATGAGCATGTGGCCTGTTTTGTTGGACAGCGCCATGAGCAAAAGGCCACGAATACGGGCTTGGATATTTTCTTCTGTGGTGTCGGGTGAGTGGTTTGAAAAGACGGGGGCCAATGTGGTTAACAGGGTGTTAAAGGCCGGCTCGATAGGCAATCTGCTGTGTTGCACATCGAGCAAGCGCAGTTGCTCCAGTGCGTCTATTTCGCTGATGTCGGCGGTAAAACGCGACGGCAGCATGACCGCGTGCACACGTGATGCGCCGAGTGCGTCCACTGCAAGGGTTAATGTTAATGCGGAATCAATGCCGCCGGACAAGCCTAATAGCACGCCTGGGAATTTATTTTTTTCCACATAATCTCTTAAACCACATACAAGTGCGGCATAGATGGCCGCATTTTTTTCCAATAACGGTGTGACGTTGCTGACGATGTGTTCGTCATTGAATACCACGGTTTGTAGGTGTTCAACAAAAGCCGGAGCGCGGGCTGTGATCTGACCGAACCGGTCGAGTGCTAGCGACTGGCCATCAAAGACCAACTCGTCCTGCCCCCCGACCTGATTGACATAGACAATGGCAAGTCCGCGTTTGGCGTGTGTTTTCAATAGTGTTTCGCGCAGCGCATATTTGCCTTGATCGAATGGAGAGGCATTGATGCAAACCATGATGTCGGCATGGGCTTGAATGAGTTGATCCACGGGACCCGGTTGCCAGATGTCTTCACAAATGCATAACCCGACTCGGTAACCATGGATGGTCAGCACGGATGGGGTTGCCGGCCCCGGTGTAAAATAACGCCGTTCATCAAACACGCCGAAATTGGGCAATTGTTGTTTGTGGTAGATCGCTTGTCTTTTGCCTTGAAAGAACACACTAACTGAATTATATAAAAAGTCGTTCTCTTGGGTCGGGTGGCCTAACATCACATGACAGTCCGTTGTCTGTTGGGCAATCTGCGTTAGCGCGTGATTCACGCGATCTAAAAACGCGGGCCGAAGGAGTAAATCTTCAGGTGGATAGCCCGTGAGCGCCAATTCCGGAAACACAATGACATCGTGTTGGTTTTGATGCGTTTCAATGATCTGAATGATTTGTTCCGCATTTTTTTCAATAGAACCCACGGTGGGATTGATTTGTGCCATCAATACAGTCAGTTTTTTGTGCATTATCCCTTCATTTTCAAAGCGCTCATGGGATCATTATAAATTAAATTCCCCTAAAACCCTCATTTTTAGGTAAAATGGACCCTTTTGTTTGGGCTTGGTAATCGAAATATGTTGAAAGCAGCGTTATTGCGAATGGCTGATGTGTTTCCAGCGGTAGTGTTGGCGCGCGGGAAAGCGAGTGAGCAGCAAGGGCATGTGCTGAATGTTCGGTTGAGTGATGGCTTATTAAAAGGGCGCGTCAAGGGACAAGAAAACCAAATTTATGACGTGCACATTGATCTGCGAGCGTGGCCGGGTGTTCCGTCCCGTTGTGGTTGTGCTGATCGAAGCCTGTGCCAACATGCGGTGGCTTGTTTACTGGCACTTGAAGCCCGAGACGCACCGGGAGGCAGTCAACCCGCTCATCTTGTCAATGAGCCCAAATGGGGCTTGAGTGCGACCCCTTTCGTTCAAGACGAGATCCTCAATGCCGATGATTTGGTTTGGTATTCTGATCTGCATGAACGTGGGCATGATTTTTTTGCGTATCAATTGGGGATTGTTGTCGGTGAACAAACCGTCAGTATCGTGCCGTTGGTGGCTGAATTACTGGGCCGCTGGGATCGTGCAACACTGGACCAGTTACCCAATGACATGATGGTTCGATTGCCATTGGCCGCAGGCCTTCAATTGCAAATACAATTGGGACGCATCAAACCGTTATTGCGTTTGTTATTGCAATATAGCCTTCGAGGCGAGGTGCATGATGCGGACTTGCATCTGCAACGTTACCAACTCTTGTTGATTCAAGAAGCCGAACAGGCGATGGCGGCGACCAATGCGCGTTGGCGTGGAACCGATGCCTTGCGTGCCCAGTTGCAACAGCTGACCACGCTCTCGACGCTGCCTTTGATTGACTCACCAGAAGGCTTGCAATGCGCGTTGCGTGATTATCAACAGCAAGGCTTGAATTGGCTCCAGTTTTTACGAACAAACCAATTTTCAGGCGTGTTGGCTGATGACATGGGACTCGGTAAAACGGTGCAAACCTTGGCGCATTTGCTGTGTGAGAAAG
>JAOAUO010000073.1:3426-12887 GCA_030157565.1 Legionellaceae bacterium
GAATCGGGCCGCATGAAGAAAGCGAGTTTGATTGTGGCTCCCACCAGCTTGATGGGGAACTGGTTTGAAGAGGCGCTGCGCTTTACGCCTGCATTGCGCGTCTTGATTTTTCATGGCGCGACCCGGCATCAGGGTGATTTTGATGATTATGATGTCGTGATTTCAACCTATGGATTGATTCAGCGAGACAAAGTGCGCTTTTTGGATTATCCCTTTTATTATTTGATTTTAGATGAAGCGCAATTCATTAAAAATGCGCGAACCAAAACCACGCAAGTGGTGCAGCAATTGCGTGCAACGCATCGACTGTGCCTGACTGGCACGCCCGTAGAAAATCATTTGGGTGAATTATGGTCCTTGTTTCACTTTTTAATGCCTGGTTTATTGGGGGATGCCAAACAATTTCGTCAATTTTTCAGGGTTCCCATTGAAAAAGAGAGCAATTTTGAACGCCGCGAGCTGTTGGCGCACCGTGTACAACCGTTTATGCTGCGCCGAACCAAAGATCAAGTGGCGCGTGAGTTGCCCCCTAAAACAGAAATGACTCGGATGATTGCGTTAACCGGTACCCAGCGTGATTTGTATGAAGCGATTCGTATGAGCATGGAGAAAAAAGTGAGGGATGCGATTGCTCAGCAAGGCTTGGGCAAAAGCCAGATTGTTTTGCTGGATGCACTGCTTAAATTGCGTCAGGTGTGTTGTGATCCGAGATTGTTGTCTTTGCCAGAAGCCAGCATGGCTCACGGAAACTCCGCAAAACTCGATACCTTGATGGAATTGCTGGACAATTTGATGGTGGAAGGGCGCTCGGTCCTTGTTTTTTCACAATTTACGTCCATGTTGAAATTAATCGAGGAACAAGTCATCGCACGTCAATATGGTTATTTGAAACTCACCGGACAGACGCAAAATCGACAGGCACTCGTGCGTCGTTTTCAAGACGGCGAGGCACCTATTTTCCTGATCAGCTTAAAAGCGGGTGGAACGGGATTGAATTTGACCCGTGCGGACACGGTGATTTTGTACGATCCCTGGTGGAACCCAGCCGTTCAAGATCAAGCCACCGATCGCAGTCATCGCATTGGTCAAGTGAACCCCGTGTTTGTTTATAAACTGATTACAACCGGCACGGTTGAAGAGGCGATTTTGGCGATTCAAGAGAGAAAGAAAGCGCTGTTTGACAGCCTCTTATCGAATAAAGCCGAAGGGGGTGTTGGATTGACCGAGACCGATATTGAGCAGTTTTTTATGCCTTTGTAATGTTTGGGGTTTGTACGAAATGACATGCAAAAACACGCATGTCATTTCGTACAAATATAAAGAGCTCGTCAATATTTAGATAGCTCAGTGTATTGAATCGAGGGTTTGAGCGTGTCATATGGCACCGAATCGCTTGAAAAATACTAACCGGCCGCCCGCAAGTACTGAGCATGCAACGTGTCAATTTTTTCATGCAATGCATCCACTGAGCCATCATTGAGCACGCGATCATCGGCCATGGCTTGGCGTGTTGGCTCATCGGCCTGTGTGGTGGCTAACATCGCTAAGGCCTGTTCTCGTGAATGATGATCACGCTGCATCAAGCGTGCGATTTGCGACGCGCGTACGCCTTCTACCAGTAAAACCCGGTTGAGATAAGGGTACAGCGTGCGATCCGTGAGCAGGGGTATTTCGATGATGCAGTAGGGTGACTTGCAGGCTTGAATGGCGTGTTGAATGCACTCACGAATCAACGGGTGAAGGCATTGCTCCAGCCAAACGCGGTCAGCTGCGTGCTTTAAGATGTGCTCGCGCAAATAACGGCGATTTAATTCGCCTGTAGGTGTTAACACAGAAGTCCCAAAATGGTCGATGATTTGTTGAAGAGCCGGTTGACCGGGTTTAACGAGCGCTCTGGCGATTTCATCCGCGCTGATGACATCCATCCCTAACGCTGCAAAACGAGCGGCCACCGTTGATTTTCCACTGGCAATGCTGCCTGTTAATCCGACGCAGTACATCCGTTAATTCGCCGGATTTAAATTAATACAGGTTAAAAAATTCAGATGACACGTATCGGGAGAGGCACTGCGCTCTTTGCAATAGGCTTTTGCGGCCATTGCGGCATCATCACGCTGAGGGTATGGATTGCTCGCCCAGGGCTTGGCCTCTTGATCCAATGCGGTGCATTGCCAAGAAGGGCGCGTGCTCACACCATGTTGAAAGCGTTCGCAGGCCTCATGCGAAACAGAGCAACTACTGGGTAGGGGGCTTTCTTGTTTGCAAGCCTCCAGGGCTTGATTGGTCGCCGTGCGCTCGTATGCATGCTTTGAGGTCCATGACTGGCTATTTTGATCGATAGCGCTACATTGCCAGTATGTCGTTTCATCGGCCCAGGAAGGGAAGATGGTCATCAACAGAGTAAGCGTGAGGGCTGATCTCAGGGCATGCATGATGGGGTCCTTGAGGTGTTTTTTGGGGCAATTAGAAAGGCTTTGATAAAGAGAAAATCCTAACATGGATTGCTTTAAAAACAAAGTAACCCATATCACTTTTCGCCAGCATACACCGCGTTGATGGATGCCCGGGTGATGTCTGCTAGGGCCTCAATGGTTTGATGACTCGTGGTCAAGGGCGGTAACCAATAGAGCGTATTCCCGATGGGGCGGAGCAAGGCGCCTCGGCTTAATGCCGCATCTGCAATCAAGTGACCGACGCGCGGGCTTTCGTGTTCGGATAAATCCGCGGCCACCAAGGCGCCGACCGATCGCACGTGACTGAGTTTGCCGGTTTGTATCGCGATGTCAGAAAAATGGCGTCGCATGCAATCGCCCAGTTCGTTGGCTTGCTGAATGATGCCTTCTGAACGCATGGTCTTTATCGTGGCCAAAGCGGCGCTCACGGCCAATGGATTGCCACTGTAGGTGTGTGAGTGGAGGAACGAGTGGCCTTTTGCAACATCATCGTCAAAGAGCTGGTAGATGCCATGATCAATCAAAACACAACTCAACGGCAGGCTGCCAGAGGTCAATCCCTTAGACAGGCAAATCATGTCGGGATCAATGCCTGCATGTTGGCCTGCTAACCATTGTCCGGTTCGGCCCATGCCGGTCATGATTTCATCCGCAATCAGATAAATACCGTTTGCTTTCGCCCACGCGCCCAGTTGACGCAAAAAATCCGCGCTATAGCAACGCATGCCTCCGGCACCTTGCACAATGGGTTCGAGAATGATGGCGCACACGTGGGCTTGATTGGATTCTAACGCTTGCCGGGTGGCTGACCAGTCGCATGCATTCCAGGCCGGCTCGTTCTGATGGCTTACGTATGCGATGTCTTGTAAAAAATGACATTTCACCCCGAAGGATTCGAAGGGTTTTTTAAAGCGGCCTAAATCGCTCACACTCAGTGCGCCCAATGTTTCACCGTGATACCCGTGTTTTAAGGCAATGAATTGATTGCGATCGGCGTGTCCTTTGATTTGAGCCGATTGAATGGCCAGTTTCATGGCGATTTCTACCGCGCTAGATCCATCACTGGCAAAAAAAACATGTTGTTTGCCACTGATGTCATGGAGTGCTTCGGCTAGTTCAACAATGAGTGGATGGGTCGAGTTTGCGCTGATCACGTGTTCAAAGCGGTCTAACTGCGCTTGAATAGCCCCGATTACCGCAGGGTGTCCATGGCCTAATGATTTACACCACCAACTGGATATTGCATCGATAACGGGGCCTCGATCCGTATACAAGTAACTTCCTTTTGCATGCTGGATAACAAAAGGAGGGGATTGTTCAAAGTCTTTCATGTGTGAACAAGGGTGCCAAATGTGTTGTAAATCACGTTGGATTAAAGTGGAATGATGCGTCATGGTTTATTTTTTTGATTGACAATACAGAATGCGACTTTATCATGGTGCCTGCAAATGACAAATAGGAGCATGATGTGACGCAACAAACTGGCCGTTGGAGCATTGATGAGGTCGCCCAAATTTACCAACAACCGTTTAATGACTTACTCTTTACGGCACAAACCATTCACCGACAACACCATCAGCCCAATGCGCTGCAAATGGCAACGTTGTTGAGCATAAAAACAGGTGCGTGTCCTGAAGATTGCGGGTATTGTTCGCAAAGCGGGCACCACAATACCGCATTAGAAAAAGAAAAATTAATGAATGTGGATGACGTGTTAGCCCGTGCCCATGAGGCAAAAGAAGGGGGGGCCACGCGATTTTGTATGGGAGCGGCTTGGCGATGCCCGCCTGGAAAGGTCATGCCTGAACTCACCGCCATGATTGAAGGCGTGAAAGCCATGGGGCTCGAAACGTGCATGACACTGGGTATGCTCTCAGCCGAGCAAGCCTGCACATTAAAAACGGCAGGATTGGATTATTACAATCATAACATTGACACCTCGCCCAGTTATTACGAGAAAGTGGTCACGACCCGTTGTTTCAGTGATCGATTAGACACCTTGGATCACGTTCGCGAGGCTGGCATCAACGTGTGTTGTGGTGGAATCGTAGGGCTCGGCGAAACACAAGCCGATCGCATTGAATTTTTACAAACCTTGGCCAATCTTGAAACGCCACCGGAAAGTGTACCGATTAATCGCTTGATTCCCGTTGAAGGCACACCGCTCGCACAGGCTGAGCCCGTTGAAGGCATTGAATTGGTTCGGACCATTGCCACGGCACGTATCTTGATGCCAAAGAGCGTGGTGCGATTAACTGCCGGTCGCACGGAAATGAGCGATGAATTGCAGGCACTGTGCTTTTTTGCAGGGGCCAATTCAGTGTTCATTGGTGAGAAATTATTGACCGAAGCCAATCCACAGCGCGACCGTGATCAGCTGTTGTTTGAAAAACTCGGCTTGACCGCGGCAGCTTCTGTATTGTGCTAACCCATGCATTGAAACAATATACATCGCAGTGCATGGATAAAGGATTGTATCGCCAACGGCGCTTATTGGATGCGCGTCGGTTGAATTTTAGCAGCAATGACTATTTGTCATTGACGGCTGATGCACGCGTTCAACGCGGCTTTCAAGCCGGTTTTAAGCGCTATCCGACCGGCAGTGGTGGCTCCATGCTCGTGTCAGGCTACCATCCGGCGCATCAGGCCTTGGAACAGGGCTTTGCAGACGCGCTGGCGGTGGATGCATGCGTGATTTTTTCGTCGGGCTATCTGGCTAATTTAAGCTTGATTCGTTTGTTGGCGCATATTCATGCGCATGTCTGTATTGATAAAGCCGTTCACGCGTCTATTTACGATGGACTGGTGTTATCTGGCGCGCAATATTCTCGGTATTTACATCAAGACCTCGCGGATTTAGTCTTAACCCTGCAGGCAGCGCCTGAGCAAACCGCGCTGGTGACGGAAAGTATTTTTAGCATGAGTGGACAAATGGCTCCCTTGGTTGCGATGTCCCACTTGCGCCCGCAGGCTTTGTTTGTAGACGAAGCGCACGCGTTTGGTGTGTTGGGACGAGAGGGGCTGGGGGGCGTGGTGCACGCGGGGCTCACGCAAGATGACGTGCCGCTTCGAGTGATTCCTTTGGGCAAAGCCTATGCGGCATCGGGCGCGGTGGTTGCGGGCCAGGGCGCTTGGATAGAGGCCCTGTTGCAGGCCGCGCGTCCTCATTGTTATTCCACGGCCATCAGTCCGGCTTATGCCCATGGCTTGTTGAATACATTGGAGATCATTCGCGCCTCAGATGCCAGACGTGCCCAATTGAGTGCTTTGGTGTCTTATTTTCGGCAGGCCGTTCATGCCTCTCCGCTGCAATGGCGGGATTCACACACGCCCATTCAACAATTGCAATTGGGATGCCCGCATCGCGCGCTGTCGCTGGCGGCGCGACTGCGTGAGCAAGGGATTGAGTGTTTGCCCATGCGCCAGCCCACGGTGAGCTTGCCTGAGACCGGGTTACGCGTGATCTTGAATCACGATCATACGCCCGCTGATATCGACACACTGTTTCAGTGTTTGCACGCGCCATGAGCCTGCATGTGACCGTTCATGGGCAAGGTCATCCTCTGGTGTTATTCCATGGATGGGGCTTTGATGGCCGCATTTGGCAAGCATTGATGGCGGCGTTGAGTGCTCGTTTTCAGATTCATGTGGTTGATTTGCCCGGTTGTGGACAGAGTGCCAACATGGACTGGAGTGTCTTTAAACAGAGACTGTGTCGTGTATTGCCGCCTTCTTTTGCAATCGCTGGTTGGTCTTTGGGGGGATTGTATGCCACTCGATTGGCTTTGGAAGAGCCCTCGCGGGTGACTCATGTACTTAACATCACCGCATCGCCGCGTTTTGTTCAGGATGACCATTGGCCGGGTCTTGAGCCTGATGTGTTGACCACGTTTTCTGACGATTTAACCCGTGATCCGGAACGAACATGGAAACGATTCACGCGCTTGCAAGGCCCAGGCCATGCAGGACAATCCGGTTTGAATCACGAACAGATTATGGGCTTGCGGGCCGGGTTAGATGCATTGCAAACCTGGGATCTACGCGCGTCATTGCCACAGTTGAACATGCCAGTGTGCTATGCCTTTGGAGGATTGGATGGGGTCACCTTGCCCGCGCTCATGCCTTGCATGCAAATGCGTTATCCCCTGTTTCATTACCAGTTATTCCACGAAGCCGCGCACACGCCATTTTTGTCACATCCCCGTGAATTTTTGGGATTATTGGATGGGTTTATACGATGAAACGTTATTTTATTATCGGCACGGACACGGATTGCGGAAAAACCTACGTGACGTGTCAGTTACTGAAGCAAGGGCTGAGCCAAGGACTGCGCGTGCGCGCGTTAAAACCGGTTGCCAGCGGTTGTATTGAGCAAGACGGCCTACTGGTGAGTGAAGATGTTCAGCATTTGCAACGGTATCATCATGGCTTTGATGGAACCGTTTGCCCCTGGTCCTTTAAATCTCCCATTGCTCCACACTTAGCCGCAAAAGAGGCCGGTGTTCGCTTGTCTGCCCGCGCGATCACGGATTTTTGTTGTGCAGAAACGCACGCTGATTTGGACTATCTATTGATTGAAGGTGCGGGTGGATTGATGGTTCCGTTGAATGAGACAGAAACCTGGCTGGATGTGTTGCGCCTGAGCGCTATTCCGGTGATTTTAGTCGTGGGCATGCGCTTAGGGTGCATCAACCATGCCTTGCTAACCGCGTTTGCACTGAAAGCACATGGCATTGATTGTGCGGGTTGGATTGCCAATGGCATTGATCCGAACATGTTGGCCGGGTCGGATAATATCAATACCTTGTCTGAACGAATCGATGCGCCGCTCTTGGCGAGAATCGCGCACGGGGGTGGTTTAGATGCGCGAGTCATGCCAATGGATGGCCATCTAATCAATCGGACCCAGATCAACGTCTTATAATGATCTTTGAGCGCCTCAATTGCCCCCTTTGCCTTTAACGCTGAACTGAATGTTTTGGCTCTTCCGGAAGAACCGGATATTTTACACGACTGTCTTATTTTGGGGGTCCACGATAGTCCAGATCGCCTGTGGCGTGGGCAAATGATTTTGAGTCGCCATGAAGCGCGCGGATGGTGAGAATATTATCTGTTACCTTTGGATGACCATTGACTGCTAGCACAGCATAAGCCGCGGTGAATGGACCGCAATCGGTGTTTTCATTAAAGCCTTGATTAGCTAAAGGGCTGTCATAAAAAGGGAGAGCAGGAAAATACGGGTGACAGGTTTTTCGTACGTTATCATAATAGTTAGGATAGATTTCTGCAGTACGGAACATAAACGTCCCTATGGTTGATAATATTTGAGCGGCCCCCGGTGATTTCTGTTCTTTTTCCTCCATTTCTTCCTGCAGTTTTAATATGGTATCACCGATAGCCTCTCTCGCTGCAGGAATAATAGCCATAATGACTTCCAAGCTCTTGCTGATAAAAGAATTTTTTGAATCGTAGTAATATATGGCTTCATTGGCTATCTTGAGTAATCTGAAATGTTTTCGGTTTAATTCAACGACGGGAATGATAAGGATATCCGTGGCATTGTATTTTATTACATCAATATAATATTGCAAAGCCTCGCTCAAGGTAGAAAGATAAGACGTGTCCTTGCTGTCCAAATCTTTCACCGTATTGAATAACACAATTTTTTGAGTTTGATTTTTTTTATAAAAAATATGTAGCATCATATTTGGATTATCAGACGATGAACTCTCTTTGAATTCATATTGCATCTGATATGCATTGAAAATAATCGTGTTTAATTGACTCGGGGTATAAGAACAGTCGATATTAAAATCCACACTCACGTCCACAAAATCATCCTCGGGGATTATTTTGGGGTGTTCATTTTCTGGTTCATTATTATTTTGCATCATGCTCAGTTCTCAGTGGAGAGATTATTAATCATTGTTCATGATTATATACCATGCTCGATCAAAAAGGTTAGGCATCAACCGGCCTTGCTAACCGCGTTTGCACTGAAAGCACATGGCATTGATTCTGCGGGTTGGATTGCCAATGGCATTGATCCGGACATGTTGGCCGGGTCGGATCATATCAATACCTTGTCTGAACGAATCGATGCGCCGCTCTTGGCGAGCATCGGGCACGGGGGTGGGTTTAGATGCGCGGGTCATGACGATGGATGGCATCTAATCAATCAGGGCAAGATCAATGATTAGATTGCTTCGTGCTTGGATCAGGGGGCACACAGGGTGATCCTTCTTCTGTATTTAAGTCAGTACGCGCCATTTGTTGAAATTGGTCTCGATATTTCCTTGTAATGTCTGTATATGTGGTGACGGTGGTATTTAAATTTTGTTTCAATGAACTGAATGAGGGCATCGTCTGATTGAAACATAGGTCGCGAAGCTTACGTATCAATCCCAAAAAAGTATAACTTGCCTTTTCCTCCAGTATCTCCTTTGTCTCCGTGCTCGTTGCTATGTTAATTACCTCTTGTAAACGTTTACTTGGCGTTACCGTGTCGTTTAATAAGATCTTTTGCATTTCATCTATCTTTGCGATTTTTTTCTGACACACTTCGGGCTCAGCGGATGGATGACTATCAATATAAACACGCATGGTTTCTAACTGCTGATAAAGCGTTACTATCTGTGAGCAACAGTTTAATGAATCATTCGCTAATGAAACACGCTCATCAAAGGGTTTATCGATATTTAACAGAGATTCTTTATCATTTTTAAATGCACTTTTAAGGCCTGGAAAAGATGCGATGTCCTTTTCCATTTGATCTAAATGAATATACCCTTTCATCAATGTTGAATAATTTGAATATAATGCCTTAACCTTGGTTTGAATCGTATTTTTGGCCTTCGTTATGGTTTCGCTAGAAACACTTACGCCGTCATTGTGAGCGTCAGCGAAGCAAGCCTGAGTGCGAGGCACAGAACCCTGGGTTGCTTCGCTGACGCTCCCAATGACGGGTGGCGAAACGATGACCGAGGCCGTATTTTTTATATCCACATT
>JAOAUO010000074.1 GCA_030157565.1 Legionellaceae bacterium
TATGTAACTCCAGCCAATGCGCAAGCGGTTGTAATTGATATTGAAGCCGGACCTAATCCTCAAATCAAAGCAACCCCCGTTACAATACAAGATATTGACGTAGTTGTAGCTAGCGCGCCACCTATTGCTAAAATGTAACGTGGCTATAAGCGTGCTTTATTAAAGCACGCTTATAAAAATTATTACCTAGCTTTTTGAATAGCATCAATCTCTTTTATTGTTGCAATATAGACTCTTTTTGAAATGCAGTTTACAAATATCCATAGTTTGGCTGTGACTGAGTGATAAGTATCGGGATAGCAGTGGAAAATTCTTGGCTATTTAACTTTTCAATCCCCGAATTAAACTCACTCCGCATCCAATAATTTGGGCTTGTATTTTGTTTGAACCAACACGAATGTCAGCCCAATCATTATTCAGAGCAATTAACTCATATTCTTGAGTGTCTTTAGAGGCCGAGAGTTGTTTATATTTTCTAACAAGTACTTCATGCTCACCTTTCAACAAGGCCACCACTAAGTCGCTTGGTCTTGCTTTGATGGCTGGATCAACGATAACCACATCATTCATTCGAATTTCAGGACTCATACTGTCATCCGCCATTTTCAGTGCAAATGCTTCTTGGCTTAAATCGGATAATAAAGCAGTACTCACAGAAATAAAAATCACATCACTTGATCCCTCCTGTTCACGAATTGCACCAATATGCAATTTCGCTTCACAGGCTTGTCGAGAATCCAACAGCGGTATTAATTGACTAGGACTTTTTGTTTGTTTAGATAATTTGTCATCTGACAAACACATTAAGAAAGCAGGAGAAACATCTAATGCCTGTGCCAGCAATTTAATTTCCTCTGCTCCGGGGGTACGAATACCTTGCTCCCAATTCGTCAAGCGTGTTTGTTTAAAACCACCAGAAAGCTCTCCTAGAGTCTTTAGTGTTAAGCCCTTTATTTTTCGAGCTTCAAAAATACGCTTACCAATTTCTTTTTTAAGATTTAGCTCAGTCAAATTCACTCCTTAAAAATAAGAATCAACTATTAAATTACCACAAATTGTGGTATAAAATAGCCATTTATTCACTTATTGTGAATAATATTACTTTGATTTTTTAAAATATCACATTAAGGAAATAAAAACGAGGATTAACAGGGACTTGCTCATGATGGATTTTGTTATTAATGGTGACGAGCTAGAAGCAATGTGTGGTTTACCGCATATCCAGCAACTGGCGTATCTAAGAGGAATACGACCGTATATGGACGGTAAAACCGGATTAATCGGAATTAAAAGGCGCATCAGTTATCAATCAATCGCTGAACAGCTGTATATTGAGCCTCATCAAGGTATTAAAAACCAAAGCTTTTCACGTGATCAAGTGAGACGTGCGGTTTCTGGATTGGCACGTAATGGGATCATTGAAGTGCAATCGGAAGGTATGCAATTAATTTTAAAATGCCCATTAGCCACAAGGGCTTTTTCTGTCCAAAATAAAGCCGCCATAAACCAGCCACAGAAAACCACCACAAACCCGCATGAGACAAACCTTGTGGACACTGGGTTTTCTAGGATGGTGTCATCGAAAGCCGACACAGCCGAATACCCAAAAGCCGCCATACCTCTAAAAGAAGATAATTATATTTATTTATTATCGCAATTCGAAAAATTTTGGTCGCTTTATCCAGAGAAAAAATCAAAACCCAAAGCACAAGCAGTCTTTGAGCAATTAAACCCTGACGCTGCGTTATGTCAGCAGCTTATTCAAGCCCTAAAAAACCAAATCAACCATGTTGAAACAACGAAAGCATGTGGTACTTGGGTTCCACCTTGGAAATATCCAGCAAATTGGCTAGCCCAACGCTGCTGGGAGGATAAATTATCTACGGATGTATTACAGGAGAAACCCCATGCAGAGCATGCAAAAAATACTCGGAAACGTAACACCGCAACAGATATGTTCTGCCCGCCCTGTGATGCAGAAGAAACAACCGCAAGAAGCAATGTCGTCCAGCTCAAACAATACTTGTAAAGCTGATCGCCGCATTGATTTGCTGTTTTCTAAATTTGCAGCTTTCTATGGGCATGTTTGGCGTAGTCAGTTTAAAGATGAGGTGTTTTTGAAGTTTGCTAAAAAAGAGTGGAAGGAGGCGCTAAGTGAGTTTTCCGATGTGGTACTTACAAGCGCGATCGTCAACTGTCGCGGCTTTTATGAGTTACCACCAACATTACCGCAAATGTTGCAGGCTTGTCGGCAAATTAAAAAGCAAAGCTCATCTCAGATTATGAAAGAGCATTATGTACCACCAAACAGTCAGCTTGTTGAGTCTTGTTTGCAGCGATGTAAAGAAATTTTAGGTAAATAACACAGGAGAGCACTATGTTGGTCCTCTCTCTTTTTTTCAAGAAAATGCATATAAACCCAATAGAGAATTAGATCATAGTTAAATGAATATTTTTTTCCATTTTCAAAATGCTTCAAAAAGTTGTAGCAAGATTGGTATTGCTCTTCTGTAATTGCTTGCGGTGTGGGAGGATGAGAAGTGGCGATGACGTCTATCAATGTATTTTTTAGTTCATCCAAATCTTGCTCAAGTTTAACTGCAAGCCCGGATCCTTCTGGATATAATCGAGTAATTGTTAAGGCATTAGTCATCCTTCTCATAACGTCTTCAAAATCGCTGGTCTTAAGGGCTGCAAATAACTGTTTGATATTTTGTGAGTTAACTCTTTCTGCTAGTACTTTATAGTTAAAGATATCGGGAAATATGCTGCAACTAAACCCATTTCCTAATATTAAATGTCTATTTCCGCCTGTTTGCTCTGAAATATCTAAACAATCTTGAAAGGTGTGTATTTTGAGTTGTTGCATGTGAATAAATCCTTCTAAAAAGTTAGTAGGATTATTCGGCTAGGTACGTCTATTTAAACTAAATAAACCCTTTGAAAACCCGCAAGTGAATTATATGAGAGAAAAACGTTTAAAATCAATAACTTAATTGGTGGAGGCGGCGGGAATCGAACCCGCGTCCGCAAATCCTCTGCCGTCCGCTCTACATGCATAGCCTGGTCATTTGAGTTTAATCGCGGACCCTCCGACTGGCAGGATGATACACGACGATTCCCTGAGTTTCGCAATCAGACACGGGACACTCCTGATCACTAGCTTATCTTATATGACCGATGGTTCCACTACCTATAAGCAGGCGTGGGCAACGGGGCGCTGGTTTTATGGCAGCGCACGGTGTGGTTGGCAATGACTGCTTACGCAGCTATCGCTTCTCCAGCAAAGTTTTCATCGTTTGCATTTGTGTTTAGTTTGAGTCTTTTTACGAGAGTTCTCATTCTCGGCATGCACTTCAGGTTTCGCAACCCACGTCGAAGCCAGGTCGCCCCCATATCTGTACGATTTAATTATAACACAATATGGTTAAACGTGTACGGTGTTTAAACGTAAATTTTATTGATCGATCCCCGTTAAATAGTGCGCTACGGCCTCCATGTCTTCAGGGGTCATGTGGGCACTGATGTCGCGCATGATGCGGTTGAGATCGTTTTGACGCGCTTTGTCCTTGAACGCTTGCAGTTGTTGAATGGTGTAACCGGGTTGTTGCCCTGATAATAAAGGGAATCCTGCTTGTGCATTTCCTGTGCCTTCTGGGCCGTGGCAGGCAATGCAGGCCGTGATGTGTTGGCTGAAATCGCCTCGGCGGTAGAGGGTTTCGCCACGCGTTGGCTTGGTTGTGAGATGCGTGCCCTCGGGGGCTGGGAGGTGCGCATAATAATCCGCTAAATCATGGATGTCTTCATCCGTTAATGCAGAAACCAATGGCGTCATGATGGCGGCGTGCCGTAGCGTGGCATCTTTGTAATCATGCATCTGTTTTTCTAAATAGGGGGCATGTTGGCCGGCCAGATTGGGCCAGTCAGGATTGGAACTGATGCCTTGAGCGCCATGGCAGCCCGCACACATAGCGGCTTTTTCTTGGGCCACAGGGGAGGGGGCGGCGGCCAGTAGTGGCATCCAGCAGCAGAGCGCGAGTCCAATGAATCGATGTTTCATGATTGTTTCGTTTATAAAGAGAGCTGCTATGGTATACTGTGTCTCAAATGAAATCAAAACTGATATGAATGAATCCTTACTCTCAAGCAATATTCTTAAAAAGTGCGGCACGCGTCGATCAGCTGCCATCTGACACCGGTTACGAAGTCGCGTTCGCAGGGCGTTCAAATGCGGGGAAATCCAGCGCATTGAATTGCTTAACGGGCATTCGTCAATTGGCTCGCATCAGCAAAACGCCCGGGCGTACGCAGCTAATTAACCTATTTACGGTGCGAGATGAAACGCGACGGCTGGTCGATTTGCCTGGCTATGGGTATGCGAAAGTGCCGTTGCAAGTGAAGCACGATTGGCAGACCCATTTGGCCCATTATTTGGATGTTCGAAAGAGCCTTCGCGGGTTGATATTATTAATGGATATTCGCCATCCTTTGAAAGAATTGGATCGAATGATGATCAATTGGGCGTTCGACAGGCAGCTACCGGTCCACATTCTATTGACCAAGGCGGATAAGTTAAGCCGCGGGCAAGCGCAAAGCACGGTCTTGTTGGTGCGAAAACACTATGAATTGATGCATGATTTACTGACCGTGCAAGCCTTTTCATCCCTGAAACGACAAGGCGTGGATGAATTGATTGACCTGATGAACCAATGGTTTGAAATGGCACCCTAACCCTATACCCTTTTCAAAAGGCCCCTGCCACGGACAGCCGACTGGCTGACTCTTCCCAGTGTTGGTTCGTGCGTAAATGTTCTAATGCATGAATGATTTGTGCCTCGCTTTGCGAGGTGTAATCGATGCCCGTGGTGTTAAAAATCATGGAGCCCAAGGGGATGACATCATGAAGCGCAGGATCTTGGATGGCCTTGATTAATATTTTTGCCGACCGCGTCTGACCGTAGGCGGCTTGGAAAAAATACGTTTCCCGATAGCTGGCTGTGATGCAGACCAATTGTTGGATGGCCCGGTTCAATTGCAGGTCAGTCCAATCCGGTTGGTGGTCAATTTTGGCCATTAAATTACGTAACAAAACGCCTTTGTATCCCTGTTGGCTAAAATAAGACAATCCATCGAAACAACGGCGCGCCAACTGACTCAATGCAACCACCTTGCTGCTGGCTACGCGATCGAGGACAGGGGCTGAGCTTCCTCTTGAGGGCGTTGCTGCCGGATCTTCTTCTACAGCGATCGGAGCCCAGTCCGTCAACCCACTCGCTTCTCCAAACAGGTCAAGAAACTGTTGATTCACTCGACTGATTTTGACTTTTAATCGAAGCTTTTCTTGGTCAGGAAAATTTGGAAGACCTACTTTACCCCTAAAGTTGATGGCCGCTTGAGCAAATCCCTCCAATCGTTTCCCCATCTCAAGGGTCATTTCAGACAAGATTTGCTTCAAACGTCGCGGCATGCGCTCGTCTTCGGAAAGACTCGCATCGAGTGTATCGATGCGCGTGGCCAGCGCTGCATATTCTTCCTTTGCTTTGTTCAAGCAGTTGAGCAAAAATATTTGAAAATGCGACAATTGCAAGAAGGTTCGGTAATCTTGGATTAACTCGCTAACTGAATCCAATAATTGGGTCACTTGTGTCAAGCGGTATTGGTGTTTCACTAGGGCGTTGAGTGATTCCGCAGTCTGAGCGCTGATTTCTAAAAAGGGCGACAATGTCCATTGGTAATATCCTGTGTTTTGATCGAGAGCCGCGGCTTGATTGATCGATTTTATTTGTTGTTTGCCACTCCGCACTTGACTAGCCGCGGCATTGGTTTGTGAGTCAAGCTGGCGTGATTGTATGTTAGGCGTGTCCACCTCCACGCCATAATCATCGATGACTAATGTAATAAAGGGGATCAGGTGTCTTGCGGTGAGTCGCGTGCGTTCGACGTACTGCGGTTTATAGCGCGTGGCTTTTAGGTCACGCTTACTGGTTCGTTCAAACGGCATGATAAAATCATCATGCAGCTGTTCTAATGTATCAGCAAATTCTATCATGCTGGATTGCGTACTTTTTTTTAAGTCTCCAATGAACCTGCGTCGTTCATATTTTTGCATATGGCAGAATATAATCAATGCATCCATCACGGTCGTTTCGGTCGCGTTCACATACGTTGTAGTCGGATCAAGTTTGGTATAGGACGAGAAAAAACAAATTAAATCCGGATTGATGTTGAATAAATAACGTAAATAGCCAAATATACAGACCAGGCTCTCCGCTGCACGGCCATCGGTTACTCCGCCACTGAACGGGTTCTTAGCGTCTTCAGATGCGATCGGATGCCGGTGTTTATAAATCAAATTTAAAATACATTGGTCCATGATCTCGAGGGCTTGGTGTGCGCTGTTGGTCACTTCATTGATGTTGACTTCATACAACTGCTCTTCCACGTACGCAGCCCTTAGAGCCGAGGTGTATATTGCAATTTTACGCACGAAACTGATCAGTCGATCACGATCATGGCTTAGACGCCCCAGATAGGGAGGGGTCTCTCGTTCAGCGCTATCTAAAAGAACGTTCAGATAGATCTCCACATCACAGCATAATTTTACGCAATCGGTGAAACTGAGTGGGTATCCCGTTTCAGGATCGACCGGGTGTTGAATATTCCAGAGTAGATTCGCCAAGCTCATGATGACAAATCGGGCCGCTCTGAGATCGTTGATGTAATTGGTCCCCTGATAGATGGACACAAAAAAGGATGTCACGCGCCACTCCGTTTGGAATGAGCGATCAATGTGAGCGAGGAAGTCCGGCACCGTTGTTTTTAAAAACCAACTGATCGCTCGGCGTTGCTGGTCAATGGGTCGTCTGTTTTCTATTGGATGGCCTAAATTTTCGCTCATGCGATAAAAGGGTAATATGGAATAAAAATCATGGCCTTTTATACTGTTCGAGGTGGCTTTGTGTAGGCCTGAATAGGTCGAAAACAATGATTTTTTTAAAATTAATGGCACAAAATTTTTGATGAAGGTTTCTTCTTTCGATAAATCACGCGGCTCTTTATTCAAAGGAATCAAAAATGTTGCAATCCCCGTTTCCCGCTCTTTGATGAAGGCCAAGCGCTGGTCTCCCAGCTCATGCAATTGTGTGGATATGCCGTCGTACGCCATTTTGATTCCGGCCATCGCGACGCCCACCAAGACCGCCTCCTCGGCCATTTGACCTTGCATACGGGTCGGCGGGTTTGTTCCGTCCACGAGTTTGCCGACACTGGTTAGATCGGGTCCTGCACGATTCGCGCTTGCATGAATAGCCCATTGTGCGGCATTTGCGCTCATCATCCGTTATTCTCCCGTCCATTTAATAATGGCTGAAAAATCCAAGTCGCTCATGCCATGGTCATTTAATTGTTGATAGAGAGCGGTTGCACGCGCGGCCATCGGTGTTTTAACGTCCACAGCTTTCGCTGATTGCTGGCTTAATTTTAAATCTTTGAGCATCATCGCGGCGGTGAAACCCGGCGCGTAGTCTTGGTTAGCGGGAACGTTATCCAATACACCAGGCACCGGCACGTACTGGTTCATCACCCAGCATTGTCCAGACGCGTGACGGACCACTTCAAATAATTTTTGTGGGGTGAGCCCCAACTGTTCTCCCAATTTAAACGCTTCGGACACGGCAATCATGGAAATGCCCAATATCATGTTATTGCAAATCTTTGCAGCTTGCCCACTGCCGGCATCGCCGGTATGAATGATTGTTTTTCCCATGTGATTTAAATAAGGCTTGGCGGCCAGATAATCCTCGTCTGAACCACCGACCATGAACGTTAATGTTGCGGCTGAGGCCCCTTTCACACCCCCCGATACAGGGGCATCCACCGCGCGCATTCCTGCATGATGGGCTTCTTTGTGGATGTCACGTGAACTGGATACGTCAATAGATGAGCAATCAATGAACAACGCATGCGGACTGGCTGCGGCGAACAGGCCTTTTTCTCCGAGACAGACTTGTTTGACCTGTTGGCCCGTTTGTAACATGGTCAAGAGAATAGCCTGACCTTCGGCGGCTGATTGCAAGGTCGCTGCTGCGATCCCACCGGCTCTGATAAAAGCGTCCATTGCGGCGGTGTTCAAATCAAACCCCGTCACGCGGTGACCTGCCTTGATCAGGTTGATTGCCATGGACAAGCCCATGTGGCCCAAACCCACAAATCCAATGTTTTCCATGGTGTTCTCCAACGGTTACCCTTCGCCGTTAACGATGGGTGGGCATGATGAAGGCATTTTTATTAGGAGCCGCCTCCGACCATTTACTGGTGACTGTTTTGCGATGGGTATAAAAATGAAAACTTTCGAGCCCATGCATGTTGGTGTCTCCAAAAGCAGACTGTTTCCATCCACCAAATGGGTGGCTTACAATGGGGACGGGAATCGGGATGTTAATGCCCACCATGCCGACCTGCACACGATCGGCATAGGACCGGGCCGTTAACCCATCGCGGGTAAATATCGCCGTGCCATTGCCGTATGGGTGGCGATTCACCAACAAGAGGGCGTCTTCTAAATCGGCAACCCGCATGATGACCAGCACCGGACCAAAGATTTCTTGTTGATAAATCGACATCGACTCGGTGACGCGATCAAACAATGACGGGCCGATAAAATAGCCATTGGGATAAGCGGGGTGCTTAAATGCGCGGCCGTCTATCAATAAATCGGCCCCCTCTATCACGCCTTGATCAATCGCCTGAATCACGCGTTGTCGATGCGCGCTACTGATGAGCGGCCCCATATCACAACCCGACACGTCGCCTGCATCAATGTTCATGGCGCGCACTAACGGTATGAGGCGCTCCAGCAGGTCATCTGCAGTTTTTTCTCCGACGGCCACCACCACCGAAATCGCCATACAACGCTCGCCGGCGGACCCAAAGGCCGCGCCGACCAAGGCTTGAGCCGTTTGACTGAGATCCGCGTCTGGCATCACGACCGCATGGTTTTTAGCGCCGCCAAACGTATGTGCCCGTTTGCCTTGTGCCGTGGCGGTGGTATAGATGGATTTTGCAACCGTTGTCGATGCGACGGCGGTGAAGGCGTTGATGTCGGGATGGATTAATAAATGTTCAACGGTGGTTTGATTCCCTTGCACGCAATTGACTACCCCCGGCGGCAGGCCCGCATCCGCTAGCCACTCCATGAGGCGCACAGGGGCGGAGGGGTCTTGTTCCGATGGCTTTAGAATAAATGTGTTACCACAGGCGATGGCTGGGATCATCATCCAAAGGGGAACCATCACCGGAAAATTAAAGGGCGATACGCCCGCACAGACACCTAATGGTTGGGGTATCGTGTAACAATCAATCTGATGGGATACATTACTCGAGATGCGTCCTTGCAGTTGCGTGACGAGACTGCAATAAAATTCAACGGCTTCAATGCCGCGTGCGATAGAGCCCCTTGCATCATCTAGAGTTTTGCCATTTTCTCGCGTGACGATGCGAGCCAAGTCTTCATGATGTCGCTCTAATAATTCGCGAAATTTAAAGAGGATATGCGCACGTTTGGTTGGGGGTGTTTGTGACCAAGATTCAGCCGCTTTTTTGGCACAAGACACAGCGCGATCGCAGGTGGCGGCACTGGCAAAATGAACCTCGCCAATGGGCTCACCCAGGGCTGGATTATATAAAGTGAGACGTTGAGGGCCGGGCTCCAATACAGCCTTTCCATCAATATAGTGCGGCACGGTATAACCCATCGTAAGCTCCTTTTTGAAGTTTGGACGCAATGACATGCAACAACACGCATGTCATTGCGTCCAAATGGAATCAGGCCATAGTTCCTTCGAGAGCGTCGTGTATTTAATCGAGGGTTTGAGCGAGCCCGCTCACGATCAAAAACCCCTCATTCAATACGCAGGCCTCCTCTGCCTCGAAAGCCCCCTATATTTGGATAGAAAAGCATGAGGCGCTTTTCATGCTTTTCTATCCAAACTCCAAATCCAGCAGGTGTTCTAATCCGTAATACAGGGTATGGAGTGCTTGTACATGCTGACACGCAAGGATTAATCCAGGCATAAAGGATGAACGGTCAATCGTGTCGTGGGTGATGCTGAGCGTTTCGCCTGTGTTCCCAAAAATGATTTGTTGACGTGCAAGAATACCTGGCAACCGCAAGGAATGGATGTGTACGTCATGATGCGTGGCTCCCCGCGCGCCGGGTAACAATTCTTTGAGCGGCAATTTATTCTTTATGGTCTGACGGGCTGCACCAATCAGTTCCGCTGTTTTGATGGCGGTTCCCGATGGGGCATCTAATTTTTGCGGATGATGCGCTTCGATGATTTCCACGTCGGGTAATAACCGTGCCGCGTCCACTGCAAAACGCATCATGAGCAGGGCGCTAATCGAAAAATTAGGCACAATGATGCCGCCTAGCGCTTTGTCTTCACAGCGTTGACGCAACGCTTGAATTTGTTCTTCGAGTAAACCGCTGGTGCCAATGATGGGGTGCGCGCCTTGATCAATAATGGTGAGTGCATTGGCATACACACTCTCAGCAGACGTGAGGTCAATGACAATGTCGGCTTTTGTTTCGGCAATGGCCGTTTGCAGTGAATCCATGCGGCCCAATTGACCCACCAATTGAAATTCAGGATGTTCCTGAATGGTTTTGCAGGCCAAAACACCCATTTTGCCCTGGGCTCCATTGATAATGACACGACGTTGCATGTGGGCTCCTAGGCTCTATTTTTCTTCAATCGCGGTGGACGCGCTGGTTTTCTTCTTTTTTTTCCGTGTATTAAAGAACGGTAACGTGCGCGTTATTCGGTGCGCCCACATGCTCGCGGGAATCCATCCGATCAGGGTTGCTTGCAAAAGAATCACACCGAGCGCACCGAGTGGATTGTCATCCATGAGGAGTACAACCCAGGGAAATCCGATGACGAGCATCCATTTTAAAATCCATTTCATATTGCACACGTTTCAGTGGTTATAATGGATTAGTATATACCCGACCAGGCGACCTTGGACAGAGCCGCACGCAAAATAACTGAATGCCCCAGTTGGCGAGAATGACTTGTAAAATGCGGCGAAACGCTGTACATTGTGTGTTCATTTTCAAGAGGGGTTATTTTTTGAGAAAGCAGGATTTGCATCCACGCACCGCGTTGATCAACAAAAAACAAAAAAATCAGTCTAAAAAAGTTCGCTTAGAGGCGCTCTCATGGCTTGCTTCCATTTTTCCACAAGCATTTGACAACACGGTTCGTATTCAACCGTTGAGTGTGGGCATTATGGCGGATATCTTGGTGCACGCAGATAAGGCTGCTGCTGCAGGCATTTCTAATAGCAAGTTACGTGAAGCGGTGGTTTTGTTTACACGGCGAATTGATTATTTAACGTGCTTGAAAGCACGTGAAATGCGCATTGATTTGGACGGCAATCCTGTGGCACAAGTGACCGAAGAAGAAGCCGCATTGGCTGCTGCGAAAATTAAAAAGCGTGTTGAAAAAAGCGCGAAAAACGCGCGAAAAAACGCCATCAGTCTACTGCCCACGAAGCCGGCCCGCCCGCGGCACACGGGTGAGGCGACGCCCACCTCGGCGAGCACCGATTTTTCCTCGTATTATCCTGAACGAGCCCCTCTTTTTAGCATGCAAAACAATACAGGGCCGGCTGTTCGCGCGACCCCCGTTGTGATTACACACAAACAGACCCGTCAATATGATCCAGATGCCGTCGCACGTTTAAAAGAAAAGCTGGGCTTGTCACGCGCGCCCGTAGACGTGATTGAACCGTGACAAACCCCGTTGATTTAACCGCCTGCTCTGGCTTCTAAAACAGCAACCGCAGGCAGTGTTCTTCCTTCCAGGTATTCAAGAAATGCCCCGCCGCCCGTAGAGATATAGGATATTTGATCGGTGAGATCATATAGATCGATCGCGGCCAACGTGTCTCCACCACCGGCAATGCTGAAAGCACCGCTATTGGCGATAGCGATGGCGAGCGCGCGCGTACCATAGGAAAATTGTGGGAACTCAAATACCCCGACCGGACCATTCCATATGATGGTTTTAGCGTGAGCCAAAATATCCAGGTAGCGCGCTACGGTTTCAGGCCCAATGTCCATGATCATATCGTCTTTGGCTACATGGGAGAGTGATTTATTGTATGCAGGACACGTGTCACTGAACGTTTTTCCCACAACCACATCGGATGGAAGAGGGATTTTACACCCACTGATGGCGGCCAACGCGAGGATTGAGCGTGCTTCATCGATGAGATTTTTCTCATGCAAAGAGACACCAATTTCATTGCCTTGTGCTTTTAGAAACGTATTGGCAATTCCACCGCCTGGGATCAGGACATCAACCATGCCGACTAGTTGTTTCAGCATGGATAATTTAGACGAGACTTTAGCCCCACCCACAACCGCAACGATGGGTTTTTTCGGCGCTCTTAGAACATGAGACAGGGCGGTCAATTCGCGGACCAGCAATGGACCTGCCGCCGAAATGGGGGCGTATTCCGCCACGCCACAGGTGGACGCGTGCGCTCGATGCGCGGTGCCAAACGCATCCATCACGAAGATATCGCAAAGTGAAGCCAACTGCTTGGCCAATTCACTGTCATTGGCTTTTTCGCCTGGGTTAAATCGAACGTTTTCACACAGCACCAATTCGCCGGGCCGGGCGTTCACGCCATTCAAATAGTCGCTGGTGAAGTGCACGGGAAATGCGAGATGGGATTTTAAGTAATCGGCGAGTGGTGCGAGAGAATATCGGCGTTCGAATACCCCTTCCTCAGGACGCCCTAGATGAGATAAGACGATAAC
>JAOAUO010000075.1 GCA_030157565.1 Legionellaceae bacterium
TTGCAGATAAAGTTCTTGATGGGTTGTTTTGAATCACACGTGCGGTAGCCCTGATTCAAATGGCTGAACGCGTTTTAATTTCTCATGAGTGTAAAACGCTCGATGTGCAAGACGTCAATGGACTGTGGTACTTTATGAGCATCTCACCCTATCGCTCGCCGAATAACAAAGAGGATGGCGTTGTGATCATGTTCATGGAGATTACTCAGAACAAATTAAATGAGGAAAAAGTACTTCAATTGAATCGAGCGTTAAATGACTCAACTATTTTATTGAGCGGTATGCTTAGCGTTCTACAAGAATGTGTTGTCATTTTGGATTGCAATATGACCATCCACTCCTCCAATGACTTGTTTTGCAAAAAATTCCTACTGCAATCCGATGAAATAATCGGCCATTCATTTTATGAGGTGGGCAATAATCAGTGGGACATTCCTGCGTTACGAACATTACTCAATGGCGTTCTCACCGATGACTTAGTGGTGAATGGATACGTGTTGGAACACACGTTTCTTCGTGCGGGATATAAACAATTGATTCTGAATGTTCGAAAAACAACATTGCGTGAAGGTGAGTCATTTATCTTCATAGCGATTGAAGAACGATAATTGGACATTGGACAAAAGAACATGAAAAAAGACTCATGTCCTTCTGTCCATGATAATGGATTGATGGGTATAGATAACGCTTGGCGTATTTAATCGAGGGTTTGCGATAGGAAAGCCAACAGACTCAAACCCTCGATTAAATACACCGCACTCTCTAAAGATTGAGGCCCTGAGGCACCTTCTCCCGCAGGCGGGAGAAGGGAGCGATATAGCGGCTATGCAGGCATACCTCCCTACACACATCCATTTCGTTCCAACGCTTGTTGCAATGGCTGACCTTCATAGATGGATAATATTTTCTGAGTGTAATTCGGATCAGTCGCGTAACCCGCTTCATGCAATGCAGCGATGTATTGTTTGGGATCATGCGCATTGGCCGCGGCAACTTGATAACGAGGACTGCTTTCAATTAAAGCCACGTAATCATGAAAACTGTCTTCGATGCTTGAGTAGGCTTTAAAAGACGCCAACACGTTAATCGGCACGTTTCCGATGAACTCGGTTGTTTTAATGTTAACCGAATCCTCAATGCTGTCCGCGCGCGTTTTTATATTGAACAAATTATGACTGCTGGTGCCGTCCGATTTTTTTGCAATGAACTGCCCCCAACCCGTCTCCAAAGCAGCCTGAGCCATGAGGACTTTTGGGTCAAGACCCATGCGATTTGCAGCCGTTTTGGCACAATCCCACGCGACTTGAACAAATTGATCCAATGATAATGAGACAGACTCATTCGCCTCTATTGTTTCAGTCACATCCACCTGATGCGGACGATCGACGATTGAGTTCAATTCCGGTGCCAAACCATTGAGTGAACAAGGCACGTTTTCACTGAAATAACGCCCAGACTCCGCACTAAAGTACTGATCAATACACTGGTTTTTTAGCGTGGCTTGCAAAACAATGGCTTCAAAGGCATGGGACGTGATAGATGGCGTTGTTTGATTCGATGTCACGTTGGGTTGGCGTAGAATCGCATCCAATGCATTGCCTGCTATCCTTTTAATTTCCATACCAGTCATTCGATGAGCATAAACGGCTTCGAAGTATACCTCATTTTGCATCTCATTTCCTCTAAACCCCATTTAAATTTCATTTTGTTCAATAAGCGTTTATAATGCCTTCTTTTATTGAGGATAATCATCATGCGACCTAGTAAACGCGAAGCCAATCAACTGCGAACCATCCAATTAACCCGCAATTACACAAACCACGCAGAAGGCTCCGTCTTGGTTGAATTTGGGCAAACACGCGTACTCTGCACCGCGTCTGTCGTCGATGGCGTTCCACGATTTTTGAAAGGAAAAGGCCAAGGTTGGATCACCGCGGAATATGGCATGTTGCCTCGCGCCACTCATTCACGAAATGATCGCGAAGCAAGCCGTGGTAAACAAGGGGGGCGAACCTTGGAAATTCAACGATTGATTGGTCGCGCACTGCGTGGATGCATTGATTTAAAATCGTTAGGTGAAAACACGATCATGCTGGATTGCGATGTGCTTCAAGCCGACGGCGGCACTCGAACCGCAGCCATTACTGGGGCTTGTGTTGCAATGAAAGACGCTCTAGACTGGATGGTTACACGAGAAAAATTACGGAAAAAACCCGCATTTAATTATATTGCAGCGGTTTCCGTCGGAATATATCGTGGACAACCTGTGCTCGATTTAGATTATGCTGAAGATGTATTGGCTGAAACGGACATGAATGTAGTCATGAACCAGCAGGGAGAATACATTGAAGTACAAGGAACCGCGGAAGACGGCAGTTTTAATCGAAACCAGTTGAATGAACTATTGTCCCTTGCAGAACAGGGCATTACTCAGTTAATAGAGATACAAAAATCGGCTTACTTGTAGTATAATTGTTCGACAGGTTGTTTTTGTTGCCTCGAGCTAGGGGCAACAAACGCGTAACAAGAGGATTCTACGATGACCCCAGATACCATGATCACGGTTTCAAATCCCATCGATGATGCAATCAATGATCGAAAGCAAGACACCATGTGGATGCTGGGTCTCTATGGAACAGCCATTGGTGCAGGCACCCTTTTTCTCCCGATTGATGCCGGGTTAAATGGCCTATTGCCGTTGATTGTGATGGCGCTCCTCGCCTTCCCTATGACTTATTTTTCGCACCGCGCATTGTGTCGCTTTGTTCTATCGGGTTCGTCAGAAAAAAATGATTTTACGGATGTGGTCGTGGAGCATTTTGGACAGAAAGCTGGCAATCTATTGACCTTTCTTTATTTTTTTTCAATCTATCCTATTTTATTGATGTATAGCGTAGCCATTACCAACACCACGGATAGTTTTATCATACATCAAATGGGCATGCCTTCGCCTCCACGCGCCGTGCTCGCGCTCATCCTTATCATGGGATTAATGACCATTGTTCGCTTTGGACAGGCCATCATCGTTAAAACCATCAGTTTGCTGGTGTACCCGTTCATTGCCATTTTAGTATTATTATCCATTTATTTAATTCCGCATTGGAACACGGCTTTTTTATACAATACATCGCAAACCATTCATGGCGCTGGATCACATGGGATGCTAACCGCACTTTGGTTACTGATTCCCGTGATGGTTTTTTCATTTAGCCACACTCCAATTATTTCGTCTTTTGCCGTCAATCAAAAAAAGCGATTTGGTTCAATGGCTGATAAAAAAAGTGCTTGGATCTTACGAAACAGCCATCTGATGATGGTGGGCACGGTCATGTTTTTTGTTTTTAGCTGTGTCTTTAGTCTATCACCTGCGGATCTTGCCCTGGCTAAACAACAAAACATTACGATTCTTTCATATTTGGCTAACCATTTTAATACACCCCTTATCCGATATGTCACGCCTTTTGTAGCATTCATTGCCATTTCAAAATCATTCTTAGGCCATTACATTGGCGCAAGCGAAGGATTGCATGGCTTGCTCGGAAAACCGTTGCTTGCACGAACAAAGCCGATTGGCAGCCAAACACTGAAGCATTGCATTGAAGTATTTATGATATTCACGTGCTGGATGATTGCCACAATAAATCCCAGTATTTTAGGCATGATTGAATCATTAGGCGGACCGGCCATTGCCATTATTCTCTTTTTAATGCCCATGTATGCGATAAAAAAAGTGCCGGCTTTGCAGAAGTACCGCCATCCACTGGTTAATTCATTTACAACCATCATCGGGTTGATTGCTATTTCAGCCATTCTTTATGGCCTATGGGGAGCCATTTTCAGATGACCATGCTTCAGCGCATTGACTTGCTGCAAGCCTCTATTCATCGGCTCGAACATGCTTATCGACGTCCGTCAGGAGCAGTCACTTTATTGGCCATCAGCAAAGCCCAGGATAGCACCTGTGTCCAACGTGCTTTTGATGCAGGATTGGTTCATTTTGGAGAGAGTTATTTACAAGAGGCCCTCGTCAAAATAAAAGAACTCGCCCACTTGCCCATATGCTGGCATTTTGTAGGGCGTATTCAGCGCAATAAAGCCGCAGCCATAGCGCAACATTTTTCATGGGTTCATGGTGTCAGTCAAATCAGCACGGCCCAATCACTGAGCGATGCGCGACCTGAGGGCCTAGGGCCCTTGAATATATGCATTCAGATCAATCTGGATAATGAGCCCACCAAATCGGGTGTATCGCCTGATGCCCTTCCAGAGCTTGTGGCAGGCATCATTCATTTGCCCCGCCTAAGATTACAAGGCTTCATGGTCATTCCTAAGCCAAGGCTTAACGAAGACGAACAATACCTGTCTTTTTTAAGAGCCACCACGTTATTACACGCCATCAACACACAGTTTGGTTTAACATTATCGACTCTGTCGATGGGTATGTCGGATGATTATCCGGCCGCCATTCGAGCAGGCAGCACCATGGTTCGCTTAGGGCGCGCTATTTTCTTGGAGTTTGGATAGTGGACATTGGACAAAAGAACATGAAAAAAGACTCATGTCCTTCTGTCCATGATAATGGCTTCATCAGCATAGAGCACACTTGGCGTATTTAATCGAGGGTTTGCGATAGTGAGCACACGGACTCAAACCTCGATTAAAGACACGAAGCTCTCTAAAGATTGAGGCCCTGATTATATATGGACGAAATGACATGCGTGTTGTTGCATGTCATTTCGTCCATATATAACGTTACAAATATAATGAGCTCATATAGGAGAGAATATCATGTCTGGATTCGCATCAGTAGGTTACTTTTTATTCACATTGTTTTTTAGTTTATTGACTTTTCTCTTGTGGGCTCGCTTAGCGATCCGATTTTTCCGAGTCAGTGCGTTGCACCCCATGAGTCAGACCATTGATGAATTGACCAATCCCATGGTGCGTCCTGTCGTCAAAACATTTAAATTCAATTTTACGCGAAAAAATCGAATCGATTGGGCCTGCTTCGTGGTCCTTTTAGTCGCTGAGCTGTTTAAATTTACAGCCATTGCGGGGCTGTTTTTTGGTGGGCTTCCTTCCATTGTTCTTTTATTTTCTTGTACGCTGGCCGATTTAATCATTCAGCCTTGCAATCTAATGTTCTACGCCATCATCATTCGTGTCATCATGAGCTGGATTAATCCCAAATGGCAAACGCCTTTCTCTGATTTATTGTACAGCATCACAGAGCCACTCTTGAGTACCGTACGGCGCCACATCCCTGTTTTTTCTGGCGTTGATCTCTCACCTTTTATTGTGATCATCTTATTAAAAACAATCACTTTATTTATGAGTGCCTCATTGCCACCATTATTCATTTAAAATCTTTTGACAGAAAAGCATGAACAAACCCTCATGCTTTTCTGTCAAAATTAAATAGGTTCATCTAGACTTAATAAAAATAAGCATATTGAATCAGGAGGTCTGTGATGATGAGTTCGTTATATTTGGACGAAATGACATGCGTGTTTTTGCATGTCGTTTCGTCCAAACTCCCTTTAACTAACAATCCAATGATTGGTGGATAAAATGAACGTAAACCGCCTACTCGCTTGTAGCATCTTATTTTTTCCCTTGGCGGCAATTTCGGCCAGCTCAATGTACTGCCCACAACGCCAAGGTTATATCAACATCGGAATGACCGACAGTCAAGTCTTAAGTGCCTGTGGTCAGCCCAATGCCAAACAAACCGCCAGCAACCCCGTTGTTGAGAAAATACCCGTCACGCAACTCATTTATACCACCTTGAATCAGGGAGGTCCTTACCCTGGCGTTAACAACATGTACCAACGCTGGTCACTTCCCAGTGGTTCGACGGGTACGAATCTAACCATTGAGGTAAGGAATAATCAGATAACCGGAGTCTCTATCAATGGTTCAGGCACGAATGCCGCGACCATTTGTGGAGGGATTAGTCTGCAAATCGGTGATACGGTCAATAAAGTATACTCAGCTTGCGGCACCCCTTCTTTGGTTAATCAAACGTATATTAACCAGCCTGTTCCGAGAAACGAACACCCGGAAACCTGGATTTATCAAGTAAATCCTTATCAACCACCATTTACCTTGACATTTACCAATGGAAAACTACAATCCATCGACTAATGATTACATTGGACTTTATTTATGAGCGAAACGATCGACGATTTAACCATTGCCTTCACAGAAGATGGGACTGAAAAAACAAGAGAATTAGGCAAGCACGTTCTGTCCAAGGGGGCTTGGACCACAATATTATATCGCTATCAAGAATGGAACAATACTAAACAAGTGTTTGGCCCAGAAAAGTATTCCATTCGGCGCTATCAAAAACGAAACAACCAATACTGGCAGAAATCAAAATTTAACATTTCGAGCGAAGATCAGGCACAGAAAATAATTGATGTTTTATCAGGATGGTTGAAAGCGAGCAAACAAGAAGATTAGTTTTGGTTTGGAGGAAATGACATCCAAAAACATGCATCTCATTTCCTTCACACGTCAATCGGTGAGACAAGGAGCGTTCATGTACTTAACCGGATTTAACAACCACCATCAAACCGAAGCCATACCCGGCGCATTGCCATGCAATCAAAATTCACCGCAACAATGCAATCTAGGTTTGTATGCCGAACAGTTAAGTGGCAGCGCGTTTACACGTCCAAGACACATCAATTTACACAGTTGGCTGTATCGAACCAAGCCCTCCGTCGCGCACGGAGACTTCTCTCATTATCCTTCTGCGTTCACAGATACCATGGCACCCAAGCAAGCGCCCAATCCGATGCGTTGGTCTGCTTGGTCTAAACCGACTGCAACACTTGATTTTATTGATGGCCTGTCTCACGTGGCTAGCAACGTTCAAGCCAATGCTTACTTGTATCAATGCAACCAATCCATGGATCGTCGTTATTTTAGCAATCATGATGGTGATTTCTTGCTGGTGCCCTATGCGGGAAAAATACGGTTATACACCGAATTTGGAATGCTTGATATAAATCCTGGCATGATTGCAGTGATTCCTCGGGGCATCGTATTTCGCGTTGAACTGATGGATGCCTTTGCTGCAGGCTATGTATGTGAAAACAACGGTGCGCCCTTCACATTACCCGAATTAGGCATTTTAGGCTCCAATGGCCTAGCCAACCCGCGACATTTTCTTTACCCAAAAGCCGCCATCGAAACAGTTGATGGAGACGTTCACATACTCTGCAAAAACCAACAAACACTTTGGATTGCAACCAGCCATCATTCCCCTTTAAACGTCTTGGCATGGCACGGCAATTATGCGCCCTATTGTTATGACCTGGCTTTGTTCAACACCATCAATACGGTCAGCTTTGATCACCCAGATCCATCTATTTTTACTGTATTGACTTCGCCCACGGACACCGTAGGCGTTTCTAATCTGGATTTCGTTATTTTTCCACCTCGTTGGATGGTCGCGGAGCACACGTTTCGACCGCCATACTTTCATCGGAATGTGATGAGTGAATTCATGGGGTTGGTAATGGGCGAGTACGATGCAAAATCAACCGGATTTGAAGTGGGCGGGTTTAGTATTCATAATGCGATGGTGCCACATGGGCCCGATGCGGAAACCTATCGTAAAGCCAGCCAAAAGCCCCTGAAACCGACTTACTATGGCAATACACTCGCATTCATGTTCGAATCAAACAAGCCTTGGCAAGCCACAGAACTTGCACTGAATCATGCTGCTAAGCAAACCGGCTATTCTGATTGCTGGGATGGATTGTGATCCTTGACCACCCAGCTGATAAGAATGCCACTAAAGTGGAGCTCAGTCATCGTTTCGGTCATGTTGTGTGGTCATCCCCGCCTTCACGCTGCAGGGACGACAGAAAAATCAAATGACGAAACGATGGATGAGGCCATTATTCGTTTAAGCCTCGTGTTCGGGGGCCACTACAAAAATACCGGGGGCATTGCGTAGGTATTCGTTATAATCCATGCCGTAACCGAAAATATAATGATCTTCAACTTGTAGTCCCACAAAGTCGGCGTTTTTCAAACCGTTTTCTACGCGTTTCTGATATTTATCAACCAAGACTGCACTATAAACTGCCGCAGCCCCCAATGCTTTAACTTCTGCAAGAATGGCTGCCAAGGTAATCCCACCATCCAGAATGTCATCCACCACCAAAACCGTACGGCCTGTTAAATCAATACTCGGTTTAACCTTCCAATGCAGTTCACCACCGGTTAATTCACCCCGGTAACGCGTTGCGTGCACATAATCCACTTCCAATGGAAAATCTAAACGGGGTAGTAAATTGCCCATGGGCACCAATCCACCTATCATCACACACAACAAAACAGGATTTTTATCATTCAGTTGTTGGTGGATATCAATGGCTAATCGATCGAGTGCGGCGTCCACTTGTTCTGTCGTATAGAGTTGGAATGCTTTTTTATAAACATCTTGTATTTTTGTTGGGATTGTCATGGGGGATCCTCAGTGGGCGGAACGAATCGTGGTGAGGGGGCTATTATACAGAAAAAAAGGCTCTGCAATCAATTGGGGTTGGGACATAAATCAGGGTTAATGGTGCATCCCTTGACTGCTTGAAGCCTGTTAAAACATACGGCAGAATCCTTTGGAATAAGCTTGTGATAATAGGTTTTTAACGTTTGATAGGGCTCACCGACACCCAGAATGATCCAAAAAACAAGCATCTTGTGCTTATGGAGGTCTTAGTTTATAATGTTTAATTTTTTGTTGCGTGGATTTGCATATTATGTTTCATATAGGCCGCTTTTTTGGAATCTCTAGCCCTCCTGCAGTAGTACCCAAGCCATATATTCAACAAGAAGAATTAATTCTATATGAAACTAAAAAAGAACATCTTAAATTACTAGAGATTGGCTATTGCTCTAAATTACTAACATCTCAAATACCTCGATTTGGAAAAACTAAGCCAGTCTTTTTTTATTCTAATGATGCTGGATATATTTCTTCTTATCTTAGAACCTGTTATCCAGAAACAGCCCCCCCAAGAGACCATTCGAAATCCACGATAAATTCGATTGGAATTATCATCGGAAATGGTTATGTACTTTCTTTGTTACCAGATATTTGTGCGGATGACATTTTGCTGCTCGATACCCAGCCTGTGATTCATTATTTTATTTTAATTGTGCGAAAACTTATTCTTCGTGCAAATATTGATGATAAATTTGGGCTGCTTAAAAAAAAATTAATTGATGAAATCAGGTTGCTTGAGAATACTATAAACCAACAAGAAACAGTCATGGACGCTAAAGTAACTATAATAGATGAAATGAGAATGTTAGGCTCCAAACATTTTCTTGCCAATAAGACCCGATTTATTCAATGCAGAGAGGCATTAAAGACAAAAGAATTATTACCAATAGAAATAGATATTTCTGACATTGATTTAATAAAATTATTAAGCGAGACAATTAAGCTGTCAGAATGCAATGTTTCTTTTTTAAATCTTACCAATGTAGCTGATTACATTGGAAAAGATAATCTCTATTCTAGCATCCAACAACTGCCATTAGCAGATAATCTAAAAATTATTACAACGCAACTTCTGTCGGATACAAAGAATAAGAGTTGCTATGTGAGTAACAATGTAACTGAGTTTAATGAGGCATTAAATCGGGCTTTTCATTTGAAGTGTGTAAAGCCATAAACCGTATTATCGCGCTGTTAACAGGGGAACATAAATCTTTGTTTATAGGTAACTGCTTACCCCTGTTAGCCGCGTAGCCGATAATAGGGGTGAGCAGTTACTAAAGTAACAGACTTATGTATAAAGCTGTGCCCTGAAGGACGGGGTATGAGGGCCCTTTGATCAATTGCGCGCCAAATATAAAAGCTCATTATCAAAGCTATCAAATACAAAAGATGGAGTGGCGGGTTGATATTTTTGTACAATAAAACAATAAAACCCAGCGGGAAACGGCCAAATCATTTTCCCCATTTCATTAAAAAATGCCAATTTTTGAATGAGGCATTTATTCTTTACAGGAGGAATATAGTAAAACGTTCGGAGCAAGCATTGGGTGTAGCCACGCTGCAACATGGCATGTTTCAACTTAAGTGACGACAAGGGTATTCCTGATTGGCCTCCGAAGCATGCCACTCGTCCCCATCGCAAGGCGCCCCCCCAAAAGCTCCAGGGATTGACTCCGAAAAAAATAATATAGCCCATGGGTTTTAATATGCGATCAATTTCGTCCAATGGATTTTTATCAGGACCAAATGCATCTAAGGTCAATGGCGCAACCACGCAGTCAACACTGCTGCGCTCAAAAGGCAATGCATTCAATGATGAAACCACTGTCCTGAAAACGGCTTCTTGATCGGGTGTTACAAACCATTTATGGCGAAAATTCAAAGAGGGCAGCCAAAGGTTATTCCCACATTGACCGAACTGCAATAATTTATTCCCACTAAAGCAGTCAGCCACCACGGCCAATTCAGCTGCAAATGCCTTTGCCACAGAAATACCCTGCGGGGTTTTAAACCAGCTATCCAGTGCTTGGTATTTATGTCGTTGATCATCCAACGTCACCATGTTTTTCTCATGCGATAAATAACACCTCAAATAGTTGGAGTTTGTATCATCGCCGCTCTACGGCGCAAGCCGGTGATGAATCCAATGGCCTTGCTTGCGATAATAATGCATGCGATCATGCAAACGATTATCACGGCCTTGCCAAAACTCAAATTCCTCTGGAATGACGCGATACCCACCCCAATGTATAGGCCGCATAACCAATTCTTGTTGGTGTGTGGCAATCAGCGTGTTGAGTGCCTGCTCAAGCGCATGTCGTCCGCTAATTTCACGACTTTGTGGTGAGACAATGGCACTGAGCTGGCTGGCTTTAGGCCTGGATGCAAAATAAGCATCTGATTGGCTCGCACTGACGCGCTCCACCGTTCCACGAATATGGACTTGTCGAACCATGGAGGCCCAGTAAAAAGTAAGGGCCACATGTGGATTTTTTTGAATTTGAAGGGATTTTTTACTTTCATAATTGGTGTAAAAGACAAACCCGCCTTCTTCCAGACCTTTTAACAGGACTACACGCGAGTCAGGATGGCCTAATTCGTCAACAGTAGACAGCAGCATGGCCGTCGGATCATTTTTTTCAACGTTTAACACGTCCGAAAACCAACGATTAAATTGTGCTATCGGGCAATCCAATGCTTCATCTTCGTTCAAACTTAAACAACCGTATTCACGACGAATATCAGCCAGGCTGCTCCAATGACTCATAGCATTTCTCTTAAAAGTAGTATGGGATCTCAAACTTAATCATATTCCCAGCCGTAGGGTGGGCAAAGAAGCCAGCGGCGACGTGCCCACCAATCTGACTCGGAGGCGGGTGGGCATGCTATCGCTTTGCCCACCCTTCAAACCATCTGGCTATTTTTACCAGCCCGTGATTTCTGCCATCGCATCGCCTAATTCAGCAGGGGAATTTACGGTTTTAACACCGGCTGCATGAAGGGCTGCGAACTTATCTGCCGCAGTTCCTTTGCCACCAGAGATAATCGCGCCCGCATGACCCATGCGTTTTCCAGCAGGAGCCGTAACGCCTGCAATGTAAGAAACAACGGGTTTACTCACATTGGATTTGATGTATTCAGCCGCTTCTTCTTCAGCCGTTCCACCAATTTCACCCACCAAAATAATTGATTGTGTTTGCTCGTCTTTTTCAAACAAGGCCAACACATCAATAAAGGTGGTTCCGGGAATAGGATCGCCACCAATCCCAACACAAGTGCTTTGGCCAAAGCCTTTGTCCGTCATTTGCTTCACGGCCTCATACGTCAATGTGCCTGATCGTGAGACAATCCCCACTTTTCCAGGCATGTGTATAAATCCGGGCATGATGCCAATTTTGCATTCGCCAGGCGTGATGACCCCAGGACAGTTCGGTCCAATGAGGCGGATGCCTGGGTGATTTTCTAAATAGGCACTGACTTGCAACATATCAAGAACAGGGATCCCTTCAGTGATACAGACAATGAGTTTAATGCCCGCATCAGCCGCTTCTAAAATAGAATCTTTGCAGAAAGGAGCGGGAACATAAATGACGGTTGCATCCGCATCGGTTGCATCCACCGCATCACGTACCGTATTAAATACGGGCAAATCCAAATGCTTTTGACCGCCCTTTCCAGGCGTAACGCCACCGACCATGCGCGTGCCATATTGAATGGCTTGTTCAGAATGGAAGGTACCTTGTTTGCCAGTAAACCCCTGACAAATTACTTTTGTTTGTTTATTGATTAAAATACTCATGCGAAAGCCTCAGAAATATAATTATACGATAGCTGCTACGATTTTTTTCGCAGCGTCGGTTAAACTGCCTGCAGCAATCACATTCAAGCCGCTTTTGTTCAAAATCTCAGCACCTAATGCGGCGTTATTGCCTTCAAGACGAACAACCACAGGTATTTTCAGTTGCACTTCTTTCACTGCCGCAAGAATCCCTTCGGCAATCAAATCACACCGTACAATACCGCCAAATATATTGACCAAAATACCACGCACTTTGTCATCTGACAGGATGATTTTAAAGGCTTCACTGACGCGCTCTTTGGTCGCCCCACCGCCCACATCCAAAAAGTTAGCCGGATTTCCGCCATGCAGTTTAATCACATCCATTGTAGCCATGGCGAGTCCTGCAC
>JAOAUO010000076.1:0-373 GCA_030157565.1 Legionellaceae bacterium
CTCATAGGCTTCCGATGTGATCTCAACCCCCTTTTTTATTCCAGGTTCTTTATAAACACCCAACAAATCTTGACGTTCTACCTGCGCTTGCAATGACGAATCGTCTTGCAATGACGAATGTAGATAACCAAACAACAGTCCATTCTTTTCAACCAGCATGGCCCCCACGATCGGGTTTTTAAGTACAGGCTCGGATAACTGTTGTAAATATCCATATTCAGACTGAATCAAATTCAGAACATGAAAAGTCAAATCGCGGATCGCATTTTCATTGTTTTCAGAAATGGCGTCACATAATAATTGATTTAAGGCAACCATGGATGAATCAATAAATCGCGTATCGGTTTTCAACCAGCGTGGGACACTGGATAAG
>JAOAUO010000076.1:383-12491 GCA_030157565.1 Legionellaceae bacterium
GGATTGAATTTGACTGATAATCAAGTCGGGATAATGCATTAATATCAGCGGGTTTTGTTGCAATTTATCTTGTATCTGTTGAGGATCATTCTGTTTCAGGGCTTGATTCAAGGTGATGAGCTCATCCAGCACCACGCCTTTTTTCAACCGCAAATGGGGATGTATCGTGCGATCTACTGCTATTTGATCGAGCGTGACAACATACTGTTCGGCCATTAATTTTTGAGCAACCAAACCCTTTATCGTTTTCGCTACGTCCTGTTTCGATTTCAGCGTGTATTGCATGTCGTCTTCAGACAGATCGCCTAACGCATAATGTATACCTTCCGTAGGAATGCCTTGAAAATAAGCCGTTATCGAGTGAGTTATGTCACCTGTCTTCTCGACAGGAATGGTCACCCTTCCAGCCGCCCATTCAGCGCTATTAATGCCAAGGGTAGTGGCCAGCTCACTCAAATAGTGATTGGTCAGACTGTCTTCTGTTTGCTGTTCATACCGTTCAAACAAGGCAGGGTAGTGTTGGTTAAAAAAGGCTTCTAATCGGTCAGAATCCACCATGCCGGCATGAATATCCAATATCTCTTCTTTTTTAGGGATCCCTAAGTGCGCCTGATTGGCCAGTTGCACCAGTTTATTGTAAACATGGACATCCTGCCCGCCAAATTGATGATGCAACATACGCAATGTTTCACAACGCGCTTTCACTAACTCGTTTTGAATCCAGTCACTTTCTTTTTGATGCGCTTGTAATGCCGTATATAATCGGCCATTCAGTCCTGTTTCACACACATCGATGGCTTCACTGATTGATTTTAGCAGGTCTTTTTTTGCAGCGTCGGTTAATTTGTAATGAGGATCCGTTGTATTGTATAAAAAATGAAACTCTTCAAAATAATGAACACATTGAGTCAGTGATAAATTAAAGTAGCTATTGGATGTACCTTCGCGTTTGGTTTTAAATGCAGCTAAACGCGTTTGAAATTGTATTATCTGCTCACCATTGGGCATATGTTCCTGGCCGAGAGAGGAAGCCAACTGTGCCATGAGGAAAGTCCATTTCTCACCGGTTTGTTTAGAATCGTAATCAATATCCATGGATTCAATATGTGTTTTTTTTGCCCGATTATAGGCTTCGTATTTAGGTACTGTGTAAAATTTATTGGTTTGAATATAGACGTGTCCCATGGCATTATCCTCCGACGCATGTTTTTTTGCCAACAATACATAAAAGAAACCTTGTTGTCAAGTTCACGCTCATTTAGTGCTTGACCAAGCGATGCTGAGGCACCATCAATAGGATCAATAACAAACGCACCAAAGTCACCCGTCACCCATATTCACCGCGCAAGCGGGTGGAAATGAAGGGTTACAGTTAAATAATGGTAACCATTCACCACAATTCGCCCTGCGGGCAAATGTGGTGATGCAGCTGGCGCATTGAGAATCTGCCGAGCAAATTGGCTTATTTGTTAATAAGCCAGGGGTGCCTGCATAAGCAACAAATCATATTTATTGCTCATTGTTAATGCAAGGCGTAACGCTCATCACCGCATTTTGCCCGCAGGGCGAATTGTGGTGAATGGTTACATCCCTTTAACCTATCAAATCAATGATGAATATGGCTCCGTGTCTGTCTGTTCATATAGCATCCCTGGCAATGCCAATGTGACGGCACTCCTGATTGCTGATGATGGCGATATGGAGTCTGATCGAGACTTTTCCAGTAAAAAAGAGCATAAAACGCGGATAAGGCAGTTGCTGATGAAGCAATTAAGCGTGTAATTTTGAGTTTGGACAGAAAAGCATAAAGCCCTTTTCATGATTTTCTGTCCAAACTCGATCAAAATAAGACGACTCCAACTACTTCTGAGTCGCCTTATTTTGATTTAAAAGCCAATCCCCGTCACCATCTTGATCGTCATAAGATAAAATCGTCACCTGGGTGCCAATTGTAATAAATTGTTCATTTAACCATTTTGCAGCACTGGGCCATACGCGAACGCAACCGTGACTGGCATTGTATTCGGGCACTTCATAGGCCGCATGAATGGTAAATCCTTGGAAAAAATACATGCAATAAGGCATTTTAGTGCCGCCATTGGTTTCGACGGGGTATTCGCCAGACGTGCAGTTTATATTGCGTTTATTATACACATGAAACGTTCCCGTCACGGTTCGACACGATGTGCCGGTTTCATCACAAATATTTTTCCCGCCCGATGCCGCTCCCGTCATGACACGATTGCCTTCTGCGTCATAGGCCGCCCACGCAAATGCTTTCGGATCAAACACAAAGTGTTTTTGCCCGGTTGCTGGAATGTGCAAAGGAAAGTAGCGTTGTCCACGTCTATCCCTTAAATAATGCGTGGTATGGTGAACATACCCATTGTCATCCGTAATATAGGTTGACTCGTCATTTTCAATGCAAGCCGTTAAGCCCAACGAGAGCGATAAAACAATAAAAAACCACTTGATCATGAAACAGTATCCTTTTTTTGATTTTACGCAGACAAGCATGAAAAAAGCCTCATGCTTGTCTGCGCAAAGATAATGAGGCATCTAGATTGAGAACGGTCAGCATAACGGGGTTTACGATCTTTATCAGACAGACTCAAACCCTCAATGAATGCAAGATCTGAATCATTTCGAACGCGACAGGCGTGTTTATGCCTGTCGCGTTCGAAGATCTAATTACCCGTGAAGCCGCTTAAATTTAATGCGGTGCGGATTATTGGCTTGCTCGCCTAAGCGTCGTTTGCGGTCTTCTTCGTAATCACTATAATTCCCTTCAATAAAGACGACCTGCGAATCCCCCTCAAATGCCATGAGATGCGTGCAAATGCGGTCTAAAAACCACCGATCATGCGACACAACAATGGCGCAACCCGGAAAGTTTAGAATCGCATCTTCTAGCGATCGCAAGGTTTCCACATCCAAATCGTTGCTGGGCTCATCGAGTAGCAGCACATTCCCGCCTCGTTGCAGCAATTTTGCTAAATGGACCCGATTGCGCTCACCACCAGATAATTGCGACATTTTCTTTTGTTGATCGGATCCCTTGAAATTAAAACGCCCCACATAAGCACGAGACGGCATTTGAAATGATCCGACCTGCATGATGTCATGCCCATCCGATATCTCTTGCCAAACCGTTTTATTATCATCTAACTGATCGCGCATTTGATCCACGTAAGCCAATTTGACCGTGTCACCTATCCGAATTTGGCCTTCATCTGGCGTTTCTTGCTGGGTCAGCATTTTTAAAAACGTTGATTTTCCAGCGCCATTGGGACCAATAATACCCAGCACGCCACCTTTCGGTAAATTGAAGTTCAAATCATCAAACAACAAACGATCGCCAAAGGCTTTTCGAATATGAGTGCCTTCGATGACTAAATCACCCAATCGATCACCGGGTGGAATATACAATTCATTGGTTTCATTGCGTTTTTGAAACTCTTTTGAATTCATTTCTTCAAACCGTGCAAGGCGCGCTTTATTTTTAACATTTCGACCTTTGGGGGATGTGCGTACCCACTCCAATTCAGCCTTAATTGATCGTTGATGTGACGCTTCTTGTTTTTGCTCACGATCCAATCGCTCGTTTTTTTGCTCAAGCCAAGCGGTGTAATTGCCTTTGTATGGGATCCCTTCTCCGCGATCCATTTCAAGAATCCATTCTGCAGCATTGTCTAGAAAATATCGATCATGCGTGATGGCCACCACGGTTCCCGTAAACTCTTCCAGGTAATGCTCAAGCCATGCCACACTCTCCGCATCCAAATGGTTGGTGGGCTCATCGAGTAACAACATATCCGGGTGCGATAATAACAAACGACACAAGGCAACGCGCCGACGCTCACCACCCGATAACAATCCGACGTTTGCATCCCAATCAGGCAAACGCAGCGCATCCGCTGCCACGTCCAATGTTCGGTCCAGATCCCATCCGCCGCCTGTCTCAATCTCATGCTGCAACTCACCTTGTTCAGTCAGCAACGTGGTCATTTCATCATCCGACATCGGCTCGCAAAATTGCATGCTAATGGCATCAAAACGAGCGAGCTTTTGTTTCATCTCCGCCACCGCTTCTTCAACCACTTCACGGACTGACTTTTCTAAATCAATCTCGGGCTCTTGAGCCAGGTACCCTATTTTAATACCGGCTTGCGCGCGTGCTTCCCCATCATACTGTTGGTCAACGCCTGCCATAATACGAAGCAAGGTTGATTTACCGGAGCCATTTAAACCCAATACACCAATTTTAGCGCCCGGGAAAAAACTCAACGAAATATCTTTTAGGATGAAACGCTTATCGTCTACAACCTTGTTCACATGATTCATCGTATAAATATACTGCGACATAACTACTCCAATTTTAACCATTCACCACCATTCGCCCTGCGGACGTATGGTGCTGATGATCGTAACCATTTTTTTCGATTTCTATCCTTTTACCAATCCAGAATCACTTTCCCAGATTGGCCGGATGCCATTAATTCAAACGCTTTTTGATAGTCTGCCACAGGAAAATGGTGTGTAATCACAGGTGACACATCCAGCCCACTTTGCAACATAGCAATCATTTTGTACCACGTCTCAAACATTTCACGCCCATAAATCCCTTTGATCACCAATCCTTTGAAAATCACTTGATTCCAGTCAATGGCGGTTTCTTTGGGGGGAATGCCTAGCAATGCAATTTGGCCGCCATGATTCATGGCATTCACCATTCCATTGAATGCACTCGGATTCCCTGACATCTCCAACCCCACATCAAACCCTTCGGTCATGCCCAATTGAGCCATCACCTCTTGAAGGGATTGGTGCTGCACATTCACCGCTTCAGTGGCTCCCATGGTTCGAGCCAAATCCAGGCGATAATCATTCACGTCCGTTATCACAATGTGGCGTGCGCCAATGTGGCGCAAAATCGCAACGGCCATGATCCCAATGGGACCGGCTCCCGTCACCAATACATCTTCCCCAACCACATTAAACGCCAGCGCGCAGTGGGTTGCATTGCCGAGCGGATCAAGAATCGAGGCTTGATCTGCTGTAATATTATCCGGCAATGGCATGACATTCGTCGCTGGAATCACCAAATATTCAGCAAAACAACCCGGCCGATTCACCCCAACGCCTTCGGTGTTGCGGCATAAATGCCGTCGACCGGCACGGCAATTTCGACATAAACTGCACGTTAAATGCCCCTCTCCAGAAACCCGTTGTCCGGGACTCAAGCCGATGACCCCTTGACCCACCTCAACGATTTCCCCATAAAATTCATGGCCAACGGTCATGGGGACGGGTATGGTGGCTTGCGCCCAGGCATCCCAAGAATAGATGTGAATATCCGTGCCACAAATCGCCGTTTTGCCGATCTTAATCAAGACATCATTTACACCGCAGGAAGGACGCGTTACATCGTCCATCCAAATACCCGGTTCACGTTTTAATTTCACCAATGATTTCATGACCACTCCTATATCACATTCAGCTCACGCCCAACTTTTCCAAACGCTGAGAGGGCTTTATCTAAATGATGCCGCTCGAGTCCCGCCGACATTTGAGTGCGGATGCGCGCCATGCCCTTCGGCACCACAGGAAATGAAAAACCAACCACATAAATGCCTTCAGCCAACAATCGTTCCGCCATCAGGCCCGCCAACGAGGCATCGCCTAACATCACGGGGATAATGGGATGCTCACCTGGAATGAGCTTGAATCCTTGTTCAGTCAATCCTTGTCGGAAATATTGGCTATTGTATTTCAGTTTATGCAACCATTCAGGCTGTTGCTGAATGAAGTCCAAGACCACGATGGACGTCGCTGCAATGACCGGTGCTAAGGTATTCGAGAACAAGTAGGGCCGAGAGCGCTGCCGCAACCAATCGACAATCGGACGACTGGCTGCCGTATACCCACCGGATGCCCCACCCAAGGCCTTGCCCAGCGTACCGGTCAAAATATCAATCCGATCAGCCACACCCCAATGTTCCGGCGTGCCGCGGCCTGATTCGCCGATAAAGCCGACTGCATGGGAGTCATCCACCATGACCATGGCATCGTATTTTTCAGCCAATTCGCAAATACCCGGCAAATTAGCCAAAATACCATCCATAGAAAAGACCCCATCGGTCGCGATTAAACGAAAACGAGCCTCTTTGGCGGCGATTAATTGTGCTTCCAAATCCTTCATGTCGTTATTGGCATACCGAAACCGCATCGCTTTGCACAATCGAACGCCATCAATGATGCTCGCATGGTTTAATGCATCACTAATAATGGCATCTTCAGGCCCCAATAACGTTTCAAATAAACCGGTATTCGCATCAAAACACGAGGAATACAATATCGTGTCTTCCATGCTTAAAAAGTCACTGATTTTTTTCTCAAGGGCTTTGTGTGGCGTTTGCGTGCCGCAGATAAACCGAACAGAAGCCATGCCATAGCCATACTCAGCCAATGCACGCTGGCCTTCTGCAATCAAATCAGGATGATTGGCAAGCCCCAGATAATTGTTCGCACAAAGATTAATGACCTCGGCATGATTCACTTGTACGCAGGCTTGCTGTTGCGTGGAAATCACACGCTCAGGCTTAAATAACCCATCATGCTTTAGGGTCGCTAATTCCGTTTGCAAAAAATCTGCGAACCGATCATGCACGGCATTCTCCTTAATAGGTCATATCAAATCCCGTGATAATAGCAAATTTTATGCGACACCTCTACTACCACAGACTTTAGAGTGCGTGAACGCACAAGTGCCGCATTGCTTCGACAACGCTGTCGTTGCGTGCAAACGCCCATGACTCAAACCGGATTATCACTATCAATAAACCGATGTTCCACATTAAATTCCGCGACCAGATGCGCTCCTAACGCCTGTATCCCAAATCGTTCCGTGGCGTGATGGCCGCATGCGAAATAGTGCAGACCTAATTCTTGGGCTTGGTAATACGTGCGTTCTGAAATTTCACCGCTGATATAGGCATCCGCGCCTAATCGATGCGCATCTACAATATAATCCTGCGCCCCGCCACTGCACCAAGCGACATGCTGGATGGGCTTGGTCGTGCCGGAAATGCACAGTGGTTTGCGGTTTAATTGTTGACTTAAAACATCAGAAAACGTGTTCGCCGACACGGGCGTGGCTAGACGGCCTGACCAAAGAAGGTTCGGCGTGTTGCCCGCTGGATGTGTTTGGATGGATTGAAGGGCTAACAATTGGCCTAAACACGCATTGTTCCCTAACGCTGGATGGCAATCCAATGGCAAGTGATACGCATAGAGATTGAGATTGTGCTGAAGCAATTGACCGATGCGCCGGCGCTTCATGCCGGTAAGCACGGGCTCTTCCCCGCACCAAAAATAACCGTGATGCACCAACAACGCATCCGCACCCCAAGCAATAGCCTCAGTAATCGCATCATAAGACGCCGTCACCGCTGTACAAATTCGTTGGATGTCTGTGCGGCCCTCGACTTGGAGACCATTGGGCGCGTAATCAGAAAAACGATCACACGCCAGGTATGCATGCAGATAATGAGTGAGTGCGTCACGCTCCATCATTACAAAGAGATACGCTTAATGTCAGCGCCCAACATGGATAATTTTTCTTCAATGCGTTCGTAACCGCGATCCACATGATAAATACGCTCCACCGTGGTTTCACCTTCAGCGGCAAGACCGGCCAGAATCAAACCGGCAGAAGCACGTAAATCGGTCGCCATAACCGGCGCGCCCGTCAGTTTTTCGATGCCTGTGATAATCGAGGTATTGCCATTTAAGCGAATATTAGCCCCCATGCGTTGCAGTTCTTGCACATGCATGAAGCGATTTTCAAAGATATTTTCAGTGATAGACGAAGTGCCTTCGGCAATGCAATTGAGTGCCATGAATTGCGCTTGCATGTCCGTTGGAAAAGCCGGATATGGAGCCGTTGAAATATCAACGGCTTGTGGTCTCAATCCATGCATATCGAGTGTGACCCAGTCTTCGCCTAGCGTCAATGCAGCGCCTGCTTCTTCAAATTTACACAGCATGGATAATAAATTATCCGGTTTCACACGCCGAACCGTGACTTGGCCTCGGGTTAGCGCGGCAGCCGTCAAATAGGTACCCGCTTCGATTCGATCCGGCATCACGGAATATGCACCGCCGCCCAACGACTCAACGCCTTCAATTTCAATGGTATGTGTGCCCGCACCCTTGATTCGCGCACCCATTTGGATTAAAAAATGAGCCAAATCCAGTACTTCAGGTTCACGCGCTGCATTTTTAAGGATGGTTTTTCCCTCAGCCAGTACTGCTGCCATTAAAATATTTTCTGTGCCCGTAACGGTTACCGTATCAAATACAAGCGTTCTACCCTGCAATCGGCCATGTTTGCATCGCGCTTTAATAAAACCATTTTTAACCGTGATATCAGCGCCCATGGCTTTTAACGCTTTCAAATGCAAATCAACGGGTCGAGTCCCAATCGCGCACCCTCCCGGCAACGACACATCGGCTTGGCCAAATCGAGCCAACATGGGCCCTAGGACCAAAATGGACGCACGCATGGTTTTCACCAATTCATAGGGTGCCACCAAGTCATTGACTTGATTGGAGTCCACTTGCACGTTCATTTTTTCATCAACGACCAATTTAGCACCCAATTGGCCTAACAATTCCATCATCGTCGTCACATCTTTCAGATGCGGCACGTTTGCAATGGTTACATTATCCGTGGCCAGCAATGTAGCCGCCATGATCGGCAACGCTGCATTTTTCGCACCCGAAATAACCACATCACCCTGCAACGGTTTGCCACCATTGATCACTAATTTATCCACGTTTTGTCTCCCATTCAGCGCCAGTCCAGGTTGTCATGTTCACGGCATGCAAAAGCCCTGACTTAATATAATCGTGAAGGTGTGCATAAACCCAACGTTGTCGAGCCAATTTTGATTGCCCCACAAAAACATCCGAAACCACGGTGATGTCATAATGGTAGCCATCCCCAGACACCTGCACATGCGAGATGCCCTCAATGGCTCTCAAATCACGTTCTAATTGATCATTGCTTATCATCTATTCTTCTCACTCAGGACGCGGCAAATCTGCCGCGAGCATGGCATCCACTCCACAAAATTGTGCCAATGCGTAGATTGTTTTTGGCATAAATTCCATCTTAAAGCCCTTCTTATAACGCCGGCATAGCCGACACGCTTCAATGAGCAAAGCCAAGCCTGCGCTGTCACATTGCACGACATTTTTTAAATCAAGGTGTAATGCATCCACACCCGGTGATTGCAAATAATGAAGCAAACGTTTTCTATCTTGACCCACTGTATCAAACGTTAGACGAGTGGACGGTTCAAACGCCATCACGCCGCCTTTTTATTCTGGTGCATCTCTGCAATCAACGCTTTCATTGACGCATTTTGCAACACTTGTCCAAACTGAGATCGGAAGCTTTGCAGCAAGCTCACGCCTTCCACACTTAAATCATAAATTTTCCACTGCCCATTTTTAGACACTACATTATAGCTCAGCGGGATGCGTTGACCATTTGAACGAGAAATGACACTCGATACCCGTGCAAAACGACCATCGACAGGGCCACGCAAGGGTAAAAATTGAACGGTCTCTCCAGAGTATTCCGCCAAGGGGCTGGCATACGTACGAATCACCAACTGAGTAAACGCTTGTGTAAACTCTTTTTTCTCACTCGGTGTGGCGCGCGCCCAGGCTTGTCGACCCAATACCGAACGCGACATCCCCATCACATCCACATTGGGCAATAAATACCGTTCAATCGCTAGGAAAATAATCTGGTGGTTCGATTTTAAATTTGCCTGATTTTTTTTCAGCGTATCAATGATCTGGTTTGTAGTCTGTTCTAACATAGGAACGGGAGACGATTGTGTCCACCCGGCTTGGATGAAAACAAGGCCCATTGCAAAAATAATCGCTTTCAGTCTGTTCATGATGATGTCCCTATTTTTTAATATTAAACAACAGCTGACCAATCAAATTTTCAAGAATAACGGCTTCTTGCGTTTTAGCAATCACATCCCCTTCTCGCAAATAAGGATGCGATGGATTATTGTCATCAAATCCTGGCACAATGCTGATATAGTTAGACCCCAACAAGCCTTGCGTTAAAATGCGTGCAGACACGTCTTCATAGGGAATGGGCTTATCTCGGTCCAGTTTTAAGGTCACTTTCGCGGTCAGCTGAACCGGCTGCAACTCAATGCGTGCCACTTCACCAATCCGCACGCCCGCAACCGTGACAGGTGCCCTCACCTTCAAACCACCAATATCAGTAAAGTCAGCGCTCACCAAATAGGTATGCCGAGAAGCAAGGCCTGAGATGCCACTGACTTTCATCACCATGACCGCCATGGCCAGCACACCGAGCAGCATAAAAAATCCAACGCTCATATCTATCTGTCGATAACGTTGCTTATTCATTTACCAGCCTCCAATCATCATCGCGGTCAATAAGAAGTCAAACCCCAACACCGCCAACGAAGCATAAACGACCGTTCGCGTAGTGGCTTGACTGATGCCCTCTGCGGTGGGCACACACATAAATCCTTGAAACACCGCAATCCAGATCACAACAATGGCAAACACCACACTTTTAATGATGCCACTCAATACATCCATCCGAAAATCAACCGCCGCCTGCATATTCGACCAAAAACTACCCGCATCAAGACCCAACCACTGCACACCAATGAAATAACCGCCAAACACGGCTACGGCAGAAAAAATGAGCGCCAATAGGGGCAATGCAATCACGCCTGCCAAAAACCGTGGATAAATAATGCGGCCCAACGGGTCAACACCCATCATATCCATGCTGGCCAATTGTTCCGTGGCCTTCATGAGCCCTATTTCAGCGGTTAAAGCCGACCCTGCACGGCCTGCAAATAGCAATGCACTGATGACCGGACCTAACTCACGGCAAATGCTGAGCGCCAACAACTGCCCCAGCTGGCTGCTCGCGCCAAATTTCTCAAGGGTGTTGTAGCCTTGCAGACCCACGACCATGCCAATAAATAACGCGGAAACGATAATAATCAAGCATGATAACACACCAATAAAATGCAGTTGTTGAATGAAAGCCGGCCAAAGCCGCCGTACATCCGGTTTCCGACACAACACACGCACCAGGAATTGCCCTGACTGGCCTAATGCCTGCACAGCGTTGAGGCTTCGATGGCCCAATTGTGCAATAAAATCAAGCATCCAATAACTCCTCAGCATACTGTCGCGCGGGGTAATGAAACGGCACCACACCGTCCGCTTCTCCATGCATAAACTGCCTGACTTCCGGTTTGTTTGAGGCGTTTAATTCTCCTGGCGTGCCACAACCAATGACTCGACCACCGGCAATGAGGTACACAAAATCAGCAATCGAGCAGGTTTCTTCCACATCATGCGAAACAATAATGGTTGTGGTCTGCAATAATTGATTCAATCGCTTGATTAAGCGAACCAAAACCCCCATGGAGATAGGATCCTGACCGGTAAACGGCTCATCATACATCATGAGTTCAGGGTCAAGCGCTATACCGCGCGCCAAAGCGACACGCCGTGCCATGCCACCCGATAATTCCGCAGGCATCAGGTGAGCCGCGCCTCTCAGTCCAACGGACTCTAATTTCATCAGCACGATGTCTCGCAACATAGCGGCATTCAAGCGCGTGTGTTCTCTTAACGGAAAAGCCACGTTATCAAACACCGATAAATGTGTGAACAAAGCACTATTTTGGAATAATAATCCCATTTTTCGGCGTTGAGCATACAACGTTTTACGTGACAGTTGGTGAATATCATGGCCATTGACTAGAATTTGACCCGAATCAGGAACCAACAAAGCCCCCACTAAGCGAAGCAAGGTGGTTTTACCACTGCCGCTGGGCCCCATGATGGCGGTGATTTGCCCCCGCTTGACTTGAATGTCCACGCCATCAAAAATCACACGATCATGGTGAGAAAAGGCAAGGTTGGTGATGTTCACTAAATTATCAGCCATACACGATTACCCCAGGGCTCACGGTTAAGTATTTATTATATACCCGTGATCGCCAATTTTGCCAATTA
>JAOAUO010000077.1 GCA_030157565.1 Legionellaceae bacterium
GCATACCCGAGCTGATTATCCCTGAGAAAGGTGGGGTTAATTAAACGGTTACGTTCCACTAGTGTGTTGTGTCGATCTAGAAAATGGCGCGCTAGCGCACGCAATCGTGAAATTTCATCCAGTTTTTTTTGTTGCGTTGCATCAGGTTCTGAGGGGCTGAATAAGCCCTGAGTCTTGTTCATGATGATGGCATCCTCTCATTTGTCCATAATCGTTGGGTGGATATTTTGTTTTAAGTGATTTAAATGCATTGGCTGCTCGACTCGTATCAATGGTCTCTCCTTTTAAATAGACTTTTCCTGCATGAGGGAAAAATCGATGTCGGGCCAACTCTTGTTGCACAGAATTGGCGATGCGCGTTGAAATAACGGCGCGTCGCTCATCCAGTGGCAGTCCGCGAAACGCCTCTGCAATGCGATTTGCTTTGTTCTGCGTTAAAGGTCTGCTGGCCAATTGCACGATCATTTCATTTACGTCGATTATTTCTGGGGAATGAATGGACGCTAGCATGGCCGTTAATCGATTATGCCCCGCGGATGATTTTGTCCCGCTGATTTCATTATTACAGATTTCGCTCATCGATGTATAAATAAATTGACTTAATAGGGGATCTTCCCAGGGGACTTGGTGTCGGTTGATTTCTTTTAACATAGCCATTTCGTGTGTGACATTCTTTAATTGAAGACGAATTTCAATCGCCTTTTCGGTCATGTCACGCGCTAATTGCATGCGTTGTTCAATGTGTTGAAGGATGGGGAATTGGCCCTGTGCTTTAAAATCACAGAGGTGCGCTGTTAGGTTTTGGGCATCGATTTGAAACGCCGTTGTTGATAGATACGTTTGAAATGATGAATCTTGAGCGGCTAGTATTTGAAGCCTATCCCGTCGTGATTTGATGAGTTCGATGAACTCAATCTGTCTTTCTGGAACGCAAGCACTGACGAAGCCTTCAATCACGTGATCGGGAAGCAGGATTATTTTTACGATGGCTTGATTGACTTCCTGTCTAAATTGAACCGATTTGCTCAGGGTTGAGTTGACGATGCGACTGGTTAAATGACAGACTCTTTTTTTGACATAGTCAAGCCAGTTAAAGGTGTGAAAATGTCGAGGGTAAGGGAGTGCGGCAATCAGTCCGTCGGGCATATGATTGCCTCCAGTGGGCACTAGAGCACGGCTTGAAAAGGATTGGTCCCCATCAATTTTGATGACCATTTCTTTATCGTTTAGGCCTATATTACCATTTTTTAGGTCGACTTCCTCAACAAACATGGCACACACCAGTGCTTGCCCGAGGCCCGTGTAGTGGCCATTTTCGAAATGGTTCGGTTCGTTCTTCGGTAATTTACGATAGCCCGGTGCCTCTTCAGACAGAATAAAATAATCTTGTGTGTTTGCGTTTTGAGCGACGCGTGTTTCTGGTTGATGAGGGATGATTAAACGAAAAAATTCCTGAGCCAAAAGTTCGCGCTGGGCTTTGTCCTTTTGGATCGCGGGCTTTCGCTGCGTTCTGTTCTCGGCCGCTCCGATGGCTTTGCAGATCCAACTTTTTTTGGAGTCATGAATGGTGCCTCGCGTCACATGGTGAGACATAAGCGCGCTCGGTTGAATGAGGCTGGAGTCTGGCGCGAACTGAATGATGTTTGTTAAATGCATCCTCTGGCCTTAAATAGCACATGATAGATGTATTCAAGTGTAGATGACATAAATGATAACGCAATGAAATATGCTTATTTTTTTTAAATAGAGCGCATATATAGATCATATTTCAGGCATATGCTTCCGCTGCAGACGACCCAAATGGCCGATTGAGTCGACTGAGTTGTAAGGCCATTTCCAACGATTGCTCATAGTTTAAGCGTGGATCGACTAAACTTTGGTAGGCTTGTTTTAAATCGGCGGCGGTTAAGCCACGCGCGCCTCCGAGGCACTCTGTGACGTTTTCACCGGTTAATTCAAAGTGCACGCCACCTAAATAGCTCCCCATGTCGTAGTGCAACGTGAACGCTCGCTGAAGCTCAAGCCAGATCGTATCAAAATGACGGGTTTTTACTCCGTATTCCGTGAATTCAGTGTTGCCATGCATGGGGTCACAAGACCACGTGACCGGTATGTTATGCGTTTTAACCACATCAATTAAAGGAGGCAAGTGCGTGTCAATCGCATGAGCCCCCATCCGACTAATCAGCAGGATTCGGCCTTCTTCTCGTTCTGGATTCAGCGTGTGCAAGAGGTTCATCAGCCATTCCGGTGTCGCTGAGGGGCCGACTTTGATACCAATGGGATTCTGCACCCCACGCAAAGACTCCACGTGCGCGCTATTCATCTGAGCCGTTCGCATGCCAATCCAAGGCAGGTGTGTGGATAAGTTATACCATTGCGCATCATTTAATCGGCGCGTAAGCGCTTGTTCGTACGGTAGGTGTAAGGCTTCATGCGAGGTGAAAAAATCCACGGTATGGAAGGGGGTGTTTTGCAAGCCATCGATGGATTTGAGGCCGTCCATGGTCTCGGCGATTGAACGCAAGATATCGCGGTATTCGTCTGCTTGTTGAGCGTACTCTATGAAACGAAGATCCCATTTTTGAGGCGGGTGTAAATCGGAAAATCCCCCATCCATTAGGGCGTGAATCACATTCAATGTCATGGCGGCACAATCATGCCCTTTTAACAATAATAGCGGATTCGGTGTGCGCGCGGTTCGCGTAAATTCGGGTGAATTGACCAGATCACCCCGATAACTGGGCAGCGTGATGCCATCGATGGTTTCATATTCAGTCGACCGTGGTTTGGTGTATTGGCCTGCTATGCGGCCGATGTGAATGATAGGCTTGCGTAGGCCATGCCCCAACACCAAACCCATTTGAAGCAGTATTTTTAGTTTATTGCGGATGATGTCAGATCGACAATCAGCGAATGACTCCGCACAATCGCCGCCTTGTAAAATAAACGCCTCTCCACGCCCTGCGCGGGCTATTTCTTGTTTTAGTTTGTTAATTTCACCACGGGTTACCAGGGGTGGACGCTGGCTTAATTGGTTTAAAACACGCATGAGGGCTTCGTTATCAGGGTAAACGGGCGCTTGTTGGCAGGCGTATTGAAGCCAAGATTCAGGCGACCATCTGTGCATTGAACGAGTACCTGATGTCTTTAGAAAAGTCTGATTATCTGATGATGAAACAGATTCCGCAAGGGGCATCGAATAAATAACCCTCACCATCCCCCTTGAATTTTTTAAGTTGGCCCCCAGATAGATTAACATCAGTAATTGACGGAGTGGTTGAGATGACAAAAAAGCCTGAAAAAGATTGGAAAAAATTCAAAGAAGAGAACACGGTGCTGCCTGAAGCCCATGCAGAGGTGAATGAGCCGGATGATTTAACCCCCGGCGCGCTCGATCACCCATCCTATGTCGCTTTGGAAGAAAAATTAACCTTGGCGGAACAGCAAGCGCATGACTATCGGGAAAAGTCTGTGCGGGCGATGGCTGAATTAGATAATATTCGTCGACGTGCTGAACGCGATGTTGAAAATGCACATCGTTATGGTTTGGAGAAGTTCAGTGCGGCATTGTTGCCTGTAGCGGACAGTTTGGAACAAGCCTTGCAACTAGCAGATAAAGAAACCGACGCGAACATGCGTGAAGGTTTGTTATTAACCATGCAATTGATGGTTGGTGTCCTGGATAAATTTGATGTCAAGCAATTAGACCCATTGGGCGAGGTGTTTAATCCTCAGTTGCATGAAGCCATGTCCATGCAAGGTTCGGCTGAGGTGCCACCGAACACGGTTTTAATGGTCCTTCAAAAAGGATATACGTTGAATGACCGTGTCATTCGGCCGGCACGTGTCATTGTATCCAAAGAAATTGCCGCCTCATGACTTGAAATGGTGATTTAAACCCCCATATTAATAACATTGATAGAATAACCCATCACGTGGAGCATAAAAAATGGCAAAGATTATCGGAATCGACTTAGGTACAACTAACTCTTGTGTTGCGGTGATGGAAGGTGGCAAGCCACGCGTCATCGAAAACAGCGAAGGCCATCGTACAACGCCTTCTATCGTCGCATTCACCAATGATGATGAAATTTTAGTAGGGCAAGCGGCCAAACGCCAAGCGGTCACCAATCCTGAGAAAACATTGTTCGCGATTAAGCGTTTGATTGGTCGCCGTTTCGATGATGCTGTTGTTCAAAAAGACATCAAAATGGTCCCGTACAAAATTGTGAAGGCCGACAATGGCGATGCTTGGGTTCGTGTAAAAAATGACGACAAAGCGCCCCCACAAATTTCAGCTGAAGTCTTACGTAAAATGAAAAAAACAGCGGAAGATTATTTGGGTGAAACCGTCTCTGAAGCGGTCATTACCGTGCCGGCTTACTTCAACGACGCACAACGTCAAGCCACTAAAGATGCAGGCCGGATTGCAGGGCTTGATGTGAAACGGATTATCAATGAACCCACAGCCGCAGCGTTGGCCTATGGCATGGATAAACAACGGGGTGATGCGGTGATTGCAGTCTATGACTTAGGCGGCGGTACGTTTGATATTTCCATCATTGAAATAGCTGAAGTAGATGGCGAGCATCAATTTGAAGTGTTGGCTACAAATGGCGATACTTTCCTAGGCGGTGAAGATTTTGACTTGGCATTGATTGAATACCTGGTGGCTGAATTCAAAAAAGACACCGGCATTGATTTGCACAGCGATCCATTGGCATTGCAACGTTTGAAAGAAGCGGCTGAAAAAGCAAAAATAGAATTGTCTTCCGCCCAACAAACCGATGTGAATTTGCCTTACATTACAGCCGATGCATCCGGTCCTAAACATCTGAATATTAAATTAACCCGTGCAAAACTAGAATCATTGGTTGAAAAATTGGTTGAACGCACCATCGCTCCTTTAAAAATGGCGCTCAAAGATGCGGGCTTAACGATCGCTCAAATCAATGATGTGATCTTGGTCGGTGGTCAAACACGGATGCCATTGGTTCAAAAAACCGTGGAAGATTTTTTTGGAAAAGAACCGCGTAAAGACGTGAATCCAGACGAAGCCGTTGCGGTGGGTGCTGCCATTCAAGCCGCTGTATTGTCGGGCGAGGTCAAAGATATCTTGTTGTTGGATGTGACACCACTGTCTCTTGGGATTGAAACCATGGGCGGCGTGATGACTAAATTGATTGAAAAAAACACCACCATCCCAACAAAAGCCAATCAAGTGTTTTCAACGGCGGATGACAATCAAACGGCGGTAACGGTGCATGTATTGCAAGGCGAGCGTGAACAGGCGTCTGCGAATAAATCATTGGGTCGTTTTGATTTAAGCGACATTCCAGCCGCACCTCGCGGTGTGCCACAAGTGGAAGTGACCTTTGACATCGATGCCAATGGTATTTTGAATGTGTCTGCCAAAGACAAAGCGACCGGTAAAGCGCAGTCGATTGTGATCAAAGCATCCAGCGGGTTGAGTGATGAAGAGGTCCAATCCATGGTCAAAGATGCTGAATCACACAAAGAAGAAGATAAAAAATTCAAAGAATTGGTCGATTTACGAAACCAAGCCGATGGTATGATTCACAGCAGTGAAAAATCATTAAAAGATTTGGCAGATGAGTTGGCTGAAGATGAGAAAAAAGACATTGAGACAGCTATTTCTGAATTGAAAGACGCGGTCAAAGCCAATGAAAAAGCACAGATTGAAGAAAAACTGGCGATTCTAACCACGGCATCTAACAAGATGGCTGAGCGGGTGTATGCGAAGAAAGCGGCTGAAGGTCAAGCCGACGGTGGCGCTGAGCCGTCAGCAACGGCATCTGAAAAACCATCCGATGAAGGGGTTGTGGATGCTGAGTTTGAAGAAGTGCACGACGATAAGAAATAATCAATTGAACCACAACCGGCAGTGCGGGTTGTGGTTAGAATGCTTGACGAAATATGCGGTTGTTTAAGAAGGCCATTCAGTCTTTACTACGTCGCTTCATTTCGAGATTTTAAATCTTTGGATAGAACCACATGCGGATTTTTTCATGTGGTTCTATCCAAACTCCAAGTGAGTATTCAATGCAACAGCAGGATTATTATGAATTACTGGGTGTCAGTCGCAATGCGGAAGATGCCGAGATTAAAAAAGCCTATCGCAAGTTAGCGATGAAGCATCACCCAGATCGCAATCAGGATGACAAAACTTCAGAAGAAAAATTCAAAGACATCCAAAAAGCATATGCTATTTTGTCGGACAAGCAAAAGCGTGCTGCGTACGATCAATTTGGCCATGCGGGGGTTGATGCGTCCATGGGCGGTGGTCGCGGCGGGCACGGTGGTTTTGGTGATGTCTTTGAAGATATTTTTGAAAACATTTTTTCAGGCGGTCGTGGACAGCAGCGACAATCGCGCGGACAGCACGGGGCCGATTTACAATACAATGTTCAGCTGACCTTGGAAGAGGCGGCGCACGGCAAACAAATTGAGATCACAGTTCCTCGGCATGCCGCATGTAAGACATGTACCGGCTCAGGCGCTAAAAAAGGCACCACGCCTAAATCATGCGAGACCTGCAATGGCGTGGGTCAAGTACGGATTCAACAAGGCTTTTTTTCCATACAGCAAACGTGCCCATCTTGCCACGGCGAAGGTCGGGTGGTCTCTGATCCCTGTACAGATTGCCATGGACAGGGGCGTGTGCGTGAAAGTAAAAAATTAACCGTTAAAATTCCGCCAGGTGTTGATAATGGCGATCGCGTTCGGTTGAGTGGCGAAGGAGAGGCGGGTACACACGGCGGCTCGAGTGGTGATTTGTATGTGCAAGTGAGTGTGAAACCACACGCTATTTTTGTCCGTCAAGACAGTGATTTGCATTGCGAAGTCCCCATTAGCTTTGTGACAGCGGCGTTAGGCGGTTCCATTGAAGTGCCTACGTTGGAAGGACGCGTCACCTTAAAAATTCCAGCAGAAACACAAACCGGGAAAACGTTTCGGATGCGTGGCAAAGGCATGAAGTCTGTGCGTGGACATGCCACCGGAGATTTATTGTGCAAAGTTGTTGTGGAAACGCCGGTGAGTTTGTCACGCGAACAAAAAGAGGTGTTGACGCAATTTCAAGAATCATTGGATCTCAGTAAAAACACCCATTCGCCGCGATCAAGCTCATGGTTTGATGGCGTTAAAAAATTCATAGAGGACATGAAATTTTAATGATCATAAAACCCGCTATTTTGGTGCTGGCAGATGGCACCGTGTTTGAAGGGGAGTCGGTGGGGGCGGGTGGGCACTGTGTGGGTGAATTGGTGTTCAACACGGCCATGACGGGCTATCAAGAGATGCTGACCGACCCGTCCTATGCCCGCCAAATCATTACGTTCACCACACCACACGTCGGCAATACCGGTTGCAATCCACAGGATATGGAATCGTCTCGTGCGTGGGCGGCGGGCTGCGTCATGCGTGAATGCACGCCTACATACAGCAATTATCGAGCCGAACAATCCTTTCCTGACTGGTTGAAAAAACAGGGCGTGGTTGCCATCTCAGGCGTTGATACGCGCTATTTAACGCATCAATTACGAGAACAAGGTGCGATTGGCGCATGCATCAGCACGGATAAGACCGTTGATGAAGCACGGGCTTTAGCGCGTGCATTTCAAGGATTGGCGGGCGTTGATTTAGCCAAAGTGGTCTCACGCCAAACCGTGGAGCGTTGGTATGACGGCCGCGGTGAGTGGGCCACCGAATCGCAGCCGTTGCGGTTTCACGTGGTGGTGTATGATTTTGGCGTGAAGCACAGTATTTTACGTATTTTACATGACTTAGGATGCCACTTGACGCTGGTTCCGGCACAAACTTCAGCGTCGGATGTGATGGCTCTGAATCCTGATGGCGTGTTTTTATCCAATGGACCCGGCGATCCTGCGGTTTGTGATTACGCTATTTTAGCGACGCAGGCCTTTTTAGCCGCAGGCATTCCTGTATTTGGCATTTGTTTGGGCTTTCAAATTCTAGCGCTCGCCTGTGGTGCGCGTTCCTTAAAAATGAAATTTGGCCATCATGGCGCCAATCACCCCGTGTTGGACATCCTTGATCAGCGCGTCTTTATCACGAGCCAAAACCATGGGTTCGCCATTGATGAAGCGTCCTTGCCGGCTTGTTTGAAGGCCACGCACCGCTCCTTGTTCGATCACAGTTTGCAGGGTATTATGCACATTGAAAAACCAGCATTTGGTTTTCAAGGGCACCCTGAGGCAAGCCCTGGCCCTCATGATATTGAGATGATCTTTCATCAATTTATTGAGTTGATGAAATCTGCGTGATTTAAAATTTTTAATACAGGAGTGTATTCGCTGTGAACCAATCCCATGTTTTTACGTCTGAGTCGGTGGCAGAAGGGCACCCCGACAAAATAGCCGATCAAATTTCAGATGCCATTTTAGATGCCATATTGACGCAAGACCCTAAAGCGCGCGTGGCTTGTGAAACATTTGTAAAAACCGGGATGGTTTTGGTTGGGGGTGAAATCACCACCAAGGCATGGGTTGATGTGGAAGAAATCACACGCGGCGTGATTCGAGACATTGGATACAGCAGCTCTGAAATGGGATTTGATTGGGAATCATGCGCGGTTCTATCCGCTATCGGTAAACAATCGGCTGATATCGCGCAAGGTGTTGATAACCAAGACACCAAAATATTGGGTGCGGGCGATCAAGGCATGATGTTTGGTTATGCCAGTCGCGAGACCGATGTGTTTATGCCAGCCCCTATCGCTTATGCGCATCGGTTAATGGAGCGACAAGCATTGATGCGAAAAGAGGGGGTTTTGCCCTGGTTACGGCCGGATGGTAAATGCCAGTTGACCCTCAATTATGAAAATGGCGAGCCCGTATCTGTGAATACGATTGTTTTTTCAACGCAGCATGCAGCCAGTATTGGTCAACACGATTTAATCGAGGCCGTGCGTGAAGAAATCATTAAGCCCATTATTCCTGAAGCGTGGTTGCGTCCTGAAACGCGATATTTTATCAACCCGACCGGTCGATTTGTGATTGGAGGCCCTTTGGGCGATTGCGGATTGACTGGACGTAAAATCATTGTAGATACGTATGGTGGGATGGCGCGTCATGGTGGCGGTTGCTTTTCGGGTAAAGATCCCTCTAAAGTGGACCGGTCAGCGGCTTATGCGGCTCGGCATGTGGCTAAAAACTTGGTGGCGGCAGGCATTGCAGATAAATGTGAAGTGCAAGTGTCTTATGCCATTGGGATAGCAGAGCCCACGTCTATCCATGTTGAAACCTTTGGAACCGCGCATTTGGATAATAAAGCCATTATCGAGCTGATTAAAACGCATTTTGATTTAACCCCGCAAGGCATCATTGATCACCATGATCTATTGAGACCCATTTATCGTCAAACCGCGACCTACGGCCATTACGGTCGTGAGCATTTGCCTTGGGAACGGTTGGATCAAGTCGACTCATTGCGCCGAGCCCTGTAATTGGGGCGTTTGCAGATAAAAGCATGAAAAAAACCTCATGCTTTTATCTGCAAAGATAATGAGGCCATCAACTTTTAGAGAGGTCAGCGTATTTAACAGGAGGGTGCTATCTTTACCGGACAGGCTCAGCTCCTCCATTAACACGAGATCCCAATTATTTGAACAAGCGACACAACAGAGGAATCAGTATTATGTCAATATCATCTGTATTAAACGACGTGGTAACAAAAACCGATTATAAAGTCGCGGATATTACGCTTGCGGCATGGGGACGAAAAGAAATCGCGATTGCTGAAACTGAAATGCCAGGATTGATGGCGTTGCGTGCCGAATTTGGCGCGACAAAGCCTCTTCGTGGCGCGCACATTGCGGGTTGCCTGCACATGACCATTCAAACGGCCGTCTTGATTGAAACATTGATTGCATTAGGTGCAGATGTTCGATGGTCGTCTTGCAATATTTTTTCAACACAAGATCATGCCGCGTCGGCTATGGCGGCTGTTGGCGTTCCTGTATTTGCCTGGAAGGGTGAATCGGAAGAGGAATATTGGTGGTGTGTTGAGCAAACCTTGCGAGGACCGGATGGTTGGACACCTAATTTGTTGTTGGATGATGGCGGCGATTTGACGCAGATTATTCATGAAAAATACCCCGAGATGTTAGATAACATCAAAGGCGTTTCGGAAGAAACGACGACCGGGGTGGCTCGATTGTATGAAATGGCCAAACGGGGCGATTTAAAAATGCCGGCCATCAATGTGAATGATGCCGTGACCAAATCAAAGTTTGATAACTTATATGGTTGCCGTGAGTCGTTGTTAGACGGCCTGAAACGGGCAACCGATGTCATGATTGCCGGTAAAGTGGCTCTGATTTTAGGGTATGGCGACGTGGGCAAAGGTTGCGCACAAGCATTGCGTGGCCAAGGTGCGACGGTTTACATTGCCGAAATTGATCCGATTTGCGCGTTGCAAGCGGCCATGGAAGGGTATCGTGTGGTCACGTTAGATGATGTGGCCGAGCAGGTTGATATTGTTGTGACCGCAACTGGAAACGCACACGTGGTGACTTGCGAGCATGTGTCACGCATGAGAAACCAAGCCATTTTATGCAACATCGGTCATTTTGATTCTGAAATTGACATTCAAGGTTTGCGTCAATATCAATGGGAAAACATTAAACCACAAGTGGATCATGTGATTTTCCCCGATGGAAAACGCATCATCGTATTGGCCGAAGGCCGGTTGGTGAATTTAGGCTGTGCAACAGGGCACCCTAGTTTTGTCATGTCCGCATCGTTTACCAATCAAGTGCTGGCGCAAATCGAATTATTCGAACGAGCCAGTCATTATGCCAATCAAGTGTACGTGTTGCCGAAGCATTTGGATGAAAAAGTAGCCCGATTGCATTTAGCGCGAATTGGCGCAAAGCTCACCCAATTAACGCCTACGCAAGCGGAGTATATTGGTGTGTCAGTGGATGGGCCTTACAAGCCTGAGCATTACCGTTATTGATTCTTTGGACGAAATGACATGCGTGTTGTTGCATGTCATTTCGTCCAACCTTCAATGCATACAATATTGAAAAAACATGAAAAAAGGATTGGGTTTTGGATTTTTAGCAATAATAAATGGTTTCTTTCTGTATATTATATACTGGTATATGTGTATAGTTTGCTCAACCAAGGTGGATAATCTTCTTAATGTTCCCTATGAACCCTCAGGCATGCAGCTATATTACTATTTTTTATCATTTCCTCTATTTCTATTCGTGGCTTTCTTAAGCACTATGCATCGTTATTACTTCAATTTAAAAAAATCATTATCCTTAAGTATGATTATCATTTGGTTTTGTTATTTTGTTTTAATTCTTTATGTGGATTTAGTTCTTCATTTTCCCTCAGGAGGCAATCTTTTATATTATGGGAGCTTATCCATTTCATGGGTTGCCATATGCTATGTTATTTATTCAACTTATTGCCAAGCAAGTCAATTAACGACCTCTTAGGTAACCTAAACGTTCTATTCAATACACTACCTTTTCTAACGATCGATGAGCTGATTCTATTTGGAGGTTGGACAAAAAAGCATGAGGCCCTTTTCATGCTTTTTTGTCCAACCTCCAAACCCCCTATAAACTTCGATTAAAACCCGATAAAATAAGCCACTTTAGATTTTTATAGTGCTGACCATGCCTAAACGTACCGATCTCAAATCCATCCTGATTCTTGGCGCAGGCCCCATTGTCATTGGTCAAGCCTGCGAATTTGACTATTCGGGCACGCAAGCCGTGCGTGCTTTGAAACAAGAGGGGTATCGGGTGATTTTGGTGAACTCCAATCCGGCCACCATCATGACCGATCCGGAGTTGGCCGATGCGACGTATATTGAGCCGGTCTTGTGGCCTGAAGTGGCGCGGGTCATCGAAAAAGAGCGTCCCGATGCGTTGCTGCCAACCATGGGTGGGCAAACGGCGTTGAATTGTGCGCTGGATTTAGTGCGTGAAGGGGTATTGGAACAGTTTGGTGTGGAGCTGATTGGCGCGAGTCGAGAGGCCATTGATAAGGCCGAGGATCGCGAAAAATTTCGCGTGTTGATGAAATCGATTGGTTTGGATATGCCCCGGTCGGCCATCGCACATAGTTTAGAGGATGCATTGTCCGTGCAAGCACTGCTGGGTTTCCCGTCCATTATTCGCCCTTCGTTTACCATGGGTGGAAGTGGGGGTGGCATTGCTTATAATCGTGAAGAATTCGAAGAGATTTGTTTGCGCGGCTTAGAGCTCTCGCCTACGCATGAATTGCTCATTGATGAATCCGTGATCGGTTGGAAAGAATATGAGATGGAAGTGGTGCGGGATAAAAACGACAATTGCATCATTGTGTGT
>JAOAUO010000078.1 GCA_030157565.1 Legionellaceae bacterium
GAACCTAAACTTTACCGGATATTCGAAGGAGCTTTCTATATGATTATCACGTCTTCTGGTTTTGCAGACTCCAGTGTTTTGATGAGCCGTTGAAGATGGGCGTCTTCCAGGTCTTGCGTCACGGCCTGATGAATCAGGTTATGCAGTTGTGTCATTTGAGGGGATGACAATCCAGTCATCTCAAAGTATGCAGACTCCTCCGCATTGAAATACAGTTTTAATAAATCATGTTGGGTTAAGGATTCACGTCGCAAGCCGGCGATTTTTTCAAGTTCCAGCAGGGTCGCTGAATCAGGCTTTTCGGGGGGCTTATTGGCGAGACTCAAGGCCTTGCTCCATGCCTTCTCGCTTGCGGCGTTGAGCTCGGTTTGAAATGCATTCACCAGCGTTTTAAGTGTCGCCAGCGTCTCTTCGTTGGTAAAGTACGTTGCAGCCGATTTTTGACGTTGAGCACAATCGAATTTGATGAGGCCGGCGTTCGCCTCGCTGATTTGTTCCTGTTGCATGCGCGATTTGAATGAGGTGTCCTGCTGATCCAGCTGATCTAACTGGTGTTGGAGCGTGGATTGATAGTCGCGTTCAGCCTCGTTAAATGGCCGTTCAAATTCAGAAAAACCAGGCAACTGTTGACGGAGTTGATCTTTAAACCAGGCCATGCTGTGCGTGCCTTGAGTACTAGGCCGGTTGATGGGGGTTAAGTTCATCTTTTTATGCATCGGCATGGAGCGGGCTAGGTCTGCTAAAATGACTTCATTGCTGGCCAATATTTGTTGAAACACATCTTTGGCTTGATAGACTTCAATCGTTTTCGTCTGTATTGAACTCAATTCATGAAACAGGTGATCCAATTTGAAATGACTATCAGAATCCGGTTTATTGGCCGCTTCAATATTGCTTTTTATCCTTTTTTTAAAGGAGTCTGGCGCGTTTAACAGGCGATAAAAGCAATGCGCATAATTTTCAAGGCGTTTTTGTTGCAATGAGGCTGAGCGGTTTGCACAGGCGCGCAAGCAATGGATGCAAAAGTTTTCAAGCGCAAGGTAGGAGGATGACGTTGGTGAATGATTCAGCGCAATAGACAGGTACGAGTCGATGTGATTTAAGAACGCATATTGTTCCAGTTCTGATGTCAGGTCCTTTATGGCTTGCTGTGTCGAAGTTGTAGCGATGGATAACGGTCTATCGCTAAAAATATCCGCATCCAGGAGGGATTTTTTCGGAAGAGCAATCTTTTCAAGCTTTGTTTCTCGTTTCCAAACAGGTAATTCTGTGTCCAAGGTTTGTTTTATCTCTTCGAGGCGCGAGGCGAATTTTTTCGGTAAGGCCATTCCGTTCGATTTCAATGTGTGTTCGGTTGCTTCAAGATGATGTTTTTCTTTCAGCACGGTTTCAAGGCTTAAGCGTCGATATTGATACCCTAACGCGCCATAAAGAACGAACTGATTATCAATTCGGATGGTGTTCACATCATCAAGTCTTAATCGCAGGCATGTATTTAATAGTGAACGACGTGCCGCATTGTCTAGTGAATACGGATGTGAAAGGTGGCGTTCCATATTTTGAAAGCGGGTGAAGAGGAGCTCAATGGTTTTGGGCAGTCCTGTATAAAAGGTCCTTGTCTCTGTTTGCTCAAGGGACTCCTGGTTTTCAGGGGGAAACGCCGGTTTGATATCATCGGCTAAATGATCCGTGAATAGGGCCAAGGCTTTTAATTGACAAGCAAGATAAATGGGGTTTTTAATGGCTTTGTCTTGTGCCGTCGGTAATTTGTTGACTAACCACTCCAGAAAAACCAACTCCTGATAATGGCCTTCCAAGCCCAGGATATCATCCAGCACCGCCCATGCTTTCTCAGGCTGATGATTGGCCAGGTACACGTAGCACAGATACAGCGCATCCGCGGGTTTATCAGGCGTTGGCTGCCCATCGATTAATTGATATGTGATGTATTTTTCGGTCGGGTCATCATTCCAGCTATTCTGTGTCAGTTTTGCTATGGCATGTTTCAATGGATAATAACCGCCTTGCCGTGGCTCGACGTTTTCATTGGTTTGGAAGGGTAGCAACGCAACAATCACTCGATGATCGCGCGCGTTACTTACATTCAAACAAGCAACAGAGGTGGGGAAGGGGGATGGTTTGTCGGTTAGGATGTAATCGGTTCCGCCCAAGCGCAGTTGTTTGCCCGCTGTTTCCAGAAAAAGACCGTAACGGGGCAAATGAATGTGCCACCGGTCTTCCTGAGAGGGATCCGCCCTTTTTTTCGTGGAGACTAGCGCTTCTGAATCTTCAAAATTTGCCAATGCGTCAGCAAATGCACCCTGATAGCGCTGTAAAATATAGCCGTTTCGTCGTCCATGCTCATCCAGTTGTTCAAGCTCGCGCTGAGCATTGGATTGAAAAATCGGTTGTTCATCTTGAACGATGATGACGGATTGATCACTGTTGTTAATCCATACGGTGATGCGGTTGTCATTGAAAATCGCGGGTAAATCATGCTCGATGAAAGACGGGTTAAAATCGCCCAGATTGAGCAGGCTATTTTGTTGCTCTGTTAAAGGGCACAGTTGATGCCATTGCGGCGCTAAACCAGCGAGCGACCATTTTTTTTCAACCCGATAATTGAACAATGCAGACCAGTTCTGCCTTGCAGGCGATGTTGTTATACGTACCTGTTGTTGGTCGGTTATCAATTCAAAGATGGTTTTATCGGGCGACATAAAACACAGGCTCTCCTGTTCTAGACCCAGTTTCTGGATGATGGCATGTGTTTTAATGGTTGATGGCGTCATGCCTAAGACACGGTTGTCTTTAAAAACAAGGCCGTTGGTCACGTCAATATCATAGTGGATCCCTTTGTCTTGATTCCTTAAGTAAAAATGTGGGTAATTGCCCTCCAACGTGGAATCGATGACATCGATGCCATTGGTTTTAATCGCGAGTTTAATGTTATCCCTGAGCGATGCATCCGGTGTTTTTTCAAGCCAACCTTGAAAATGATACTGGGCTCGTTCCAGTTGGACGGTTATGTCGGAGGTATTCTTTCTGGAAGGATTGCTCATTCTTTGGATAAAAAATAGTGATTGCAGCGCTTCTGCAAAAAATGCCTGCCATTCAGATTCGTCATGATGCAATGCATGGTACTTCATGGCGGTTAAAAATCGATACTGATGCAGGGTGGATAATATTTCGTCGTTGTGAGGCAGGTTGATCGAAGCGGTTAATTCATCACAATCCTGTTTGAGACGACCTGAAGCGCGTACAGGATTTTTTTGCGCCAAGTAATCGTTGAATAAGAAGCGCAAATGAATAAAAAAGAGAGATGATTGCGTCATCAATGCTTGGCTACTGAGATAAAACTGCAAGCCACGCTGGATAAATTCATCAAACTGAAATAACAATGCATCCTGATCGGAATCCAGCAAATTACTGAGGTGATTGCGCTCAAAAATATTGGCTTCCACATAGGTTTGGGTATTTGGATCCTCCAGTGTATCGATCAAACGTTTAAAATAATCCAGGGTTAACTGGATTTGATGGGCGCTTGAGGTTCGCAAGTGAAGTAAATCACGCACGAAGAATGGATCTTTATTCAGGCAGATCAACTCGGCAGATAGTTGTATCTGGTTGGAGCTCCAGTGAATGTGCCTAGTATTAGAGTTTGTTTGCATAAGGCGATAACCCGGGATGCCTTGATCCAAAACCTTGTGTTCGGGAGAGTTTTCATGATTGTACTTATGACTGAGGCCATACATGAATGGATGGACTGAATGTAAAAATTTGACGTCGTCTCCAAATCTTCCTGATACAATGCCAATTCTAGGAGCATGATAATCTATTTTTTTAGACAAAAACGAATTCATACTGGTTGTAATAAATAGCTCCAGTGCGAGTTGTTTCGAAAACCGATTCATGATGCCCAGCTCAAGCAGGATGAATAACGATTGAGCGGGTAATAACGCTTCTTTCATTGAGTTCCAAGTATCATCATTACGTTTTCCATCGGATTTGAACAATTTAAACAAGGTGTATAGCGATATCAGTTTTTTATCTCTTAATGGTTTGTCTCCTTCTTGAGAGAGCGTCTTGCGAGACCAGGCTTCATATATTTGAATGAGGGCCGCATCTTCTTCAGGGGTGATTAATGCTTTGTATTTATGCTGTATATACATATCCCAATCGTTTTTGTCTGGAGTATTCGATTCAGATGAATAAAGCGCTAAAAGTTGATTGAATTTTTCATCAAACAGCGGATCATTGGCTGAAATCCAAGGAGAACGATGACAGGCTTCAAACGCATACCTCAGCAGGCGCCTGTGTGGATGGGGTTCGGATTCGGCTGGTTCTGATAGCGTATGAAAGAAATCGCGTAATCCAATCAGGATGCCATGCACAATCTGTTGGCGTGGGAGCCGAAGATTGGGGTATTGTCTATCACAAACAATGACATACATGCTCTGCAATGTTTCAAGGTATCCGATCATTTTCCTCAGGTTTTCATCGGTTCCTGTGTGGGCACTCCACGCGTTAAAATGACCGAGTTTTTGGCGATCAAAATGCGGTGGCAAGGGCAGTGAGGCAATGGCTTGTTCCAGTTGCTCGATAACAAACACGGGCTGTTTGTCTTGTAGCGCTTCACACGTCGCAATCAATGCATCCAGTTGTGGAATCAGGTCGTCTGCTGGATTCAAGGGCGTGATGGGCGAATAAGGGCGCACACGGATTAAATCATTCAAAACCGTGTCGTCGTAGGCGGGGAGGTTCGGTTTAATGGTGAATGGTCTGTCAATATCATTCCATTCAGGCATTTTGTGATGGATGGAGGAGGCTGGCTCAGGGCTGAAACGGAATTGCTTTTTTAGTTCCAATAACTCACTCAGTGAGGCATTGATCTTTTTCTTATCCAGTTGTTTTAAAAGCTTGGTTACATTGTTTATTGCCAAGCGAACCAGTTCAATCATCGGCTCGTTCATAGAGCGTATCCCTTGTGAAGTATACTCACGCAAGGCATGCCGTTTGAATTGAAAGGCAAAATTTTGGTAGTCTTTCAGGTTCCCGAAGGTGATTTTAAGCATTTGATGAATCACGCGTTGGGCGCATGTTCCAGACAGTTGTCCTGCAGTGGTTAATTCTTCAGAAATGAATTGACGGGCCTTCCGCGGCTCTGCCTCCAGAAAGATGAGGCTCCTGTCGATATCTTGGTAGAGACACGCTGCGTCGTATGTGATTGGACTTCGAAGATGGGAGGGAAGCATGGCTAACATCAGTCGATGAACCAGTGCCTTCATTTCCTGCGGGGGATAACCCTTTGGAATGTGATGCATGCGAACAGGGTAGTAGCGTTCATTGATGGTGGACGATGTTTTTTCATGGTACTGAATGCCGGCACCTGAATTATAAATGAAAAATAGCAAGCCTTCTTTGGTCTTGGTCACTGTATAAATCATGGCATGCCCCGGGCTGGACGGGTTTGCCCAGCCGCCGGGGAGAAGTAAGTACTGACCGATTTTCAATCGCTCAATGGCCTGGACTATTTTATTCTCGAGCCGGTTCAGTTCGGTCGCTTGTATTTCAATGGCCTCTCTTGAGACGGAGTCCACACTATTGGCTATCCGAATGTCTTCTTCAAATGTAAGCAAGGGTTTTATCGCCTGGCGCATTTTTTGCAATGCCTCAGGAAAGGCTTGTTTTTGTTCATTGAAATAAATATCGATATATTGGTTTAAATAGCCCAATGTGGTTTTAAACTGATTGCCCTCAACATCGTACCGACCGCTCAGCTCTGGGTCGAGTAGAATGTGCGCAAACAATCTTTCGTCCATCACTATTTTTTGGGGCATACATCACCTATTTAAATGAAACGCATATAGATGATATAGTGTACAAATTTTATTTTGTAAAGAAAGAAGTAACGACTCGCACGTCAATATTATAGAGATACTTTAAGCGGGCATCTGAATGTTTGTAACGATTCGTTTGTCCGCCTAAGTCAACTGGCCTGTCTGTTGGAAGCCGCGTTCTGAAGTGACACGGATCGTTCCTTCAATAAGTGGCTTTCCGTCACGTTGCAGCGATTGCTGTTACACAAATTTATATACAAGGCCGAGATTGCATAGAGTGGAAAATGGCTTGGTTTTTCTGTCTGAAATAAACACAGTGGTTTCTTGATAACGGGCAGCGATGTATTCCAGGCGAATATCAAAGTTTTTATAGAGGGTTGTTTGAGTTCCCAGACCCAGACGCCACCCATCATCATTGAGTGCGAAATCACTCAGATTGGAATCGATCTTCACGTGGGTTCGGACGACGCCTCCGCGCATATAAATCATGGTTTTATCATTGAGCATCAGTCCTGGAATGATATCTATCCCATAACTCCAGGTGGAGCGGATAGATTGTACGTCTACGAGGTTATGTCTGGGGCTTATGGTGTTCAATTGCACGTTGGATGTATGGAGATTCAGACTGTTTGAACCAAAGGCCTCTGCTGCGAGGTAGTATTGTTGGCGCCATAGATGTGCCAAGCCTGCAGATAGCGTTCCTTCTCCACCGATGTAGTTAAATCGCGATGCGTTAATGTTGATCCGTGGGCCAAAGCTGATGCCAACATAAGGACCTGCTTTATAAACAGGCTGGTTTTCCATGTCTTTCCAACCGGAATAAAGGTTGTTTTTTGACGGTGTAGTTAGGTGATTTTTTTGAGCCCCGCCCTGAGGAGTGACTGCTTTTATGAGTGATGCGGCGTTAGCACCGTTGAGTAAACAGGCATTAACCAAAAAAAGTGCGGCATATGGTATACGATTTGTTTTCATCTGAATAACTCCCTGTATTGAATGAAATGAGCGACAATAAATCCATATTGGAACCAGTGTATTCTATTGGGTAAAAATTGCAAGCCATTGGATTTTGGATCATGCGCATAGAGAACGCTTCGCGTATTGAATCGAGGGTTTGCGATAGAGAGCAGACAGACTCCCCCCCCCCTGATTCAATACACGAAGCGCTCTTAAGATTGGGGCAGGGATTATATTTGGACGAAATGACAGGCGTGTTTTTGCATGTCATTTCGTTCAAACGCCATGTTAATCATGCGGCAGCAGTCTTCTATTCGCTCGAAAATACGTGAGCGGGGAAAGTGCCAATAAATCAGATAATTTCTCCATGTAGATGCATGCAAAGCGTTCGACCTGATAAGCAAAATAACTTTCCTCAGCGCCTGCGCGAAAGATGCGCTCCCATTTGGGATTAAACAACAGCTGTTGTTCACGCAAGAGATTTGATATGGTGAGATCAACCGATGAGATTTTTGTTTGTAACGCGTGTAAGGCCTCAGAATATTGACTGGTTTTTTCCTCGATGCTTTTTGTTTGCAAGTCAATGTGTTCTTGTTCTAAGTCCGTTTTCAATGCCATGTTTTGCATGATGGATTCTTCAAATGTGCGCGCTTTTCTTTGGGCTGCAATCTCATCGCCTAACTCCTCAACCACGAGAGCGGTTCGCCAATTGCAATCTTTTTTCAGACGAAGGATATCACCGTAAATATGATCGCCAATATATAAAATTTCATCTCCATTTAATTGCAGGTCATCCGTGAATTTTTTGGCGTTCCCTCCTTGATAAACACCCGGTTGGATAGTCCCCATGGTGTTGGTCATGGTGCCGTGCTCGGGATCGATGCGTAAAAATTTGAGGTTGTCATAGAAAAATCGCGGTTTATTGGCCAACGTGATGACATAGCTAAACAAATCTTGCCAGGTTTCTCCTTCATTGAGAAACGGATTGATGGCATGGTTGAGTAACAGATGGGTGTAGTAATATTCTGAGTTGGTGAGGATGAATATTTTTTTCCCATGTTGAATGCACCGTTTGAGCCCCTCGACCACAGCGGGCTCACGCATCACATAATCATCGAGATGTTCGCTAATTTGTTTTTTCAGACTGCCGTCGGCATGCACTTGGTCTACAGCACCTAACACATCTAACGCGATGAGACTATAACTGGGGAATAGGTGAGGCGATGCATCTTTCAAATCAACCAATTGGCTGTATAGGACACAAAAAGCAATGGAAAATGAGGTATCAATGGCCATGTAATTTGGATCGCCTAAATCCACATACGTGCTGCGATAAAATTTTTTTTGTTCCGTAAAATCAATCAATGTGGTGCCGTGATAACTTTGCCTAATCGCACCATATCGGCTTAATTTTAAGATGTTGCCATTTTTGCTATCCACAACTAAACCGCGAATGGCGTCGTTAAAATGAAAGACCAATTGTCTTATCGTGTCAGGGTATTGTTTATGCTCAATCAGTTGTTCAACAACATATTGATAGACTAGGGCTTCAAAGCGCTTCGTGTGGTATCGAATGAGCGTGTGATCCATGTCCAATCCGATGTATTTTATTTTTTTCATGTTTAAAATGCGATTGACAAAAACGGGGTTGCTCATGATTTTTCCCTAATGATTTTTTCGATAATGGTTGGGTCGGCCAATGTGGAGAGATCGCCTAAGCAGTCAAGCTCGTTGCGTGCGATGTGCCGCAGAACGCGTCGCATGATTTTTCCTGAACGCGTTTTCGGTAGCGCGTCGGTCCATTGGATGTCTTGGGGCGTAGCGAGAGAGCCTATGGCCTCTCGAACATGCTGTATTAATTCTTTTTTTAATGCCTCGGTGGGCTTTGTCTTATTTTTTAACGTGATGAATGCAAAAATAGCCTCTCCTTTGATGTCGTCCGCGATCCCAACCACGGCGGCTTCCGCGACGGCTGGATGAGAAATGAACGCGCTTTCTAGCTCCTCTGTGCCCATGCGGTGCCCGGACACTTTGATGACATCATCATTACGACCGGCGATCCAAAACAGGCCCGCTTCATCTCGGTGCGCGCCATCGCCAGTTAAATAACAGCCTGGGATGGCTTTAAAATAAGTGTCGATCAATCGCTGTCGATCGCCATAAATCGTTTGCATCATGCCAGGCCATGGTTTTTTTATTACCAGTCGGCCGGGTTTGTTGTCCATCACCGGCTGCCCATTTTCGTCCACAATATCCAGCACAATCCCAAAACTAGGCACTCCGGCTGAACCCGGGACCAATGGCGTGGCACCGGGAAAAGGGGTCATCATGATGCCACCAGTCTCTGTTTGCCACCAGGTATTCACGATGGGGCAGCGGCTCTCTCCGACCACTTGGTCATACCATTCCCAGACGTCCGGGTTGATGGGTTCGCCGACGGAGCCCAGTAATCGTAGACTGGCGCGAGACGTGCGTTTCACCCATCCGTCGCCTTCTCGACGCAATGCACGCAGTGCGGTGGGGGCCGTATAAAAAACGGTCACTTTGTGTTTGTCTACCACGTCCCAATAGCGTGAATCATCGGGATGGTTCGGGATGCCTTCAAAGAGCAGGGTGGTCGCCCCATTGGCCAGCGGTCCGTAGACCAGATATGAGTGCCCCGTGATCCAACCGACATCGGCTGTACACCAATAGACATCATTCTCTTGGTGATCAAAGACATAATAGTGCGTCATGGCCACATAAACGAGATAGCCTCCTGTTGCATGCAAAATGCCTTTGGGCGTGCCGGTTGAGCCCGATGTGTATAAGATAAACAATGGATCGTTTGAATCCATGTGTACGATAGGACAATCCATGCTTGCCGCGGCGACTACATCGTGATACCAAATATCCCGGGCGTTATTCCAGTGAACGGGATTGCCCGTTCGTTTAACGACAATGACCGTATGAACGTGAGGGCAATGCGCTAGTGCTCTATCGCAATTCTCTTTAAATGGAACGATTTTATCGCCTCGGAACCCCTCATCCGCTGTGATCAATAGTCGACAATCCGCGTCTAATATACGTATTTTTAACGCCTCGGCCGAAAATCCACCAAACACCACCGAGTGAATCGCCCCAATCCGTGCACAGGCGAGCATGGCGATAACGACCTCAGGTATCATGGGTAAATAGATACAGACACGGTCTCCTTTTTTTATCCCGTGAGAGAGCAGGGCATTCGCCAATCGACTTATTTTTTTATGCAGCTGACCGTAGGTCATCGATTGCGTTTGGTGCGGACTATTCCCTTCCCAAAGAAGAGCGACTTTGTTTTTTCGTGTCGGCAAGTGCCTGTCCACGCAATTATAACAGGCGTTAAGTGTCCCCCCTGTGAACCACTGGACATCTGCTGTTGAAAAATCCCCTTGAGTCAGGTGAGTCCATGGCCTAAACCAAGAAATGAAGCGTTTGGCTTGTTCGGCCCAAAATACAGCCGGTTCCTGCATGGATTGTTGGTATAATGTTTCGTATTGCTTCGCCGTGAGGTGTGTTGTTTTTTTAAAGTGAGAGGGAACAGGATACGATATGGTCTGGCTCATGTTGATTGCTTTCCTTGCTATGGATTGAGGTCCTTTCATGCTTTTCTGTTAATTTACCCGTATTTTCTGGTGAGTCAATATGTATTGGCATTTGGACCGAACAGTATGAGGCCCTTGTCATGCTTTTTTGTCCAAACGCTGGTTGTTCATCTAGAGGGACTTCGTTATAATCATTGGCTTATGCAGGCCTTTGATGGAGATGTTTTGATGCCTATTTATGAATACCAATGCTCGGCGTGTCATCATGCATTCGATGTGATACAAAAAATGAATGATGAGCCTATCAAAACGTGCCCTACTTGCTTAAAAAATAGCGTTGTAAGATTGGTGTCTGCGGCCGGATTTCAATTAAAAGGCACGGGTTGGTATGCGACCGATTTTAAAACAAAAGGCACGTCCGAACACAAGACGACAAAAAAAGAAGGCGGCTCCACGTCTTCATCCGAGAGCCATTCCACTGAGAAAAAAGTGGTTGAACCCTCCTCCTCAAGCAGCAGTACCAGCGAGAGCAAATAAAAATTGAAAATGCCTGCGTTGCGTAGTTATCTTCTGGCCGGTTTGGTCGTTTGGTTGCCGATTCTAGTGACCTTGGTGGTGTTGCGATTTTTGGTCGATTTATTGGACAACACCTTGGCACTGTTGCCGCATGCATACCAGCCGGAGCAGTTATTCGGAATCCATTTGCCGGGGCTGGGTGTCTTGATGTCCTTGTTATTGTTGATGATAACCGGCATTGTTGCGACCAATTTTTTAGGCCAACGCGTCATGCGTTGGAGTGAAGCCGTCTTGGATAGAATTCCCTTGGTGCGATCCATATACAAGGCTACAAAACAAGTGATTCAGGCCATCTTCGCGACCAATAGTCAGGCTTTTCGAAAAGTATTGTTGATTGAGTATCCACGCAAGGGCTTATGGAGTCTCGCGTTTCAAACCGGGACCGTCCAGCCTGAAATCAGTGAAAAGACGGGCACGGAGATGCTCACTGTATTTATTCCGACCACGCCAAATCCTACATCAGGTTTTTTGATTTTGGTGCCTAAAGCCGAGGTCATTGAACTATCCATGACCGTTGAAACGGCCTTGAAGTGTGTGATTTCCTTAGGCGTTATGCAGCCCATTACGCCGGACACTTTTCCTATTAAAGACTAGTTATTTTAGAGAGATTTTTTTATGCGATCACATTACTGTACAACCATCAATGAATCCATGATCGAGGCATCCATTACGGTGTGCGGTTGGATACACAATCGTCGAGATCACGGCGGCGTTATTTTTCTAGATATTCGAGACAGCTCAGGCCTTCTTCAGGTGGTGTTTGAACCGGAATTTCAAGGCGTTTTTTCTCGAGCAGAGACCCTTCGCCATGAGCATGTGGTGCGGATTACCGGAACGGTTCGTGCCAGACCCAGTGGCATGATCAATGACAACATGGCGACCGGCCGTATTGAGGTTTTGGGTGCGGACTTGGATATTTTGAACGCGGCTGAAACCCCGCCTTTTCTTCCGGATGCACATCAAGTCATCAATGAAGATTTGAGATATCGGTATCGTTATCTCGATTTACGCCGTATTGAGATGCAGAGTAAATTGAAATTAAGGCACCGCCTCACGCAGTGCATGCGTACCTATTTAAATGCGCAAGATTTCATGGACATTGAAACGCCCATGTTGACGAAAGCCACGCCTGAAGGCGCACGCGATTATCTGGTTCCATCTCGTGTTCATCCAGGGGAATTTTATGCGCTCCCTCAATCCCCTCAATTGTTTAAACAGTTGTTGATGATGTCAGGCTTTGATAAGTATTATCAAATTGTGCGTTGTTTTCGTGATGAAGATTTGCGTGCCGATCGCCAACCTGAATTTACTCAGCTGGATATCGAGATGGCGTTCATTGATGAGTCCGTCATTCTCAATCTCATTGAAGGCCTATTAAAAACAATCTTTCGCGATCTGCTTCAAGTTGAGCTGCCAGACACCTTGCCGCGCATGACCTATGC
>JAOAUO010000079.1 GCA_030157565.1 Legionellaceae bacterium
GTCATTCAATGTTTCCTTGTTACGCACATACACCAGCGCCATGGCACATGATGCTTGCCGAGAGATATCATCACTTCCACGGCTGGTTAAAATAATGGGTACTCTGGCACCCATAACCATGCCGGCAGCCTCCATGCCAGACATATACGTCATCTCTTTATAGAGCATATTGCCCGCTTCAATATCGGGCACAATAATGATGTCAGCGAAACCCGCGACATCAGATTTGATTCCTTTTTCGCGTGCCGATTCAATTGAAATAGCGCTATCAAACGCGAGTGGACCATCAACAATGGCGCCCGTTATCTCGCCTCGATCCGACATTTTACTGAGGGCTGCTGCATCGAGTGTGGAAGGCATCTTTTCAGTAACGGTTTCCACGGCACAAACAATGGCAACCTTAGGCGTTCCAAACCCTAATATTCGAAACAAATCAATTGCATTTTGCGTGATATCTTTTTTTTCTTGTAAATTAGGCTGAATATTCAGGGCCGCATCAGAAATAAACAACGGTTTGTAATATTCGGGGGGTTCGACATAAAAGACATGGCTCATCCGGCGCCCGGTGAGTAACCCCGTTTCTTTATGAATAGCCGATTCCATCAGTTCATCCGTGTGGATTTTCCCTTTCATTAACGCATCCACTTGACCATCTCTTGCCAGTTTTACGGCAACTTCAGCGGATTCATGACTATGGCGGGTTGAAATAATGGGGTATGCAGAAATATCCAGACAGGCATCTTTTGCTGCGGCCAAAATTTTATCCTTAGGACCAACCAGTATGGGGATAATGAGATTTGCCTTTGCGGCGTCAATGGCACCTTCCAGGGAGCGTTTATCGACTGGATGAACAATGGCTGTTTTAAGTGGGGTTAAATCTTTCGTTAATAGGATTAATTTTTTGTACCATTTTCCTTTTCGATCTTTAATCATGGCCTTCGCCAATTCAATTCTTTTCCGTTTTACTTTCTCTGTAGGAGCAATCACCGTGGCCAAACCACTGAGCACTGTTTTATCGTTTTGATTGACGCATGTGCACGCTAAATTGACAATGTGTTTATCAGGTTTTATATCCGTCACCGTTACGCTAACCGTGATGGTGTCTCCTGGTACAACAGGTGCTGTAAATTTTAGCGTTTGATCCAGATATATTGTACCAGGTCCCGGTAACTTTGTGCCTAACACCGTGGATATGAGTGAAGCCCCCCACATGCCGTGCGCAATAATTTTGTGAAACATATCATTTTTCGCGTACTCAGCATCCACATGAGCCGGATTCACATCACCTGAGATGATGGAAAAAAGTTCGATGTCTTTTAAGGTGAGTGTGCGTTTGATGCAGGCTACGTCACCTAATTTAAGTTCATCAAATGTTTTGTTTTCTATAAAAGCCATGTCATTACCCCATCATTGAGTAGCCTGAGTCAACGTAAAATACTTGTCCTGGTAAAATACTTGTCCTGTCTAGTCGCTTATACGTTTTAGATCGAACTACACCAGTATGAATCGGTAGTCAGCCTTTTTAATCACAATAGATATTGATATTAAAATAAACAACCATGGTTTTCCTTTTCGCAAGAAGTAAAACCATGATTGCGCATACCGAACTTGACCATTATATTTAAGCACACTTCAGTCTGGGGGCGCAGTAGCCTTTATGTATCTTTTGGTCTGTTATTTTCAGTAAGGTAGACAACATGGAGGTAGTTAAATGGATGTGGTGTTGAGTGGGACGGGGGTTGACATCCCACCTGAATTTATTACAACGGATGAAATTGTAGGTTCATATAACACCTATGCTACTCATTTCAATCAAACATTTAAAAATGAAATCTCATCGGAAATATATAAAAAAATAGAAAAATCTTGTTCTGATTTTATAATAAAAGCCTCGGGAATTCGCAAAAGACATGTCGTTAACAGAGCGGGCATTTTAAATCCGGATATTTTACACCCCATATTACCTCATCGTGGCGATGACGAAGTATCCCTTCAATGTGAGATGGCTGTTTCTGCGGCAAATGAAGCATTAAAAAATGCGAATAAAAATCCACAAGACATTGATGCTGTGATCGTCGCCTGTTCCAATACACAACGCTCATATCCATCCATTGCTATGGAGGTGCAAGCGACATTAGGTTGTGGAGGGTTTGCGTACGATTTGAATGTGGCATGTTCATCGGCATCCTTTGGGATCAATATCGCTCGCAGTTTGATTCTTAGTCAGGCTGCAAAATGTGTGTTAATGGTTAATCCTGAAATATATACAGGCCATTTAAATTTTCGCGATCGTAAAAGCCATTTTATTTTTGGTGATGCGTGTTCCGCCGCTATATTAGAAAAACAAAGTGCTTGCAATGCAAAACATCCCTACAAAATTATAAGCGGTAAATTGGAAACAAAGTTCTCGAATAATATACGCAATAATTTTGGATTTTTAAATCGATGTGAACAAGGCCATCCGCCAGTTGATGATAAATTATTTATGCAGCAGGGTAGTCTTGTACGACAAGAAGTCGTGCCGTTTACTATCGAGCATGTAAATAATCATTTGGCTGAGTGTTCTGTTCAACCGAGCACGCTGAAAAGACTTTGGTTGCACCAAGCGAATATTCAAATGAATACTGATATTGCACGAGGTCTTTTAGGCCGAGATGCAAATCAAACTGAGTTACCGATTATATTGGATGAATACGGTAATACTGGCGCCTCTGGCGTGATGATCGCATTTCACAAATTTCACAATGATTTAAATAAAGGGGATATCGGATTGCTGTGCTCATTTGGTGCAGGTTATGGGGTAGGCAGCGTCATTCTTGAAAAATTGTGAATAGTGTGGTGTTACGATTATTTGTTGTAATGGGTTAGGTATTGATTGACAATTAGTTCAATCAGTGACTATAGTTTTATTGTGCGGTGCAACATAACTAAATTGGGGAATCATGATGAATCAAGAATATTTTGAAAAAATTACAGATATGGTTAAAAAAGCGCAAGAACCTTTGCATGCAATGGCCGAGCTGAATGTGAAAACGTTGCAGAGCTATGCATACATGAAACCAGATGAGCTTTCACAAGTGACCAAACCGGCCGACCTATTGGAAAAACAACTTGAAATGGCTATTGCCAATGGCCATAAGGCATTGGACTATATGCAAAAATCATTTCAGATTATGGAAAAAGCCATGCTATCTTGTACTCAGGAAATGAAAGCAAAATCTGAAATAAAAAAATAGATTGGAACTGGATTAGCGTTTGAACAGAAAAGCATGGAAAGGCCTCATGCTTTTCTGTTCAAATAGAATAAGCGCATCGAGACTTAGGAAGATGAGTGTATTTGATAAGAGATTTTCGATGAGAAGCGACGCGTGTTTTTTAGCCTGTTGTTTTGCCCAAACGCCAACATACATGCGGCTCGGCGAATTGAAACAAGCAGAGGCCAGATGAATCAAGATGTGGAATTACAAGATGTTCTTCAAGCGGTCATCGAAAAAAGTTTGGATTTATTGAAGCGCTTTGAGCATGACCCCGATCGACTGCCCCATTTGATTGGACAATGGTTTGATCTATCTGCGGACTATTTAGCATTGACGAACGTACTGTTGAATCATCCTCAGCCTGTTCAAGACATGCAAATGTCTTGGATGCAAGATGCCTTTGGGCTCTGGGAAGATCAACTCAATCATTGTCTGCAAGGCACGATCAAACCCCTCAATGACAAACGCTTTAGTACGGAAGAATGGGTCAATAATCCTTTTTTCAACTTGCTAGGTCAACAGTATTTGCTGGCGAAAGAGCACATCCAATCATTACTGGAACATCTGGATTATGGTGATTTAAAATTAGCCAAACGAGTCCAATTTTTTACGCGACAATGCCTGGATGCCTTGTCACCTGATCATTTCATTCATACGAATCCGCACTTAATGGCAGAAACACTACAAAGCCATGGAAAAAATTTATTATTAGGGCTGCAAAATCTTCTGACTGATATGGATGCAGGATCGTCTCGATTAGTGATATCCATGACGGATAAAAACGCATTTAGAGTTGGTGAGAATCTAGCTGCAACACCAGGCAAAGTGATCTATAGAAACGAATTGATGGAATTAATTCAATACACGCCACTAACCAAAAAGGTCAAATCAGTGCCTTTATTGATTGTTCCTCCCTGGATAAACAAATATTACATTCTTGATTTAAGCCCAAATAACTCAATGATTCGCTGGCTGGTTGAACAGGGGATTACAGTCTTTATCATTTCCTGGGCCAATCCCGATGCAACGTTCGCCAACAAAGGCATGGTTGATTATTTAAACGATGGACCGATTTCTGCAATCAAAACCATTCAGAAGCAATTGAATGTAGAGCAGGTGAACACACTTGGTTTTTGTATTGGGGGGACATTGTTATCCATGTTGCTTTCCTTGAACAAGGCCCGACAAATAACCTCCATTCGCTCAGCCACGTTTTTAGCCTCTATGATTGACTTCAGTGAGCCGGGTGATATATCCGTCTTTATCGACGAAAAGCAAATAGAAAAACTTGAACAATACATGAAAGAAAAAGGGTATCTTGATGGGCAGTTGATGGCCAGTGCATTTAACTCGCTACGCGCGAGTGATTTGGTTTGGGCTTTTTTCATTCGAAATTATCTGCATGGGAAGCCTCCCGTACCGTTTGATATGTTGTTTTGGAATATGGATACAACCAATATGCCGGCCAAAATGCATTCGGAGTATTTGCGTTGGATGTATTTAAACAATGATTTGGTCAAGCCGGGCAAAATACACATCAATAATACACCACTGGATGTCCGTCAGATTGATATCCCGACGTGTTTCGTGTCAACAAAAAAGGATCATATTGCGCCATGGAAAACAACCTATGAAGGCTTTCAATTCATGCAGGGAAAAAAACGATTTATTCTGGGTGGTTCAGGGCATATAGCCGGTATTATCATTCCGCCTGGTAGTCCAAAATACGGTTATTACCTGAATAGGGCGAGCCCTAAAAATCCCGAGGATTGGTTGGCTAACGCGAGCTATCATACGGGTTCTTGGTGGCCTGAATGGTTGACGTGGTTGAAGAAGGAATCTGGCCGTCTGATCAATGCACCTGTTTTTTCTAAATTACCGATGGAGGCAATAGCAGACGCCCCGGGGCGTTATGTATTCAAGCCTAGCAAAACGAATAGTTAATATTGACCAGAACATTGCGTGCCCGTGGTTAACCCAAACAAAGGACCAGTGCCAATGCTTCCAGCCCATGCCAAACGAAACGACTGATGCTCGATTTGATTTGTTCATCCAATTGTTGGCAAGATTGCAACAACTGCTGAAGCTTGAGTCCCGTGACACGCAGACGCGTTGCTTCATAAGATGGCGCACGTTGTGGCCAAATTTTTAATTGGCTACAGGCGGTTGTTAATGCCACTGATTGGCCCCGTAAAAAATCAAGCTGAATCAGCAGTCGAATTTCCTGGGTTAATAACCACAATATGAGTGTGGGCTCGGTTTTATTTTGACATGCTTGGCGCAATAAATGCACTGCTTTCTCAGCGCGACCGGTTAAACACGCATCGGCTAATTCATACAATTGATAATCACATTGATCGTAAAGCTGCTCTTTCACCTGTTCTATCGTGAGTGGCGTATTGTCAGACGAAATGAGAGCCAGTTTTTCTATGAGTTGTGCACAGGCGAGCATGTTGCCTTGAGTATATTGGTGAACAAGAGCCGGGACTTCTCGCGCATGTAAAATATGCTTGTTTTTGAACTCGGTCGTAATCCAGCGTAGTAACTCGGCCGGCGCGAATGGATAGGCTTGCATGAGCACGGTTTGATCGTTATTCGCTAGTGTCTGCAGCAATTTATTCGGTACATGGGGTGCGCGCAGGATAATCAGGCAGCGAGGATTGCTCTGCTCGATGTATTTTTGTAGCATTTTCTTACCCGCGGCATCAATGGATTTTTTATCGCAGCGCGCATCTAATAGAACAAATTCTGAAAAGAGTGAGTAGCTGCTGGCCTCACTTTGCAATAAAACCCAATCCGCGGGGGTATTTAAATCAATAATACGCTCATCATACTCTCCGCACTGTCGAAAGGCGTTTTTGATGAGGCGTGCGGCATCATTTAAAAGGTATGCGTCTTGGCCTGTTAATATATATACGGCCCGTAACGGTTGGCGTAACGATTGCGCCAATGCTTGATATTTAACGATCATGTGCTCGGCTCAGTCGCCCGATGATTTGAATGGCAGCATCATGCTGCATTTCACGTTTTAACAAGTCCTCTTCACTGGTTGAACCCAATATTCGGTCGCTATTGATGGTGACTTGTCGGGTCACAACGACTTGGGTAGACGGGATCAGTTCAAGTCCTTTTGCCCGTTGGAGCTTGAAGCGAACTATGTAAATCAGTTGGTATTGGCGAGGCGTGGTGGAGGAGCTAATGCTGGAAATTTCTTGACGCACCTCATCATGCTCTATAATCAACCAATAACGCGCCAAGGCGGGATCAGAACACAGGTTGATATGATACGCCTCCAATTGATTTGACAACAACGGTTCTAAATCACGGTTTCCCTCTTGAATCACCAGCGCGACATCGTTTAGCCATTTGGGCATGTCGTTCATGCCCCGCAGATGAAACCCGCATCCGGTTAAAAGCAGGGCGATTAAGACCATCAAGCGGGACAAGCGTATGGCGGCTCTCACTCGCCAATCACCAAATTGATCAATTGACGATGCGGGATAATGATCGATTTTTTAATGGTTTTTCCGACGAGGAACGATGCGGCATGCTCACATGCCAGTTCAATCAATGCCTCTTTCGGCGTATCAATCAGGCTTGTAAATTGAGCACGAAGCTTCCCATTGACTTGCACGACAAAATCCACTTCATCCACCTTGAGTGCGTTTTTATCAAACTTCGGCCAAGACGCGTCAATAATGGCTTTCTGAAAACCCAATTGTTGCCATAACGCATGGCAAATGTGAGGGGTAATGGGAGCCAATAACCGGAGCAAAAAGCTAACACCTGAATGCAAGAAGTATTGATCTTCTTCTGTTTCAATGACGTAAGCGGATAGCTCATTGAATAGCTTCATGCAACCAGAGACGACCGTGTTAAATTGTTGCCGCTCATAATCGTGTGTGGCTTGCATGAGAATTTGATGAACCGCCAATCTCGATTTTTTAAGCCGGACATCACAATTTTGCCATTGAATCGGGCTGTTTTCGTCTAAAAAGGACTCATTGATTTCCAGGAACAATGGTTTATTTTGGTACGCAAAAGCCCATAGTCGTTTTAAGAACCGATGCGCACCTTCCACCGCGGTATCCGACCATTCCAAGGATTGTTCGGGTGGCGCTGCAAACATAATGAATAACCGAGCCGTATCCGCGCCATACGTGTCAATCAGATGGTTGGGATCAACCGTGTTCCCTACTGATTTAGACATTTTATGCCCATCTTTCAATACCATGCCTTGACTCAAGAGGGCTTTAAACGGCTCGTCTGAATTGACTAAGCCTTCATCTCGCATGAGTTTATGGAAAAATCGCGCGTAAAGCAGGTGCATCACGGCATGTTCAATCCCACCCACGTATTGATCAACCGGTGTCCAATATTTGGCACGATCATCCAGCATCACGTTTTCTTGGCCCTTACAGGCAAATCGTGCGTAGTACCAAGATGATTCAACAAAGGTATCAAATGTGTCCGATTCACGCATGGCGTCTTGTCCGCATTTTGGACATGACGTATGGATGAAATCATGGCAGCGGGCCAGGGGAGAGCCGTTTCCTGTCAGTGAAATGTTTTCTGGTAAAATAACGGGAAGCTGTTCATCTGGAACCGGCACAATGCCACATTCTTCACACATGATCATCGGAATGGGTGTGCCCCAATACCGTTGTCGGGAAACGCCCCAATCACGTAAACGGTAATTGACCGCGTGTTTTCCAGCATCGTTCGTTTCAAGGTAGGCCGTAATCGCCTGCTTGGCTTCAGTGGAAGAAAGGCCATCGAACGCACCTGAGTGAATCAAGATGCCTTCGCCAGTGAAGGCCGATTGTGTGTAGTCGTGATCGGATTCTAATATATTCGACAGGGGTAGATTGTATTTTTTAGAAAATTCCCAATCACGTTGATCGTGCGCGGGCACGCTCATGATGGCGCCTGAGCCGTATTGCATCAAGACAAAATTGGCAATCCAAACCGGTACATCAACGCCTGTAATTGGGTGGGTGGCTTTCATGCCGGTGTCTATGCCGCGTTTTTCCATGGTTGCGATGTCGGCTTCAGCCATTTTCACACCTTGGCAACTGTCTAGAAATACTTGAACATCCGCGTTGTTTTTTGCAGCATGTTTTGCTAGCGGATGATCGGGTGCTACCGCTAAGTACGTCGCGCCCATCAATGTATCCGGACGTGTGGTGTAAATTTTCAACCGTTTTGAAAATCCGGCTACTTTGAAGAATATTTCGCAGCCTTCCGAACGCCCAATCCAGTTGCGTTGCATTTGCTTGACCTGTGCAGGCCAGCCATCGAGGGTATCTAGGTCACGTAATAATTCATCGGCATACGCGGTGATTTTGATAAACCATTGTGAAATTTCTTTGCGTTCAACCAGCGCGCCTGATCGCCAACCACGGCCATCAACGACTTGCTCATTGGCTAACACGGTTTGATCAACAGGATCCCAGTTAACGACCGCATTTTTTTTATAGACCAACCCTTTTTCATACAGTCGAATAAAAAACCACTGTTCCCAACGGTAATAACAGGGGTCACAGGTAGTGATTTCTCGACGCCAATCGTACGCGTTGCCCAATCGTAAAAATTGAGCTTTCATAGAGGCAATGTTCTTTTGGGTCCATTCAGCAGGCGGGATGCCGTGTTTGATTGCCGCATTTTCAGCCGGTAGTCCAAATGCGTCCCAACCAATGGGCTGAAGGACATTTTTGCCCAGTGCGCGTTGGTAACGTGCAATGACATCACCTAAGGTGTAATTGCGCACATGCCCCATGTGCAAGGACCCACTGGGATAAGGGAACATGGACAGGCAATAAAATTTTTCTTTATTCAGGTCTTCTGTCACATTGAATGATTGTTTTTTAATCCAATATTGTTGTGCTTGTTCTTCAACGCACTGCGGTCTATAAACGTTATCCATCGATTCGATGACTCAAAATGAAGAGGGTTGACAAGGATAACGCCTCTTGCGCGCTGCAGCAATAGACTTTACAAACAACTTTTGAGATACTGCCCTCGTTCTTGTGGTAACAAGAGCCATTAAGTCCAATCAATCAAGGAGATTGTTATGAAAGCAACCATGTTTGCTGTTGTATTGTCATGCGTTATTGTTTCCCTTCCCACGTATTCGTTTGCCGAAGACGCCCCAGTCTTAGCAGAAACGGCCGTGGCCTTGCCCATCAATAAAATCAATTTGAATCAGGCGGATGCAACCGCATTAACCGGATCATTTAGAGGGATTGGTAGAAAGCGGGCTGAAGCCATTGTCAGTTACCGTGAAGCGCATGAAGGGTTTAAATCCGTTGCGGATTTAGCCTCGGTGCGTGGTTTAGGTCAATCGTTCGTCAATGCTCACTTGCAAGAACTGGAGGGTGTTTTTTCGGTCGAATAAAAAGACCTGCCTGCGGAAAATCCCCGCAGGCATTTCGTTAAGACTGAACCGGATATCCAGCGCCAGCCCATTCCATCAGGCCACCATCTACCGAATAAACAGACTGATATCCTAAATCTAAAAGAACCTGTGCGGCATACAGTGAACGTACACCTCCACGACAGTGCAAATAAACAGCAGTCAATCGGTCGGGGACGACGGTAGCAATGCGGTCCGCCAACGTGTCTTTGGGGATGTGTATTGCACGAGGGATATGCATTTCTTGCCATTCATCTTGTTCACGTACATCAATCAAGCACAAATCCAGTGACTCGTCGTAGCATTTTTTTAATGCGTGGACGTTGATTCTATTTATTTTAAAGTCTGTCATGTAATGCCTCTCGAGATGTGGGTCGTGTCAAAGTGGAATGATGAATAAACCAATAAATCGTTGCCGTGATGACGCCACCAATGAGTGTAGCGAATGCCCAAGTAGGGCCAGATACCAAAGCGGGACGACCGCCCATTTTATATAACTGACCGGCATCTCGAGCCACCGCACCGGCAAAGATGAAATGCAACAGCGCATTCACAAGGATGATCAAATAATAACCGGTTTGAATTTGAGCGCCGTACTGAGTCGCTAGTTCTTTGAGCATGTGATTGAGTTCCGTGTAGAGAGGCATCCATTATGAAGGATCTTGCTCACTCAGCAAATACTTTTTTTCCGATTGGTATTATTTTTAATTAAATGCACTATATTTAATGCATAAAGGGCGATTCCCGGTGTTCAATTAAGCAGGCATCATTAAATATAATAACTAAAAATGTATATAACGAATTGTCGTCCCCGCGAAGGCGGGTATCTATTGATCAAATGGCATTGAAGTCGCGTTGAGATGGATCCCCGCCTTTGCGGGGACGACAAATTTTGTTCTAGTTATTTAACTATATTTGCTTAGGGGGTTGAAAATGCAAGATAAAAAAGAGCCTTTCCTTAAAATTATATCAAAATCCTCTGGTGATGCGGAGGACTCCAATGAGCATGGTTTTGCCTATAACGAAATAAGGGGACGCAGGCCTACTCAAGAGGATGCGATCGTTTGGGAACTATATGAGGAAGACTTTTTAAACGAGCTAACGCCTCAAGATATGGCTCATCGTTTATGGGTCGCTTATCAAAAAGTCAATGGACGCTTCAATAAGCATCACCCAAAGGGAGGCACAACGGCATCAACCACCATCATGAGTAAGGAGCATTTAATAACAGCTTCATTAGGGGATGCTGTATCGTTTGTGGTGATTTATAAAGAAGATGGAACGGTTGCCGGTATTCGTAGACTCAATTCAAAAATATACACCCCAGAGCTGGAGGTGGTCCGAATTCAAAACGTAGGAGGCTTCGTGATGTATGGTAGAGTGAGTGGTGTTCTAGCTGTTTCACGAGCAATTGGTGATACAGAATATACAGGTGTTTGTGCTGATGCACTGATCGATATCGCTTCATTAAAGAACATTCCACCTGAATATAAAATTCAGGTCATTACCGCCTGTGATGGCCTTACTGAAGGTTTACTCTATGGCCCCAAAAAAACGCAAGAACGTGAGGATCAAGAGGATTATATTCTAGGCTTCTTAAATAGAATGAACGCTGGTAAACCAGGCCTTTTATCGGAAGCTCAAGTGGCTCAAGAATTGGTGCATTGTGCTTACGAGGATGGCTCTAAAGATAATATTTCCGTATCGGTGCAAACTAAAAGGGCGTTTAATTCAGAAAAATCTTTTATAGGCATGACCGGTGTATATGATGGGCATGGCGGTACGGCGGCATCGCATTTTGCCGCAGATAACATGGGTGAAAAACTCAGAAAGTGCCTGAAATATAGCAGTGGAACATTTCAAAAATATGCTGAAAAAATGAAAGAACGCTACTCTAGGGATAATAACGATGAAATCAATGAGTTAAATATGGATGATTTGCAGCTCCCGGTTTTAAAGGCTCAAAAAAATCTATTGGCTCATAATATAAATAGTCTTGTTCATAATATGACGACCCCGATGAAAACGTTTAAAGCTCGCTGGTCGCTCGCTTCCAAAGAAAATGACATTAAAATACAAGCGCTTACAGCGCTTAGCACTTATATAACAAGCAAAAACGACATAGATGATGCATTCATTGATGAGGCAAAAAAATTGGTTCTCGATATATGTCAATATAAACGGCATACGATGGATTTAAGAGAGACACATAGTTCAAGGGAATTTAAAGAGATGTATCCTGATTTGGTTGGAAGAACGGACATAAAGACTCATAATGAATCATCATGTATAATATATAACCTGATACAAGATAATGCTAATATTAATAATCTTTTTCCTATCCCCGATGTTCCGATCGAAGCGAGTAATATCCTGAGCAATCATAGAGAACCTTCGTCGCAAGCTCTTCAGGATGGCATGCCTGGTCGGAGCGGCGGTCAAGGTCTTTTCTCAGGGGTGCGGCCTGTACGGGATGTCTCTTTCCCGCTGAAATCCCCGTCGAAACGA
>JAOAUO010000080.1 GCA_030157565.1 Legionellaceae bacterium
TGTCCAAAGCGCTTGGCGATGCCCATGACTTCACCTGTGGATTTCATCTCAGGGCCTAAAATGGAATCCACACCGGCAAATTTAATAAACGGGAACACCGGCATCTTAATCGAATAGAACGCCGGCATAGGGGTATATTGCGTCAGCCCCTGATCCTTTAATGTCCGCCCTACTTTGCACAAAGCTGCAATTTTAGCCAATGGCAATCCCGTCGCTTTCGACACAAAAGGCACGGTTCGCGATGCGCGTGGGTTCACTTCCAACACATAAATATCATCGGCTTGGATCGCAAATTGTGCGTTGATCAAGCCCACCACCCCTAATTCTAACGCCATTGCCCGCATTTGTTCAATCAAATCCTGTTGAACCACCACACTCAAACTAAACGGTGGCAACGTGCAGGCCGAATCACCTGAATGCACACCGGCTTGTTCAATGTGTTCCATGATGGCGCCAATTAAGACGTCTGTTCCATCACACACAGCGTCCACATCCACTTCAATGGCATCGTTTAAGAAACGATCGAGTAACACCGGTGAATCATTCGACACGACGACCGCATGCGCCAAATAATGCCTGAGATCCGCTTCTTGATACACCACTTCCATCGCACGACCACCTAAGACGTAAGATGGTCGAACCACCAAAGGATAACCAATGCGTGCCGCCAGTGCGATTGCTTCAGCCTCACTGCGTACCGTGCCGTTCACCGGCTGATGCAGGCCTAATGTCATGATCATTTGTTGAAAACGTTCCCGGTCTTCGGCTTGATCAATGGCATCCGGCGAGGTGCCGATGATGGGCACACCATTCGCTTCCAGTGCGCGCGCTAATTTTAACGGCGTCTGGCCGCCATAATGCACGATGACGCCATGGGGTTTTTCAACCGCGACAATGCTTAACACATCTTCCAACGTGACCGGCTCAAAATAAAGCCTATCAGACGCGTCAAAATCCGTAGAAACCGTTTCAGGATTGCAATTGACCATGATGGTTTGAAAGCCGGCTTCTCGTAAGGCCATGGCGGCGTGCACACAACAATAATCAAATTCAATGCCTTGGCCTATTCGATTCGGCCCACCACCCAAAATCATGATTTTTTTAAGATGGTCGTCCGGTCTGGCTTCACAAAACGATTGATAACACGAGTATAAATAAGCCGTATCACTGGAAAATTCCGCCGCGCACGAATCAATGCGTTTATAAACCGGTAGAACGCCTAAGTCGAGTCGATGCTGTCGAACCGCATCCTCACGACTATGCAACAAGGTCGCCAAATAAGCATCCGAAAAACCCCGGCGTTTCAGCTGGCGCATCCAGTCAGCGTCTACATCATCAAGCGCTTTGCCCGCCAACGTTTCTTCTGCTAAAACGAGCGATTGAATCTGTGCTAAAAACCAAGGGTCCACGTTGCATTCTTGATGCACGTCATCCAAGGTCAGATGATGACGGAACGCGTCTGCGATATACCATAATCGATCGGGCGTGGGCTCGCGCAAATGCCCGCGCAATGTCGCCATTTCGCCCGACTTAAACAACGGCGTTAATCCGCTCCGGTCTATTTCCAAACTACGAATGGCTTTTTGCAATGATTCTTGGAAATTAGAACCCATGGCCATGACTTCCCCGACCGATTTCATTTGAGTGGACAAAATAGTCGACGTTTGAGGGAATTTATCGAAATTAAACCGTGGGATTTTCGTGACCACGTAATCAATCGTCGGCTCAAACGAAGCCGGTGTTTTGCCACCGGTGATTTCATTGGCCAATTCATCCAATGTGTAGCCTACGGCGAGTAAAGCGGCCACTTTGGCAATGGGGAAGCCCGTGGCTTTGGATGCGAGCGCTGAACTGCGTGAAACGCGTGGGTTCATTTCCACCACCAACATCCGTCCATCATTGGGGTTGATGGCGAATTGAACGTTAGAACCCCCGGTCTCAACGCCCACGGCACGCAACACTTGAATCGCGGCATCGCGCATGCGTTGATATTCTTTATCGGTCAGCGTTTGTGCGGGAGCAACAGTAATCGAATCTCCAGTATGCACCCCCATTGGGTCAATATTTTCAATGGTACAAACGATAATACAATTATCATTTTTATCGCGCACCACTTCCATTTCAAACTCTTTCCAACCTAAAACGGATTCGTCAATCAATAATTCATGGGTTGGGGATAGTTCCAAGCCTCGAGTACAAATTTCTTCGAATTCCTCACGGTTATAAGCAA
>JAOAUO010000081.1 GCA_030157565.1 Legionellaceae bacterium
CTCTAAAACCGTTGAGAATTGACCGCTTGGAATGACATACTTCACCAATCCTAAGGCCCGAGCAGCCATTGGCCCTAACCGAGAGCCGGTTAAACCTAAATAAATCCCAAAATGCCCAGGACATTTTGAAAGCAAATAACTGGCACCAATATCAGGATAAAAACCAATACCGGTCTCAGGCATAGCAAAACTAAACCGTTCACTGGCCACAGGATGCGAACCGTGCAAAGCAATACCCACCCCGCCGCCCATGGTGATCCCATCCATCATCGCAATATAGGGTTTCTCAAAATCATGAATCAATTGATTGAGCCGGTACTCTGAATGAAAAAAATCCATTTGTTGGCGGTGATCATGCCTGAGTGCGTAAATAGAGCGCACGTCGCCGCCTGCACAAAATGCGCGATCGCTAGCGGAGCACACCACCACCGCATGAATGGCATCGTCCTCTTGCCAGGCTTGCAACTGATGCTGCAAAGCCCAAATCATCGGCGCATTCAAAGCATTCAATGCCGACGGGCGATTCAATGTCACCAAGCCGATGTGGTTTCTTCTAGAAAAGAGGAGCGTTTCCGTCATGCTTACAATCCTTTGAATACAGGCGGTCGCTTTTCAAGAAATGCCGCCACCCCTTCTGTTTTATCGGCACTCGCACAAACCGTGGAAAAATGCAGGGCTTCTAGGTGCATGGCTTCGGTTAATGGCAAATCATACCCGTGGTCAATCGCCTCCATCACGCCGGCTACCGCCAAGGGCGCTAATGCTAAAATGCCGGTCAATATCTGCGTTGCCGTATCCATCAAAGCATCCGGCTCCACCACTTGACTGACCAGGCCCCAATTCAATGCCGTTTGCGCATCAATAAAACGACCGGTTAAACACAGATCCAAGGCCCGGCCTTTGCCCACCAGGCGCGAGAGTCGTTGCGTTCCGCCATACCCTGGGATCACGCCTAACTTGACTTCGGGCTGCCCAAATTGGGCACGCGTGGATGCCACGCGTAAGGTGGCGGCCATCGCTAACTCACACCCTCCTCCAAACGCATAGCCATTAATAGCGGCCAACGAAGGTTTACCCAATGTTTCCAGCTGACGAAAGACCGCTTGCCCAAACCGAGCAAACGCATACCCAGTTTGGGCATTGCATGCAGCCAAGCGGCTGATGTCAGCACCGGCACAAAAGGCTTTGCCGGCACCCGTCAATAATATCCCTTTGACGGCATGATTGTCTTTTGCATCCACGAACAGCTCTGCTAACGCATGAAGAACGTCCGTGCTTAACACGTTTAATTTATCAGGATGGTTCAAAGTAATGGTCAAAATGCCGTTATCTAACGTTTGTTCAATCGCATTCATTGCTAATCCTTATTCAATGGGCGTTTGCGATCCTGACGGGATAGAATCAAGCCCTTCATTCACTCGCGATCTTAATTATTTGGAGAAGCGACATGCGTGTTTTTGCATGTCGCTTCTCCAAACTCAAATTATTCAATCAAATAGGTTTCATCCAATGCCGCCTTCGCAATGATCTCTCGCATGATTTCATTGGTTCCTTCTAAAATTTGATGCACCCGCAAATCACGGAAAATGCGTTCAATCTGATAATCACGTAAATACCCATACCCACCATGCAGTTGCATGGCTTTATCACTGATTTGAAAGGCTGAATCGGTGGCCAAACGTTTGGCCATGGCACAATACATCGGTGCCTTCGGGTGCGATTGATCCAACGCATCCGCCGCGCGATACACCATCAAACGTGCCGCTTCCAAATCCGTTATCATGTCTGCAAAATAAAACCGCAAGGCTTGCATGTCACTGAGGGGTTTACCAAATTGTTGACGAGAGTGCATATACGATTGCGTCAAACGCAAACAAGCCACCGCTCCACCCAGCGAACAAGCCGCAATATTAATGCGCCCGCCATTTAAAGCATTCAACGCGATTTTGAATCCCATGCCCTCCTCGCCCACGCGATTCGAAACCGGTACACGGCAATTTTCAAAAAATAACATGGAGGTCGGTTGGTTTCGCCAACCCATTTTTTTTTATAATAGACCGAAACTGAGGCCCGGGGTGTTTTTTTCGATGAGCAAACACGTGATGCCATGATGCGAATCGTCACCTGTTCTGACCATACACAAATACACATCACTCCGGCTGCCACCGGAAATAAACGCTTTGGAACCATTTAACACATAATGATCCCCCTCTCGCGCCGCACGGCTTTTTAATGCGGCCGCATCCGAGCCAGATTCAGGCTCCGTCAAACAATAACTGCCCAATGCTTCCATGGAGGTCAATCGAGGCCCCCATTCGGCACGCAAAGCGTCTGACGCATACCGATCGAGCAAAGCCGTCACCATATTGTGAATAGACAGGTATGCACTCGTGCTGACGCATCCCGTAGCCAATTGCTCGAAAATAACCGCCGCATCCAAACGCGTTAGCTGTGTGCCCCCGATGTCCTCTCGCGCAATGATCCCAGCCATGCCAAGGGAGGCGGCCTCTCGCAACGCATTCACGGGGAAATGGGCTTCTTCATCCCATTGATCCGCATTGGGCGCCAATTGATTGCGCGCGAATTCAGCGGCCATGTCACGAAACGCCAAGTGTTCTTCAGTCAATTGAAATCGCATAAATCATCCCTATACCCAACGCTTGAGATCATCCCAAATACATGGGATCAAACTTAGGTTACTTCGCTCTATTCTTTTTATCAAGAGGGCATTCAATCAGGGCTCTCCCATTTAAATCACGTGTGATCCCTTCTACCCTTGGGGAGAAGGTGGCGCGCAGCGACGAATGAGGGTGTTTTCAGGTGGTATGGCCTTGAAAGAATCGAATGCAGTCTACGTTTACTGGATTAAAAAAATCGGTTCTTTCGGAAGAGCCTATTTTTTTGAATCATACAAGCGTTACATGGACATAGACTTTTCGGTCTCGGTCATTTTTTCGCCACCCGTCATTGCGAGCGTCAGCAAAGCAACCCAGGGTTCTGTGCCTCGCACTCAGGCTTGCTTCGCTGACGCTCGCAATGGCGGCGAAACGATGACTAAGGCCGACTTTTCTTGTGTGTTTTTTATTTATTCAACAACGCCCCAGTCAACTATTATTTCAGTATCAATCCAATCCATCAGTTTAGTTACGATTGAAAAATGTGAGTCATAATGGATTGCACTATCATACGCTGCGGCTAAAGATTGATTTTTCTCTATGTTTTTTAGGCAATTATATTCTGAACGACATAACAAATAGAGATTCGTTTGTATACCTTGTCTTGCTATCAAGAGAAAGTCTTCTTCCGGTTCGTAATCATCTGATTGATTGTTTTCCGTTTGTATGGCGCTCATAATTTTATTGATAGGATAGACGAACCTTAAAAGTTTTCCACTGGGGTTAAGCTGACAGAATAATTGATCAAATGGATAATTATAAATTTGATTGGCTTTCCTCTCATCCATACATTGGTATTTATCTGAATAAGCCACTTCAATACAAACCCACTCCATATGGGTTAGTTCAGATAGATAGCGGAGATGTTCTGTTGGTTTATAAGTACTTATAAATTGGCTAAACCCCCTACTATACTCTAGCAATACAGGATGATTTAACGAATGCGTTTTATGATAATCATCAGCAGCTTGAGCAAATAATTTATCGCCTAACTTTTTTTTCGTTAATGCATATATTTTACTTAAAATATTCTCTAAGTTAAAAAGAATAGTATATTTATATTGATCCAGATTTTGAGCATGGATTAAAAAATTTCTGGATATATCTGTATATAAAGATTTAATGAACCTGTTTTGAATGTCATTCAGCAACACCATGGTTCCTTATAATTTTTTCAGCATGTAGGGCTTCAGAACATAAACACGCAAGAGATGGAAGATCATAATCCCATTCTATCAGTGTTGGCTTTGGGCCCATTAGCCGAATGGTTTCAGTAAATAATGTCCAAACAGGCATAGATACAGGCTTGTTATGCGTGTCAATAATTAAATGATTATTTTTCGCGGAAGGGACTTCATAGCCTGCGAGATGAATTTCCTTGACAAGATGCCCTGGAATTGCAGAAATATATTGATGGGGGTCAAATTTAAAATTTTTTGAATTAATATAGACATTATTAACATCCAATAAAATGCCGCATTGACTTTGAATAGCTAGCTCGCGTAAAAAATCACACTCAGAAATAGTCGAATCTTTAAATTGTAAATAACTTGAAATATTTTCGATTAAAATTTCTCGCTGTAAATAATCTTGTACTGCTTGTAGCCGTTGGGTCAGCATTTTCAATGATTCTTCCGTATACGGTAAAGGAAATAAATCGGGATAATAATTTCCACCCAGAGAGGACCATGATAAATGATCGGAAACCATGAACGGATCAATCTGTTCAATCAACCGTTTTAACTGCTTTAAATACGTTTTATTTAAAGCATCGCTCGAGGCGATAGAAAGAGACAAGCCGTGTAGGCTTACTGGATAAAGTTCTCGCGCTTTTTCAAGGTAATATCGCGCTTTATTTCCTGTTGAAAAATAATTTTCACTATGAACTTCTATCCATCCAATATCTGGTTTCTGATTGATCAGATCTTCATAATGTGCTGTTCTTAGGCCAATTCCTGTGTGCATGGGTAAGATCATTGTAGTGCGACCATGAATGTCTTGAGAATGGAGTCCTGGGTGTCCACGCTATCTCGCAACGGGTTGCTTACAAGATAGCGTGCTGATGCAGATTTCGGACTCCGTGGATAAGCCACGAAGCCTAGGCTAGTGGGTGAAGTGATCACGGCCATTTTAGTTATTCGGCCGGTGAATAACTTGGGAATAGGTATCGGTATGACCATCATTTTGTCCATCAGATTCATCACCCGAAGTAAAAAAGAATAATCCAGCCCTTACTTTACCATCAGGGGTTCGAATCCTAATCTGTTCAAACGACGAACAGAAAAGTCGCCAATGTTCTGGTTGGGTACAATGTGGGTTAACGGGATATTTAGACAAAAATTCAGATAACTTCGGGTGGTGTCCATCGTGACTCAATCGCTTCAATTTATCCCATACAGCCGACGATGACATAAACGCAGGTTGTCTATTGAATATGTATTCAAAAAGATCTATTGCGTCATGTTTTGCTATTATTATAAGGTTATCTTGATTGATGTCGTCTGGTTTACCTATCGTTTTGAATAGATCCAGACGATCGACATGAATAATTTCATGCAAAGCGATATCTTTGTAATCCCTTTTTGAGCTTAATATACGTTGATCGTCTGAAGTCAATGCCTGACCTGATTTTATTCTGTCTAAAGCGCTGCGCATCGAAACTGTAGATCTGAATAGCATAGCAAACTCTCTGTGCCCCTCAATCAGCTTTGTATTTTGAATAAAATAATCAATCAACTCTCCTGTTTTTTCATTTTCTTTGGGATCACTAAGAAATCGTTTAAATATATCATCCCAATCCTTGTATTTTACTGATGATAAACTTATTTTGAAAACCGCTGTTTGAATACCCTCATTAAAAAAACGGATAGCCGCATGAGTACATTCAAGCAATTTTCCTGGAACCTGTCTTATTGTAGCAATCAATTCATCTCCAGAGACAGTATTTAAATCTCTATTATTTAGATAATCACTCAAAACCCTTCGTGATTCGGCCATGTTTATCACACGCTCACATTGACTGATTTTTTGATTAAACCGTTGTGATAATAACCAGTCCATGACTGCTGTTTTTTCTTCATCTGCAGCGACCAAAAGTGCACTACCATAACCAACATTTGTTTGTTTAGCCGGTGTTATTTCATCACGATATCTTCTTTCCCAGCGTCCGCCACACATTTGGCCTTCTCCCACAAGTTCTCGATATGAAACGCATTTTGTTTGTTCCGTTATCCAGTCATAATCGTTTTTTTCCAAAACGCAGTTTAATTTCTCTTTCAACCAGGTTAATGCCGATAGATTATTTTTTCTTACAGCCAGAGTGACCATCTTAAGCTGCTGCTCAGGATTAAAAAATTTGTCTAAATGATAGGGTTCCAAACTTTGTAACATTGCATGGTTATCTGACGCAATGACTTTTAGCATTAACTCATGTAAAGGCTGAATTGTTTGTAAATGATATTTAATGCATACACTTGAAAAATCAAGTGGCTTTGACAGAAGGCTTTTTATAAACGATTCATTTCTGCTTAATAATTGGACCACTTCGTTTTTTTGATGTTCTATTGCAAAAAGAACCAAATAAGCCTTAAGATCATTCGGATAATCAAAAAGTAACGGCTGGAGCTCTTCCACCGTATCCACCGCACTTGCACGATCCGTAGATCCCGCAGACACATCGCGGGACGTCAATAACGAGCGATCAGTGGCATCAACAAGATGCTGACGGATGAACGCAACATTATTTGATTGTATTGCGTTTATGATCATTTGTATGTTTTCTATCAACGCGTTTATTTCACTAATCTGCTTTTTTATATCAGGAGAAAAATCCGAAACGTGATCTATTTTCATCGAAATATGTATGGGTAGACCTTCTAGGGCAGTTTGGACGGGCATTACAATACCTGGGTAAAAACGATTCAATACACTAAAAACATATAAACTATTTGAATCTATACTCTCCTTTAAAATCTGATTGAAACGGGGAAAATCATGGGCTACCAACTGATTTTTCATCCAATCATCGATTGGTTTAACAGAAAGGCGGGGGGTATCGGTTTCAAAAAAACACAGGGTTTCAATTCTTTTATAAACGGCTAAATAAAGCAATAAAGTTCCACGACTTTCCTCATTTAATGATTGAATATAATAATCAAATTCAGCTTGATTTAAATCACCTTGTTTAATCGCGTATATTGCATTCTTTAAATTAATTTCAATGCTTGAAGTGTTGTTCGATTTCATTTTTTATTTCCATTCATTAACTGCGCTAAATTAAACGCGTGATCATACAGGGTTCTGTCGAAAAAGTGTACCTAAGCGACAACCTAAATTGATCGGTAAAAAAGGATGGTCCCCCCCTCTAAGTGAGGCACTGGTGCTACACGCATATCCAGATTCCATCGGATTCATTTAAAGGATCTTATCCTGCCCATGAACGCTGTGTCTCAATGGGTCTAGCAGTCATTCCTTGTAAGCGTTATCATGTCGCCATGAATGATCGTGAGTTATCTGAAAAAAAGCGAATACAATCCCATGGAAACTATCAGACCACACACAACACCCCAACAGATTTTAAAAGACTACTATGGGTTTGATTCATTTCGCCCCCCCCAAGAAGACATCGTCAATGACGTGATTGCCGGCCAGGATTTGCTCGTGCTGATGCCCACAGGCGGCGGGAAATCCTTGTGTTATCAGATTCCAGCCATGGTGCGCCACGGTGTCGGCATTGTGGTATCGCCCTTGATTGCATTAATGGAGGATCAGGTCGCGGCCCTCACCCTACAAGGGATCCGTGCTGCATATTATAACTCCTCACTCAGCAGTACGGATGCGCGTGCAGTACTCGCCCAACTGCATAACAATCAATTGGATCTACTCTATATCGCGCCTGAACGCCTGCTCAGCCAGTCATTTCTTGAACGCCTAGAAGAGTGTCCCCTGGCCTTATTTGCCATTGATGAAGCCCATTGCATTTCGCAATGGGGGCATGATTTCAGGCCGGAATATGCCGAATTAGGTCAACTCAAGGCGCATTTTCCGCACGTGCCTATCATTGCTTTAACGGCAACCGCTGATATTCAAACGCAAAAAGACATCATTCGACGACTCCATTATCAACCCAAACAATACGTGGCTTCTTTTAATCGCCCGAACATTCATTACCATGTGACGCCCAAAAACAATGCAATGAAACAGTTAAATCAATTTTTACAAACACAAGCCGGGCAATCTGGGATTGTGTATTGTGGCACCCGCTCAGGGGTCGAGCGCGTAGCCATGAAATTGCAGGAAATGGGGTTTCGAGCCCGCGGCTATCACGCAGGTCTTCCTCATACGGAACGCCGCGAAGTGCAATCCCTCTTTCGCTATGACAAAATTGATATTGTAGTCGCCACGGTGGCGTTTGGCATGGGCATTGATAAGCCCAATGTTCGGTTTGTAGTGCATCACGACTTGCCCAAAACCATTGAAAGTTATTATCAAGAAACAGGACGCGCCGGGCGCGATGGGTTGCCATCACGCGCATTGCTCCTCTACGATCCTGCAGATAGTGCGCGCTTGCGCTCTTGGATAACCATGACCCCACAAGAAGAGCAACAGCGAGTTGAACACCACAAACTCAATCACATGATTGCTTTTTCTGAAGCCACTCACTGCCGTCGGCAAATTTTATTGCGCTATTTTGATGAACCCTATGAACAAGCTTGCGGCTATTGCGATGTGTGCGACAACCCACCGATCACCGCCGATGCCACGGTGGAGGCGCAAAAATTCTTGTCCTGCATCTACCGCTTGCGTCAAAATTATGGAATGAACCACGTGATTGATGTGCTTCGCGGAAGTGAGTCCGAAAAAATAAAACAAGCCCACCACACGACCGTGTCCACATTTGGCATTGGTAAGGACAAATCAGCCGCGTATTGGAAGCAATTGGCCTGGCAGCTGGTTCATCGTGATTATTGCGTGCAAGACGTTGAACATTTTAATGTGCTACGCCTCACTAAAAAAGCAGGCCCTTTATTGAAAGGCGAAGAACAGGTCATGCTCACGGTTCCTCGTGACGATTTCAAAGAAAAATCGACCAAGAAAAAAGAACGCGCGACGTCCACGCCTGCCACTAGCAGCCCACTGTTTGAAATATTGCGCGCTTTGCGACGCAAATTGGCCGATGAAGAAAACAAACCATCCTTTATGATTTTTAGTGATGCCACCTTGCATGACATGGCGCGCATCAAACCTAAAACACGCGAACAATTACTCACTGTATCGGGTGTAGGGCAACATAAATTAACGCATTATGGGCCTGCATTTTTGGATGCATTAAAGAAATTTAATTCGGAGTAACGGCTAACCCCGCTTATTTTTAATAAACTAGGGATAAAAAACACCGAAATTATAGCAGATAACCCATTTTTTCAACGAAAAACGACAAAACAACAAGGATGCCAGATCGATTATTTAATTCAAACAAAACACCAGACATTGTTTGCTTGTGAAATAGAATTTTCCAAAAATCCAATTGGAAAGACCGTTATTTCAGAAATGAAAGAAAAATTATCGCGATTGACTTTGCCAAGAGGATTTTCTTGTTTGCCCGTTTTAATTCATATCAATGGCATGAGTCAATCGATTATGGATGAAGAGTATTTTTTTAGAACGATTGATATGAGGGACTTGCTTTAGATTGTTTTTCTTCTGCCTTAGCAATCGCTTTTCGAATGGCTTTTGCATCGTTTGATTGCGGTGGGGCTATTTTTAATAGTCGCTGCCAGTCATCAATCGCCTGTTGATAATCATGGCGCGCATAAGCATCCATCGCCCGCATACCCAAGGCATCAGGTTGAAGCGGGTTATTTTTAAGAATTTTCGTTAACAACTCTCGACTGTGTTGGTCAAATGATTGGTGATGAAATGGCCAGAGACTGTGCACATAATTCACGGCCACCTGCTCATCATCCGGCTGCTTTTGGTACGCCACAGCAAACGCATCACATGCGTCTTTCCATCGGTTTTGACTCGCATACAAGCGCCCCAACAAATACCACCCTCGAACACTGCTGGGTTGCTTCTTTAATTGGGCTTTTAGCTTCTCAATGAGCTCTTCTGGATCATGGACCGTTTTCAATAGGGCTTCTGCACGCCGTTGCTTTTCCTGTTCTTGATGATGGTGTGTCCAAGCAGGCCATGCCCCCCACAAGCCATACCCAACGGCAACTAGAACACACAGAATCGGGCACCACAAAAGGGTTCGCATCCGAAATGGGCGCAATGGATAGAGCACGATGCACAAAGCCAGCACCAGCAACACTAAAAAACTCATCAATAAAAACCATTCATTCATCACATTTTCGCTGTAAACATGTTCGCCAAAAAATCAATAGTCCCAACAGCATAAACAATCCAGGACCAAACCATAATAATGCGGTCGCAGCTTTCACTGGTGGTTTAAATAAAATAAAGTCGCCATATCTCGCTGTAAGATACTGCACAACGTCCTCATCACTACGGCCCTCTTTCACCAAGGCATACACTTCGTCACGTAAATCTTTGGCCAGTCCCGCGTTTGAGTCGGCTAAATCTTGATTTTGGCATACCAGGCAACGCAACTCGCGAAGTAAATGATTGAATTGTGCCTCTTGCTTGGGCGTGTCCAATGGATAAAACGTATTTGAAAACACCAGTGGCACGATTGAACTGCAGATTAAAAATACAAGCGCGCGCATCATCATCCGGCCTGCTCCAAACGTTTAATCCGCGGCAAAAACTCACTGTTCCACGCCCGCTCATTCAATACGCCAACATGGCGATAACGCACCACGCCGGCTTGATCAATCAAAAACGTTTCAGGTGCCCCATACACGCCTAAATCAATGGCGACTCGGCCCGATTCATCCGAACCAATCAATTGATAAGGATTGCCCCAATCGGCAAGCCACTGCTTGGCATGACCAGGATCATCTTTATAATTCAGCCCATAAATAAGGACCCCTTCTCGCGCCAATTTCAACAAGTATACTTGTTCCTCGGTGCATGCCCCACACCAACTGGCCCATATATTTAGCAAAGCAACGTGCCCGCGCATCGTCAACGGTGTAAAGCGAGCGTCAGAGGGGCCTATGGTTTTTAATTCAAAATCAGGCAACGGTTTGTCCACTCGAACAGAGGGCAAATGCTGCGGATCAAGCGACAAGCCTCGCCACAGAAAAGCGGCGAGCACGCCAAAAACAAGCAACGGAATCAAACGCCAGAACGTCGATTTCATCGAGAACCCCTCGAAAAATAACGCCGATCGGTCAAGGCCAAGAGTCCGCCCATCACCATGAAGAACCCACCCCACCATATCCACCGAACGAACGGTTTATAATAAAGACGAACAGACCATGCCGATTCACCTAACGGCTCGCCCAAAGCAATATAGATGTCGCGAAATGGCGTGACATCTATGGCGGCCTCCGTCATCGGCATGCGCCCTACGTTGTAAATGCGCTTCTCAGGATAAATGGACACGTTTCGGTGTGGGCTTTTAACCATAAACTCCACGCGACTGCCATGGTAATTTGGACCGGTTAAGCCTGACTCGCGAATAAACGAAATGGAATAGCCTGCCAATTGAGCCTGTGTGCCCGGCTCCATTCGCACATCGTCTTGAATCCCGTAACCGGATGAAACGGCCACGCCAATCACACTAATCGCCACGCCAATATGTGCTAACAACATGCCTGAAAAGGCTTGCCCAAGCCCGGCTTGACCACGCTGCTTTAAACGGTGAAATCCGGCTAAGACAGTACTCATAATGACCCAACACGCCAACATTAATCCCAACCATACGCAAGCGTTCACGTTTTTATGAAATGCCATCAACAACAAAAAAGGCAAGCCTACACTCGCGCAGGCAATCCAACGCATTCTTTTGAACATACGCTTTAAATGATCACGCTTCCAGCGCACGTGCACACCCACCCCCATCAACAGCAACAAGGGAATCATCAGGGGCACAAAAACGGCATTAAAGTAAGGCGCGCCGACCGATAATTTGCCCAAACCTAACCCATCGATCAACAACGGATAGACCGTTCCCATGAGAACGGTCAGCATGGCCACGGCTAAAAATACATTATTCAAGAGCAGCGCACTTTCGCGTGAAACAGGCGCTGGATTATCATGGCGTTGTACACTTTGAGCGCGCAAAGAAAACAACAACAATGAGCCCCCAATGACCACGAATAAAAAAATCAAAATATACAAACCGCGCTCAGGATCAACTGCAAACGCATGCACCGACGTTAACACGCCAGAGCGAACCAAAAACGTACCCA
>JAOAUO010000082.1 GCA_030157565.1 Legionellaceae bacterium
GCTCACGGTGATTCATGATGCCCGAACCTTATTCCCATCCATTCAACGGCAATTTCCTCCCGCACTCACTGGAACCATTGTCTATGATGCGACCGACTACATCCGTGCCTCTATCATTGAAGTGACCGAAACCATCGCTGAAGCCGCGTTGATCGTCATCGTGGTTATTTTTCTATTTTTAGGGTCTATTCGATCGGTCCTCGTTCCCCTGGTCACCATTCCGTTGTCGCTCATTGGTGTGTGCACATGCATGCTGTTTTTAGGTTACTCCATTAATTTGCTGACATTGCTGGCCTTTGTGCTGGCCATTGGGTTGGTGGTGGATGACGCGATTGTCGTTTTAGAAAATATACACCGCCATATCGAGGCAGGAGAAACGCCTTTTGATGCAGCCATCATGGGCGCGCGTGAAATAGCCTCGCCCATTATTGCCATGACCATCACGCTCGCTGCAGTCTACGCTCCCATTGGTTTTATGGAAGGATTAACGGGCGCACTATTCAAAGAATTCGCATTTACGCTGGCCTGTTCCGTGATCATCTCCGGCATCATCGCGTTGACTTTGTCTCCGATGATGTGTTCAAAAATTTTGACATCAGACAACACCGGTGGCGCCTTTGTGAAACGGCTGGATGCCTTTTTTAATGCCCTAAAAGTTCGCTATCAACGCGTCTTGCATGAATTACTCAATACGCGCGCGATCATGCTGGTTTTTGCGGCGGTGGTCTTGCTGATACTGCCCTATCTATACACTCATACTCCAAAGGAAACCGCACCGGAAGAAGACCAAGGATTCTTTTTTGTGGTCAGCGCCGCACCGCAATACGCGACCATTAATTATATTGAAGCATTTACGAAGTCCTTTGATACCATTTACAAAAGCTTTCCTGAAACAGAGCACTACTTTACCATTAATGCCAGTAGCACGAATTCAGGTATCGTGCTCAAACCCTGGGATAAACGCACAACCTCACAATTTAGTATGAAACAGTCTTTGCAAGATCAATTAAATAACGTGACGGGATTAAAGTCTTTTGCGGTAATACCGCCTGCGTTACCGGGCGGTGGCAGCGGAACGCCCATTCAATTTGTGATTAAAACCGCCAATGATTACCAAAGCTTGCTGGATGTGTCCAATCAGTTAATTGATCGTGCTAAAAAAAGCGGGCTATTCATTTATCTTGATAACAGCCTAAAGTTCAACCAACCCGAGATCGAGTTTCAAATCAATCGCTCGAAAGCGGCTGATCTGGGTTTGGATATGAAAGACATCGGCCGCAGTTTAAGCAGTGCTCTATCCGGCGGTTATGTCAACTTTTTTGAACTCCAAGGCAGGAGTTATCAAGTGATTCCCCAACTAAGCCGATCATTTCGGTTAACACCACAACAATTGGGCCAAATTTATTTGCGCACAAGCCATGGCAGCATGGTGCCCTTATCCACCATCGCCATGCCTGTTGGAAGCACAAAACCAAATGCTCTGACTCACTTTCAGCAATTAAACTCCGCCACCATCCAGGGTGTGATGATGCCAGGAACCACCTTAGGCCAAGGCATTTCTTTTCTACAAGAAGCGGCCAAAGATGTGTTGCCAAACGGGTTCGATCAAGACTATGCCGGCCAATCTCGGCAATTCATGCAAGAAGGGAACGCCTTGATTTTAGCATTCTTTTTAGCCATTATTGTGATTTTCCTGGTGCTTTCCGCGCAATACGAAAGTTTTAGCGATCCATTGATCATCCTGATTAGTGTGCCCATGTCGATTTGCGGCGCACTGATTCCATTGAATTTGGGCGCTGCAAGCATCAATATTTATACACAAGTCGGTTTGATTACGTTGATTGGTTTGATTTCTAAGCATGGTATATTAATCGTTGATTTTGCAAACCACCTGCAACGTCAAAAGAAACTCGATAGGCGTGCCGCGGTCGAGGAAGCAGCGGCCATTCGCCTGCGACCGATTTTAATGACCACTGCGGCCATGATATTTGGTGTGTTTCCATTGCTGATTGCGTCTGGAGCCGGGGCGATTAGCCGTTTTGATATCGGGCTGGTGATTTCAGCCGGCTTATTGATGGGCACCTGTTTCACCTTGTTCGTCGTGCCAACCCTGTATACTTACCTGGCTGCAGATCACCGAAATGATGACGAGTGACCGCGAGGTCTTTGCTATTAAACATAAACCTGTTTCCAAGGAGTAACTCAAATGATGTCTGCAGAAAAAATCAACCACACTCACACCTCAACAGCGGCGTCCGATGATTTTATGGAATACGCATTGCAACATGGATTTGGTGATCTGCATTTTAAAGTTGACGTTCAAACCGGCATGAAAGCCATCATCGCGATTCACAATACCAAACTGGGGCCGGCACTGGGCGGTTGTCGTTTCATTGAATATCCCAATACAGCTGCGGCCATTGATGATGCCATGCGCTTGGCACGGGGCATGAGTTATAAATCTGCATTGGCCAACCTCCCATTGGGCGGCGGAAAATCCGTGATCATCAAACCTGCCGCTGTACACGATAGAACCGCTTATATGCACCGATTTGGTCAATTTATTGAGGAATTGGGTGGGCGTTATATCACGGCCCTCGACAGCGGAACACAACTTAGCGACATGGACCTCATTGCACACCACACATCCTACGTCGCCAGTTTATCCAGCCACAATGGTGATCCATCGCCTTCTACCGCCAGAGGCGTATTGCGAGGCATTCAAGCCGCCGTGGGATTTAAGTTAGGCAAAGAAAGCGTGAGCGGGCTGCACATTGCCATTCAAGGATTAGGACACGTCGGTTATGACGTTGCTCGCCACTTGCATGATCTCGGTGCACGCTTAACCGTGGCGGACATCAATCCCACGATGGTAGAACAGGCCGTGCATGAATTAGGCGCTCGCGCCGTATCGACTGCAGATATTCATAAAGTCCCGTGTGATGTGTTTTCACCCAACGCATTGGGCGCCATCTTAAACGATATGACCCTGCCGCAATTACAAACCCAGATCATTGCGGGCGCTGCCAATAACCAACTGGCTCATACCTATCACGGGCAACGACTGCATGATCAAGGCATCTTATATGCTCCCGATTACGTGATCAATGCAGGTGGCGTTATTTTCGCGGCCAGCAAATATTTTAGCACGCCCAGTGCCGTTACCCATGAGCAAATTGATGGCATTCAACCCGTATTACTGGCGATATTTGAGCGTTCTCGTCTTGAGAATCGACCCACCAGTGAGATAGCGGATACCATGGCACAGGAAAAATTAGCTTAACGTAAGGAGTGCGTTGATGAAGAAACAGACCAAGGACAATCCCTGCGGGCTCAATGGGTTCGCTTTTCTTGAGTTTTCAGGCCCAGACAAACAGCGCTTGCAACAGCAATTCACCGATCTGGGGTTTCAACACCAAGCCACACATGACACGCAAGACATTCACCTCTATCAACAAGGCCATATTCAATTCATCCTCAATGCCGCTCTCAATGGGCAAGCAGAAGCCCATGCTAAACTACACGGCCCTGGGGCCTGTGCCATGGGGTTTAATGTAGAGGATGCCGAGCACGCCTTCGCTCACGCCATTCAACAAGGCGCCACCCCGTTTCACGACGCATCACTTGCTCACCATGGGTTGCCCGCCATCCAAGCCATTGGCAAAAGTGTGATTTATTTCGTGGATGCGAACCACCCCCTTTTTGCAGGGCGTTGGAAGCCAACCGAAGCCAGTACTGCCCTCTCTCACGCGCCCCGTTTATTGCATATCGACCACCTGACCCACAATGTGTATCGCGGACACTTAGACCAATGGGCGCAATTTTATGAGTCCATTTTCAATTTCAAAGAAATTCGTTTTTTCAATATTGTGGGGCAATTCACAGGCCTTATCAGTCGAGCCTTGGCCAGTCCATGCGGAAAAATAAAAATCCCATTGAATGAATCAAAAGATGATCAATCACAAATTGAGGAATTTTTGCATGAATACCACGGCGAAGGCATTCAACACATCGCGCTCAGCACGGACAACATTTACCACAGCGTCCAGGCGCTTCGAAAAAACGGGGTTGGCTTTTTGAACGTGCCAGACACGTATTATGAGGGCATTGGTCAACGCGTGCCTTGGCATCAAGAATCCCTCGATGCGCTGAGAGAAGGACGTATCTTAATTGATGGTGAAAAAGACCCTCAATTGGGCTTGTTATTGCAAATATTTACGGAAAATGCGCTGGGACCTGTTTTTTTTGAAATCATTCAACGCCGGGGAAACCAAGGATTTGGTGAAGGCAATTTTCAAGCCCTTTTCGAAGCCATTGAACGCGACCAAATCAAACGGGGTACCCTGCAGGATAACCCATCATGAAATTAGCCAGCTTAAAATCAGCTCAATCAAGAGACGGTCAATTGTGTGTGGTCAATCGAGCCTTGTCTTACGCAATCACCGTTCCTGATGTTGCGCCCACGCTGCAATACGCACTGGAACACTGGGACAGGTGTTCTCCCCAATTGAATGCCATATACCAGCAAATCAACACCCATCGCTTAACGAATGCCTTTTTATTTAATCCACAAAACATGGAGTCTCCCCTCCCGCGCGCCTATCAATGGGCGGATGGCAGCGCGTATGTGAACCACGTTGAATTGGTACGCCAAGCACGAGGCGCTGAGATGCCGAGTCATTTTTGGACCGATCCACTGATGTATCAAGGGGGTTCGGATATTTTTTTAGGCCCGCGTGATCCCATCAAAGTAGCAGATGAATCGTTCGGCATTGATTTTGAAGCAGAAGTCGCCATTATCACCGATGATGTCAACATGGGCATCACGTCTTTAGACGCTGAAAAACACATCCGTTTACTGATGTTGGTCAACGACGTTTCGCTACGAAACTTAATTCCTGATGAACTCGCCAAAGGCTTTGGTTTTTTCCACTCCAAACCCTCCAGTAGCTTCTCACCAGTGGCCGTCACGCCGGATGAATTGGGACCGCATTGGGATGGAAAGCGTCTGCATTTACCGTTATACAGCCATTTAAATGGTCAATTATTCGGCCAACCCAACGCCGGCATAGACATGACCTTTTCGTTCCCGGAACTGATAGCCCATGCCGCCAAAACACGCACGTTAACTGCTGGCACCATTATTGGCTCCGGCACCGTCTCCAATAAAGACCGAAGCTTAGGATCATCGTGCATTGCTGAAAAACGGATGCTAGAAATACTCGCCGATGGCAAACCGCACACACCGTTCATGCATTTTGGTGATACCATACGCATTGAAATGAACAATGATGAGGGTGAAAGCATTTTTGGTGCCATTGATCAATGCGTTGAAACAACCCACAAAGGATGATGATGAAACTATATGATTACTACCGCTCGTCCTCCTGTTATCGCGTGCGCATCGCATTGAACTTAAAGCAGATTAGCTATGAATCCATCCCGGTGCATTTGACTCTTGAGGGCGGAGAACAACATCAACCCGCGTATTGTGCACTCAATCCACAAGGACTCGTCCCGACGTTGGGTGAAAATGGGCATGTTCTCACTCAATCACTCGCCATCATTGAGTATTTAAATGAAATAAATCCAACGCCCCCATTTTTACCACAAACCCCGCTGGGGCGTGCCGAAGTGCGAAGCATGGCTCAGATCATCGCTTGCGATATACATCCCTTGAATAACCTGCGTGTATTGCAAGCGCTACGCAAACAATTCCAAGCAACAGAAGATCAAGTGTTAGCCTGGTATGCACATTGGGTCATCATCGGATTGAATGCCGTAGAAAATAAACTAAAAAAATTACCCCGAAAAGCCCCGGTTTGTTACGGCCATGACGTATCACTGGCAGATATTTGCTTGATTCCACAAGTATACAATGCCAAACGATTCAATATTTCGCTGTCAAATTATCCATTGATTTCAGAAATCAATGATCACTGCCTCACGATGCCTGCATTTATTCAAGCATCGCCTGAGTCGGTCTCTGCTGAATCTCCATCAAATACTCAATAACTTCCCATTGCAAACCTAGCCCATCGCTTATTTTTTAGTGTATTATTCTTTATTTTTAGGATAAATAATGACGCTGATCTGCACAGTCAAACAATGCTTAGAAGATGGACGCTCAATCGACGAATCCGTTACAGTCCGCGGTTGGGTCAAGACCCGTCGTGATTCAAAAGCCGGTCTCTCATTCATCAGCCTGCATGACGGCTCATGCCACGCATCCATTCAAATCGTGGCATCCGAAAACCTTCTGAACTACACACAAGACGTACTCAAATTGACAGCCGGCTGTTCTGTGATTGCGACCGGAAAACGCGTTGCTTCTCTGGGCCAAGGCCAGTCATTTGAAATTCAGGCTGAAGCCATTGAAGTGGTCGGTTGGGTCGAAAACCCAGAAACCTACCCAATTCAAGCCAAGCGCCATACATTGGAGTTTCTCCGCGATGTGGCACATTTGCGTCCTCGCACCAATACCATCGGCGCCGTCGCTCGTGTACGAGACTGCATATCGCATGCCATTCACCGTTTTCTTCATGAACGTGGGTATCTTTGGGTTCATACCCCCATTATCACCGCCAGTGATTGCGAAGGAGCAGGTGAGATGTTTCGGGTCAGCACCTTGGATGCCGTCAATCCACCCCAATCGCCGGAAGGCTCCGTTGATTTTTCTAAGGATTTTTTTGGTCGAGAAACATTTTTAACCGTTTCGGGTCAATTAAATGCCGAAGCCTATTGTTTGGCGCTTTCCAAAGTCTATACGTTTGGGCCGACCTTTCGTGCTGAAAATTCAAACACCAGTCGGCATTTGGCCGAATTTTGGATGGTTGAGCCAGAACTAGCATTTGCCTCGCTGGATGATATCTGCGACTTAAGCCAACATTTATTACGATACGTATGCAAAGCGGTGTTAGATGAGCGCGCAGATGACATGGACTTTTTTAACCAATTCATCGATAAAACATGCTTAGACCGTATTCAAAACATGGCTGACTCATCCTTTGAAATCATGACCTATACGGATGCCGTGTCCGCACTGCAAACCTCTAAACGTGCATTTGAATATCCGATCACATGGGGGCTCGACTTGCAATCCGAGCATGAGCGCTTTTTGGCCGAAGAACTCTGCAAAAAACCGGTGATAATCACCGATTATCCCATCGAAATTAAAAGTTTTTACATGCGCGTGAATGATGACGGTCGCACGGTCGCGGCCATGGATGTTTTGGCTCCCGGCATTGGTGAAATCATTGGTGGCAGTCAGCGTGAAGAGCGTTTAGACATTTTAGATCAACGCATGGACCAATGTGGCATGAATAAAGAAACGTACCAATGGTACCGCGATCTACGCCGCTACGGCACCGTGCCCCACGCAGGATTTGGATTAGGCCTAGAACGTTTGGTCAGTTATGTCACGGGCGTGAATAACGTACGGGATGTCATTCCATTCCCGCGTACTCCAGGACATGCTGATTATTAATCCCCCTATCCCCGCGAGCAACCCTTCGGGCAAATATCCATTTGGGCATTAGACAGAAGAACATGAAAAAAAACTCATGTTCTTCTGTCCATGACAATCGGTCCTGAACGCCGTAACACGCAATGTTCATATTCATGTATCGACGAAAGCCAGAAGTAGAAAGGACGAAGGATCAAGCTTAAAATAACGTCCGTTTCATGCATCAAATCTGAACACCATCATTGACAATGAAGTCCAGTACACTAATATCTAAGTAACCAGCAGGTTCTTTAAACACAGTGGGTTATCATGCCAGATAACAGTACATTTGAAATGCTGAATTATCTCGAAACCAACAGCGAGCGGGCGTTTACCAGCACACAGACCGGCGTTTTAGATCCCGTGCGCATGGCTCAGATGAAACCTGACTATTGGCAAAAACTCACCCCAGCCGTGAATGTCAAGAAAAAAGCGCTTGTTTTAGCTGACTGGTGGGCTGAAAGCTGGGATATCCTTGCACTCTCCGATGTTAAAATACTATTGATGGAGCTACAACGTGAAGGGCACACGCTTTATGTTTGGTTGGATCCTGATTTAACGTTGCTTGATGACCTTTCTTTGCTGGAAAAACCGGGGTTTCGTTCAAAAATAGCGCCTGAATTCAAGGATGTACTGATTGCACAAGCATTTGAACAGCATCGCTTACCCCGCGCTAAAGTCTCGGTTCTGCAACGCGCTGAATTGGAGTGTTTGTTAGGACGTTCGGATCGTCTCAACAGCATTGACGCAGATTATCTGTGTTATACAACGCACAACATTCATAAAATAAAAGCCATCGAGGCTTTGGAACCCGTTTCGTTTAAAACAGCCGAAATAAGGACACTAAGACTCGGAGATCAAGACAAGGAAAAGAAAAATGAAGATAAGATAAAAGACATCGAGGATTCGGAACCCGTTTCGAATGAAAACGAAATATCTCTGAAAATAACGACCAACTGGCCGGAATTAACGTGTGTTTCGAATTATCAAACAATAGCGATTAAGGACGGGGATGGGCCCGACATATTGACAGCTCCCCTAAAGGAGCTAAAGGGGCTATATGGCCGTATTACCGACTCTTTACTTGAAAAGTTCAGTCATGGTGCTATTGATATATCAAATATTGAGCATTTATTCATATACGCCTCGTCCGGCCAATCCGTTTTGTCAATTATCAAACTAACGAAAAAACTCAAAAACTTAATGGTGAGTATAAAAGATATAACTAAATCTGATCTCCATGAAGATTTACCCCTTTCTCAATTACAATTATGCCAACTGTTGATCAACCCCGGCGATATTGCATCTCTTGAAAAAATATTGGCTCAAACCCCGCGGTTACTCGAGCTGTCGTTGATAGATGAATCATCAATTGCTGAATCATCAATTAATGAAACCTTCCAGGAACAACCCTCCCTAAACAAACTTCAAAAAATAAACTTGTCGATAGCGTGTGCCGCAAGGTTTGTCGAATCATTATTTCAATCGGCCACAAATTGCAAACGTCTGGTGCTGAATCATACATCGATAACGGGGGAATTTACCAATGGGTTGCCCAATGTAGAGTGTCTTGAATTGCAAAACACGGACAGCGAGACTTCGAAATCGATCCTGAGGGCCACTCCGAAACTAAAGTCATTATCAATATCTAGCAAACTCAGTGATTATTCATTCATGAATGATAACGAGCATCCTCTAAAATTACCTCAGGTTGAATTATTAACTTTGTCATATTGCACAATCACTGCAGAAGCATTGGAACCACTGATTAAATCGATGCCTGGATTAAAGGTCGTAAGGATAGATGGCCAGCACGAATTCAAGCTGGATGAAAACCTAGCAACCTTATTGGCTCCGATAGAAAAAATAGATTTGCAGATTAGCGCATATGAATGTGAGTATATAGATCAGAATATTAAAATGCCTAATGTGGAATCGATAAATTTAAGCAATTGGTTCTGTTCTATCTTTAAACAATGCAACTCACACAAAGAAATCAACCATCTTTTTAATTCAACGACTTGCTTAAGATCCTTGACTATATCTCACTCTAACATATTTAATTTACTAGCAGGGGATGAAGATAAAGTAAAGTTTCCAGAATCAGTTGAAACACTGCATTTCATTCAGACAGAGATCGATTTGGAAAGCATGAAAATGTTTCTGCAATCCATGCCGAACCTTCGAGCGGTGACCTTTCAAGGTTCGTTAAAGACAACACTAAGCGATCAGGCACGCAGAGCTCAGTGGCAATCCGATAAAGAATTGAAACGTTTATTCAGCCGTATAGAACGCGTTACCCTCCCGTCGTTTTGGGATGCTTCCTTAGAGGCGTCCGAAGTTTCATCAACGTCTCCATTGGGTTTGAACCCGACGTTTCGAGACAAACCGCAAGACGTTGTCATTACACGAGATCCATCCAAGCCAGCTGGGATGGATGCGAATACAGCGCCAGAACCAAACAAGGAGTTTAATTTAACTCAAACTTTCCGCTCAACCAGCGAAGAAAAAGAACACCCATCACCGAAGACTTACAGACTCATGACTTATGATCATATCAGCTTGTCAGACAAAACCAATGCCCCCCCATTTATTATAGAAAACAAAGGTGATATTAACTTGATCCCTCCTAACGACCTGTGCTCTGTTAATCAGGTTGATGATGTATATAAACTGGGAATCCATTTGACCAATGACGGGCACTTCGGGAGGCAAATATTTGAACTAGATACATCGTGGCAACCTGTTGCATCGCTATCAACGACTGATCATATCTCCCATTATCATCTATCGGGCGATCCAGGTCATGAAATCAAGTATTCCAAGCGAGATAATCTGTACTACATTCGAAGTACAGGCGCCAAGCAAACCGTTACTCTGGATTTTCTGGTTCAACCCGTCAAAAAACCACCCCCGAAGATCAAGCATACTGATGTTCAAAAATGGATTCGGATATTTAATACGTTTGGCGAGGGCCAATTAAAATTAACAAGCGAACAGCCCAGCCCTCAAGAGTACCTCGAGGCCATCGTTGTTCAAAAAGTCGGCGCTTGCCGGCATCGTTCGATGGCTTTTAAAGCGATAATGGAAGCAAACCATCCTGAAATTCAAGTTAGAATAGTAGCGAATGATTGCCATATGTTTATCGAAATTCTACAGGACAGCGACTGGATACGCTGCGATCTGGGTGGTTATGACGCCAAAATGAATATCACGGAATTTACTCCAAGTCTTGACGGCCTTGACCGTGCAAAAGTTCGGCCCCAAACCACACGAAGCGACATTCGCTATATATCTGAACAACAACGTGACTTTGAGCGATATTTCGAAACATGGTCCATTGCCTGTGATCCACGCGCTGATCATCCATTGAGCTATATTCAAGGCTTGTTCAATGGCGACAACAAGAAACAATTAATCCATGTGCCCGAGGATGATCTGGCTGCATTGAATATCGCGATCCAGAGACAATCCATGGATACCCACCACCCGGTTTTTTATATTCACTCGCCTGAAGATTTGGTTTGCTCAGCACCGTTTGTGAGGCGTGAGGGTGATCGCGGTATATTATGTTCCAATGCAGAGGGGGGTGGACCGTTGCATGACTTTTTAACTGCAACCCGTGATAACACCGAAGGCGCACCGATCTTAATCATCAATTATGCACGTTTTTCAGCCGATGACATTGTACGCTTGAATGGTTTACTGGATGACGTGCGTCTTGCAGATGGAACGCCTTTACCCAATGATGCCATTGTCATCGGACTCATGGATCCAGATAAACCGGGCGCATACAATGGAGCCGATTTTTATTCACGTTTTGATCGTGTTGAACAATGTCCGCTGACGACCATTCCGGCTTTAAAGCCCGTGCTTGAAACACGCCCTCCTACGTCCGGTGACCTATCCGCGGGAGCCGACCCGGTCGAAACGATCAATCTCTGCCACGGCTCCAACTGGTTGACGCAATTAATGGGTGGGTGGACGCTGGAACATGGACAGCTTCTGTTTAAACCCGGTCCATTCATCCCCGCATTGGCATCCGGACATCCGATTGTCATTCAAAATCCGCCTTCAGGAGACGAATTTGAATTATTCTGGCAGCAAGCGCGATTACGCAAATCCATTGATTATGCCGGAACGTCCTACCCGTTTCCTGAAAATCTGACATTGTATCGTCAAGAGGGCTATGACTGGAAGGACCTGCTGACGCCGGTGACTTGGTCTGAACATACCGCCATGGATGCTCAAGTATTCAATCCATCCAATACCGGTCAATTTATCAATCAATACAAACTGGATCAAGATGGATGCTTAACCCAATACCCGGGGCTTTTTGCCGAACATGTAAACAAGCATCCAGGCAAGGCGCTGCAACTGTTTGTTACCCGTTCGTTAAGTGTGGACGAATGGGCGATGGTGCTGCATGAAGCCCGTCAACATCCCGCGTTAAAACTAGAGGTTTCGTGTGCACCCGGTGTTATCT
>JAOAUO010000083.1:0-4622 GCA_030157565.1 Legionellaceae bacterium
ATTGGAGAAGGCTCATCCCCATTTAGCGTTGATACAAAATAGCTTGTTAAATGAAATGAGCGATCCGTTTTATCCACCTATGTTCCCGCCAGCCATGGGTATTTCCTTGAGTAATATAGGTAGAAGTGGTTACACCCAAGCCAAATCACCATTATTGCCCAAAGAGGCGGCAAAAGTAACCATGCTTGAGGTTGAGCGGCGGCCGGTGTGGAGTCAGATAAATAACGCCTTTGAACCTCGCGATTTGCTGCCTGTGTCAGTGAGTGTAGACCATCGCGTTTTTGACGGGAATTTACCGCTGCCGAAAATCATGAACCGCTTGTTTCAAGAGGCATTTCAACGGATGGAGTCCCGCACAGAAAAATCAACTAAAACGCCTGTAAAAGAAGCGCTGGGCAAGGCAGGTCTGCTCAAATTGGTTGACCGATTACTGGATACAAATTTAGATCTGGGTTACCTAACATTAACGACACTCCACACGATGTGGCCAGACTTTATTCGGATTGAAACGCTCCTAAATAGCCCCGCTGATGCGCTATGCGTTGATTGACCAGACGCACGATCAATATCTGATGTACAAGCCGTTGCAGACAGCCTGTACATCAATAGTAGGCCCATGCTAATTCTGGATACAAATCCATGTCAAACAGCAAAACCACACAGAAAATGACACTGGTTTTTTTGAATCAATTCAGCGATACTTCGGCCTATAAAAAACAGATGGAATTTCAACATCAAACCGATTCTAAAGTGGGCTGGAAGCAAGTACCGATGTCTTCCGCATTTATTGAATGCATTTCCTTCAGCAAATCGCCTGATTGAGCCCTTTACGGGGTCTGGTGCTGTATTTCAAAATACGGACTATCCGGCTTATTTATTAGGGGAAGAAAACAACGATTTGGTCTGGTTGTTCCAATATTTGCAAGCGGAACAGGAATCATTTATTTCGTATTGCAAATCGTTTTTTACGTTTTTAAATAATGAATCCGATCGTTATTATGCGCTGCGCGAGCAATTCAACCAGTGCACCGATCCTCGCACGCGTTCGGCCTTATTTTTGTATTTAAACCGGCATGGTTATAACGGTTTGTGCCGTTATAACCAACAAGGACGCTACAACGTGCCTTTTGGACGATACATCAAACCTTATTTTCCTGAAAAAGAAATGCGGTTTTTTTATAACAAAAGTGCTTCTGCCACGTTTATTCAAAGCGATTTCAAAAAAACAATGTTAAACGCTGAACCGGGTGATCTGCTTTACTGTGATCCGCCCTATTCGCCGCTAACACAAGCATCCAATTTCTCAACCTACACCCATAAAAAATTTGGTGAGTCAGAACATAAAATACTCGCTGATTTAGCCAAAAAAGCAGCCTCCCGAGGCATCACCGTGATCATTTCAAATCACGACACCCCTTTTACGCGGGAACAATACCAGGGGGCTGACATTCGCTCATTTGAAGTCAAGCGCTGGATCAGTTGTCAATCTCAAAACCGATTGCCCGTCACCGAGCTATTGGCTATTTTTCGTTAAGGGGTCAGTTCGGTTACCGTTCTTTAAGAAAGAAAGAGGCCAACATAACCAGCAGAAGGCTTGCAGGAAGAACAGAGAGCGCCAGTTGATAATCGAGCACTGAATAAACGTGCACGCCCGCCACCACTTGACCACGGCTAAATTTATCCAACAATGAGCCAACCAACGGTTGAAAGATAACCCCACCTAAGGTCACTATCATGTTTGCTGCGGCAAAAACCGTGCCCGATAATTCAACACCACTGTTTTCTTTTGCCATCACGAACACAATGATTTCAGTCGCGCTAAACAAACCATACAAGAACATCAACACATTCAACGCGCTATAAGATAAGCCAGGGCAGTACAAAATAATACCAATACAGACCAACGCACCGAATGCGCCCACCACCAAGGGAAGAACACGACGACCGGTTCTGTCTGAAAAATAACCAGAAATAGGCGCACCAACAGCCCACCCTAAAAACATGGCCGAGATCGTTTTAGCCGCTTCAATTTTCGTTAAATGGTGGGCTAATTCAAGGTAAGATTTCCCCCACAACTCACCAAATACGGATAGAGAAGTATACAAACAGGCCCCAACAAATGCGATTAACCACACTTGAGGAGAAACCAACACACACACAATGTTGCGATAAAAATCAGCCAAAGACAGCGCCTTAACAAAGTGGCCACCCGGTCCATCACGCACAACCAACGCGATAAGGGCGGTTAACACCAATCCAATGACCACCATCATCAGCAACACGGGGTGCAATCCTAGCGATCCGGCCATTTCAGTGATTTTCATTTCGCCATAAACCAGCCCCAACATGCCTAAGGTGGTCATGAGTCCTGCGACCAGAGAAAAATACCGCCGAGGCAACCAATGCACCGCCAATGATAAAACGCCCACAAAAGCAAACGACGAGCCAAACCCCACCAAAAACCGACCGCTACCAGCAATCAGCATGGATGAAGAGTAACTAAACATGAAGGATCCGATGGCACAACAAAAACAAGCCAACGACAACAATCGACGCGGACCAAACCGGTCCATCAGGATGCCCACCGGCAATTGCATAGGCGAGTAGGCAAAATAATACAATGCGGACAATTGGCCAAAGGTAGATGCCGAGATATGTCCAAACGCTTCACTCAGTTCACTTTGCAATACACCTGGAATAATTCGCAAAACAAACTCATAACAATAGAAGAATGCGGCAATCATGCAAATCAGACTGCCTAGCACCAATTGTTTTTTAGTAAATAAATTAACGTCGCGCATGCGCATGTGTTTCCTTTATAAAACAGATCAAAATGGCGGCAATAGCAATGCCTATGGGGATAATCGACAAGGCACATTGATAATCCGCCGCGGTATAGAGTTGCTCCACATGCCCCACTGGGAGTGCTTGAACGCCGGCTGAGGCATGGTGCATGAATAAACTCCAATCCAGCAAACGACCGACCAGTGGTTGCAAAAACATAGCCCCAATCATCACTATCATATTGGTAATGGCAATCGCGGTGCCTGCGGCCTCATTCGGGCTTAATTCACGACCCACGGCAAACACAATGGCTTGTGCACTGTACAATAGGCCCAATAAAAAAATCAGCGGATACAACGCCGGCTTGTCTAACCCAGGGAAGTATAAAATAACCGACATAACAATGGCCGCTCCAACCGCACCGACGAGCATGGGAAGCTTGCGACGTTTGATTTTATCAGAAATATAGCCCATCAATGGAGCGCCTATCATAAAACCAAAGAATAATAGGGAGTTTGCAAAGCCCGCATCAGATTGTGTCAAACCGTGTCCATGACGCAGGTAAGGAATGCCCCATAATTCAGCAAACACCGTTGTTGGCAAATACACGAGGCAACCATACATGCCGTTGATCCATATTTGTTTCTCACGCAAAATGATGCCTAAATCAATCATATTCTTTTTAAAACTGCTGATCGTGCCACCACTTTCTAAATCTCGTTTATGGTCATGAATGCAAAACCACAACACAAACATCAATCCAATCCCAAAAAAGGCCGTGTAATTGATGGTTTGCTGCCAGCCCGATCGAACCACCAAGCCGCCTAACACATTGTCACCAAACATAGCGCCGACGGTACCTAGTGCTGCCGTCAATCCTGCCACCATGGCCAATTTATCCTCAGGCAGCCATATGGTTGCTAGCTTCAATACGCCCACAAAGGCAAAAGCGGAACCGATACCCACCAAAAATCGGCCCGCACCCGCTACGGCAAACACATCAGTTCCCGCAAACATGAATGCGCCGATGACACAAATCAAGCAAGCCACGGTCAATAAACGCCTAGGACCAAACCGATCCATGAGCACGCCAACCGGCAATTGCATGGGAACATAGGCGTAATAATACACGGCAGACAATAGCCCAAAGCCTGTGGCTGACAAATTAAAATGGGTACGTAATGACGGTTCCATCACGCTAGGTGATATCCGCAATAGATATTCATAGGCATAAAACAAGGCGCCCAGACCGCAAATAAGCCATGCGGTCAGCGCATATTTATTATTGTTTTTAATGGGCAAAACAAACTCCTTAATGAATAGGTTAATCCCAGGCGCATCCGAATAAAATGCGAATGCCGCCCTCATGAATACTTTAATCTTTCGGTAGTTGATTAACTCCACTCGCAATAGCCGCCAACGACACGGCTGCAGGAACCCGTTCGCGCAGTCTTGAATCAAGCGGCTTTGGAAGAATATAGTTTGCACCAAATTCCCAATGAAGTACACCAGGGTAATTATCTTTCACGGATTGAGGGACCGGCTCATGAACCAATTGACGAATGGCTTCAACCGCGGCGATTTGCATGGCCTGATTGATACAGGTTGCGCGCACATCCAATGCACCTCTAAAAATATAAGGAAAGCACAATACGTTATTCACCTGATTCGGATAATCACTACGTCCTGTAGCAATGATCAAGTCATCACGAATTTGAAGCGCTAAATCGGGCTTGATTTCCGGATCAGGATTTGACAACGCAAAAATCACAGGATTAGGCGCCATCAAATGCAATAATTCAGCGTTTAAGAGATTCGCTTTGGCCACACCAATAAAT
>JAOAUO010000083.1:4632-11949 GCA_030157565.1 Legionellaceae bacterium
AATGCGAATTTATACGCATTTAAATCTTCGCGCCCACAGTGGATGACTCCGTTGCTATCCAGCAGCAACATGTTTTCTTTCTTAGCACCCAGTGCGACTAACAAACGCATAGACGCAATGCCTGCAGCTCCTGCGCCAATGCATACAATCCGTGCGTCTTTTAAAGCCTTGCCTTGCAATTCCAGCGCATTCAATAAGCCGGCTGCAACCACAATGGCCGTTCCATGTTGGTCATCATGAAACACAGGAATATTCAACTGCTCAATCAAGGCCAATTCCACTTCAAAGCACTCAGGCGCCTTGATGTCTTCTAAATTGATGCCACCAAATGTTGGAGCAATGCGTTTGGCTGTTGCAATAAAATCTTGGGGGTCATCCGCATCTATTTCAATGTCAAAGACATCGATATCTGCAAATTGCTTAAACAAAACGGCTTTCCCTTCCATCACGGGCTTGCTGGCCAACGGACCCACATTGCCTAGACCTAAGACCGCAGTCCCATTGGTCATGACGGCAATCAAGTTGCCCTTTGCCGTATATCGGTAAACATCGTCTGCATGCTCTGCAATCGCCAATACAGGCGCGCCCACGCCAGGCGTATATGCGAGCGATAAATCATCTTGAGACAGCATGGGTTTGGTCGCGTGGACGGCCAGCTTGCCCGGGCTTGGGAATTCGTGATAATCCAGCGCCCTTTGTTGCAAATCATTCTCAGCCAAATCAGTGACTCCCTATCTAATCGTTCTAATCGTTAAAAAAAAAATGCGCAATGAATTTGCGCATTTTTTACTTCAAAAAGCCAATCAGGCATCAGGCTGTGTGCTGATACGAGATTTATAACGATCACGGAATTTTTGAACCCGACCGCCCGTATCAACTAATTTTTGTTTCCCTGTATAAAAGGGATGGCAATTGGCACACACTTCAATGCTCAAGTCTTTGCATAAGGTAGATTGGGTTTCAAACACATGACCGCAACTACAGGTCACATTGATTGCTTTGTAAGCTGGGTGTATAGATTCTTTCATATTACCACTCTCTATATTGATTGCATAACGAATATCGCCACCGGATCAACGCCTGGCACCATACTCTCAAAATGACGTGCGACGATACCAGATTCTAGATTATAAATCAACTCACACCAACATCAAACCAGCATTGCATTCAGATAGCCTCATCATTTAATACGCCCTTAATATCCATCCAGTACAATATTTGGCATTATAAGATAGAAATAGGTGTCCTCATGTCGTTTTTAACACGAGCCAATCAAATTATACCAGGCTACGCACTATTGACGGATGAACAACGCCAAGCGTTTGAATCGACAGAACCAGGACGCGTATTTGCAGAACAGATCCATGAACATGAAAACCAATCATTCTTTCAATGGCTGCGCTTCGCAGCTCTACAGTCCGATGCGTTATACCAAGAAAAAATATATAACATCCGCCGATCGTTGATTCTGATGCCGGAATATAAACAACTTCTCATCGATATAAAACACGCTGTTCTAGCGGATGTTTTTTCTGATTTTCACTTGTTAAACGATGAACAAAAAAAACAACTAGCGAGCGCAAATTGTTCTCGTGTGCTTTTTCCTGACGTGCCTCGTTTGATGGCCGCATTATACGATTGGAACGAGAATGCCTGCATAACCCATCAACTGGATGAGATATTCAGTGCGTTTGAGCGTCAATTGGCAACCGATCCGGAGATGGCGGAGATACGAAACCAGATTACCCGTGAAAAAAACCTGATTCAAGAGAAAGCCAAACACAATGCCGTCAATAAGCTATTTCATCCGTATAATCCGGATACGGCACCTGAAACGGAGGCCTTTGTTGCCGAAGAGTATGAACAATTGACGCTATTGATTGCCACCATTTTACAGGCAAACACCCCGAGTGAAATGGCCTTACACGCATTTAATCAAGAACAAGCTCAAGGCATTGCAGATCACATCTTAACGTCGTTTGAAAATGAATTCGCTTTTGATATAAACGATTTGCTGCGAGAATACGCACAATCACTGCAAAGATATGTTACGAAAAACCTAGGCGCCATCCCGGGGGAAATCACTCCATTCCAAGCGGAGCACTCAACACAACAAAACGTGGAGGGTTTATTGTCGTTCATTTATACCCATAGCGTATCCACTGAAACCCAAGAGGCCTTTTTCTCAACAATAGACCAGTTGGCTGATGCCCATGCCTTTATTCAAGCCTCAGGATTTGCAACCCAGAATGAAACATCTCACCTATCTTGGATAGACATGTATAACTACACCCGCTCAAGACAATACATTGCGGATGCAAAGAATGATCTATATCGATTTTTCAACCCGTTTATGCCGTTGTTTGCCGAATGGAGAAACATCAACAAATATGAAAAAAATGTGGTTCTACAAATCGTCCGAACGTTGATACCCATTCTCATTATGGCAGCCGTGATCATTCTGGTCGCCACCCTTTTATCACCCATTGCCATTCCAGAAGCGGCCTCCATTTTGATTTTAATTCCAACTCTCTACGTAGGCGCACTCATCGCAACCGGCTATGTTTTAACCAAAGACAACCTGCACAAACGCTTTAGACAATGGTACTACGGTGGTGAATATGCCATTCCTGAATATCAAGTAAACGCTCGAATGAAAATGGGTTTTACTAGCCCAGAACAAGCAAGTCAGGTCCGTGATTTTTACATTTCGGAACTCGATACATGTTATAAAATAGAGACCCAATACCAAACAAAGGACCCAGGAACGTTGTCCGACACGGATATGGTGATTCGAAAAAAGAATGCCGAACGAAAAGACTCGCTACACCTAGAATGGTATGATATTCACACTAACCTCCGCGTAGGCAGTAACCGGATAAAAGAGATCGCTCTAAAACGCATCCAAACAGATGGCCTAGCCGCTTGCGCGCAGAGCTCGATTAAAGATGCCCCAGGCATTCAAGCCTGGGCTGAGGCGGTCGTCACCGACATAAAATCCACACTTCATCACACGCGTGACAACAGGCTGAAAGCCGATTTACCGCAGCCGGCAAGAAATCGATTTTTCCCAGCATGCATGGCGCAACAAGAAAAAGCCGAGACGCTTTACGCGCTAAAAAACGCCATTCTAGCCCCATCCCATGAAACAGTCTTTCAAGTCACGTAGCCATGCGAAAGCATTCATCCTGCAGGAAAATACGACGATCCGCGTTGCGGAAAACAACCCAATATGCTTTCAATTAACCCGTTTTATCACCCGATTTGCCCACGGGGCGAATCGGGTGAATGATTAAATAAAATCACTCTCTGCTCGCTGGTATAAGTTTAAGAGATTGTCGCGGATAACCAAGGCGCGGTTATTGATGGCCGTTAAATGGGCATCTTTTGCCAAGACCCGCGTGCGGAAATGCCAACCGTCCAATAGTTTTAATTGCTCACCCAATGCGGCCAAACTCGCCTCAGATAAAGGACTTTTTTGGGTGCTGTAAGATTGCATCACATACACGTCACCCTGAGGGTTAATCAGCTCGTAAACACGACGGCCGGCTTTATAGACCCAGGTTGTTGTCCGCTCAACAGAATGCTCACGGTAAGCGGCCGCACCTTTGATAATATCCATTAACGTGAGATGCAAAACGCCGGCTTCGCGCATGGTGATGTCACCGAATAGCCTAGGCTCAGGGCTAATCGATTTGGATTTTTCAAACCCATCAATGACCCAATAACGTGGACCGTTCAGATAAGCAAAAAAGGCGCCCGTTTCACGCCTAACAGCGGCTGTGGCTATGTTTTTCCATGTGTTTTCAGGGCAATCATTGAGACCTATCGTGCTGTAAATGGATAAATCCAGTTTTGTCTTGGATAAAATAATTTCGCAATACCTTGAACCCCGCAGCCCCTGTTCTTCTGCGGCATGAACAATGCCTGATAAACACAACAACGTTACGCCAAAAAATTTAGCCTGGATCCACTTCATGGTTAGAACCTCCTGTTAGAAACCATTTGGGCGTTTGGACAACACGACATGCAAAAAACGCCTGCTATTTCGTCCAAACTCCAAATGACAGCATACCTGAATAATGAGAGTTTGGACAAAACAACATGCAAAAACATGCATGTTGTTCCGTCCAAATATAATCAGCTCATCCATTTTTAGAGAGCACGGTGTATTTAATCGAGGGGTTGAGCGTATCAATCATCTACTCAGACAGACCCCGATCGGAGATATAAGTCATCAGCTCAGAAGCACGCAATGGTTTACTAAAATAAAAGCCTTGAATAATATTGCAGTCATTTCTAGTCAAAAAATCCAATTGTTTTTTTGTTTCAACGCCCTCAGCGACGATTTTTAAATGCAGTGTTTTTGCTAAATTAATAATGGCTTTTATAATGGCTTCGTTATTTACATTTCGTTCAATATCATGAATAAATGATTTGTCAATCTTCAGTTCCTTGATCGGTAATTGTTTTGCATCTAAATCCGTTCTTTTTGAGGTCTCTTTCATGTCGTTCCCTCATACGTTTAATACGTCGTGGATACAGGGCTGCGTATATCCAATCCAATCAAAACGGCTTCCTTATCCGATAAATCACCGATTATTTTACGAATGGGTTTCGGAAGCATTTTAATGACCGTTGGTATAGCCAAAATCTGATCATCTTCAGCTAACTGTGGACATTTCAATAAATCAATGAGTTCAATTTTATATTTTTCATGCAAATATTCATCGCATATTTTTTTCAGATTGTTAAATGCCGCAACACAATTGGGCGTTTCTCCAATCACATATAATCGCAAGATGTAGGGTTGGGCCACATCTTTTTTTATCATGCCGTTTTTTTTAACGGCATTCCTTAACTCACTCATATTTATCACCCTTTTTAGAGGGAATCGCATCGGCCATTCGCATGTTTGAAATGGCTGTCGTTGACTCTGAAATCAGCTTGAAAATCACTTCTTTTTGGCGAACAAAGGATTCGGATTCTTCTTGAATACAAGCTATACGGAGCTTGAGGGCACTGATTTCTTTTTCTAACAGTTCGCATGAAACCTTTAATTCACGCTCTTTGCGTTTCATTTTTAATTCTCTACTTAAATTTGATATTTCTAATTTATTCGCTTGTATTAAGCGTGCAGAACCCGCCAACACACGGCCTTGTCCTACGTACACATCCTGAAGATGTATGCCTTTTTCCGATAAAATAACTTCACGTAGCTGGTTAGAATGCAACATTCCGCGCGATTTCAACACACTAATGATGCGATTGCGTTCCCCTTCACCATAGATGTATTGTAGGAAAGTCCACGTATCCATTAACGATGAAATGCCTGCGTCGTCTCGAATATATTCCATGGATGCCTGAAGAAATGCGCTGATTAGACACCGCATAATCTAATTTAATCGATGTAATCGCTAGAATAGAAATCCCACTCGCATTGATAGTAAACGGGTATTCATTATTTCCATGCATAGAGCCGCGATATTTAGCAATTCTAAGGCGTCTAGTCGAGATCTCTTCCGTGACACGATTGTCTAACACAATAACACAATCCGCTACATACTCTTCCAAACCATAACGGCTAAAGCGATTGACTCCTTTTTCTGACGTCACAATAACCGTCACCTGTTTTTCTTTAAACCAACGGAATAATCTTTGCAGCTCAACTCGCAAAATCAATTCATTTTTAAATCGACCGAATAGAATATCAATGGTATCCAATACAACCCGTTTTATTTTAAACCGATCAATCAGCAGGCCCAGTCGAATAAATAACCCGTCTAAATTATAAGCGCCGGTTTCTTCAAACGCCGTTGCATCGATACTGACATGCTCTAATACAATCAGATGACTGGCTATTAATTTTTGGGTATCAAATCCCAGTGCAGCCATATTCTGAGCCAACTCAATGACCGTTTCCTCGAAAGCCACCAGTAAACCCGGTTCTTTATCCAGTTGTGCTCCGCGCGCCAAAAACGCCATGCCAAACACGCTCTTGCCACTACCTGGACCTCCACATACAAGCGTAGACCGGTTTTTTGGAAGACCGCCTAAGGTAATTTCGTCCAATCCCTTTATCCCAGTAGCGCATTTTTGAAGCACGCGCGCTGTGTGCGGCCGTTGGGTCATCGATGACATTCAAGTATCTCCTTGATTATTGGTATTGGACCGGCATTACAAATCTCTTTCCTTTCCATAACTATAACGCAAGTTTTAAGAAGATAGATTTTTTTTTACGGCTGACATGCGGCCCGAGGTTTCGCCGAAGGGATGAAAAAAACGGATACATTGCTTTCCAATGCATCCTGTTTTTGATGAACAATGATGGCGCTCGTTAAGATAGGCGTGTGTGTTACGTCAGCGATCCGAAGATCATTTCATCACAGTCGAAATCACGCTCATCAACATCACGCTCATCCAAATCACTATCATAGGCTCTCGCGACGGACTGAGGTGACGGACGTGATGTGCGCTCACTCTGAGGCTTATGGATGGGGGTTAAAAAGCCATATATTGATCGTGCCAATGATCTTTTTTGAATAGACCAATGGCAGTTTTGTAATACAAAAGATTGGCTTGACTCATGCGTAGACTGCTCAATTGATTTGCATGCAAAATCCTTGATTTCGTTCACCAGGCGCTCATATTTCATATGACTATCACGTTCAGTTATCAAATCGTTTAGTTCAGTTATCACATTATTATACAAATCTCGGTTTATTTTTTCGTCGGCTAACCTCCTATTATTGCGCTCCGCCGTATACTCAGCCATTGTATGTATTAATGATTGAAAGCGTTCTGCTGAGTAGTCAATCCAGCGTGGGGCTGATTCGAGATTATTTTGTTGTTAACTCGCTACGTGTTCCGGTGCGTCGGCCATATCGACAGGATCGTTCAATATTCTAGTCTGTTGCATCATATTGATTGCGCTCTATGTTCGTCATAAAGACCGTATTATATCATGCAAAAAGCTTTTTTGCTTAACCATCCGTTTCATTTGACATCATTAAATCTTCGGCGGCTCCAGTGTAATGTGAGCGACTGATGTCATTTTATAAAACACGCAAGGGATCTGATGTTGGCGCTTATCTAAGGTAAACCCATATGGAATTTCTGTGTCTGTTGCATCAATATAGTACTATTCAATTAAGGAGATATACGATGAATATTGATTTAGGTACCGCAGATGCAGCCGTTGGCATTTCTTTTAGTGTCATCACCGATTTTCTTCGTGAGTTAACTCGACTTGGCCGATTACCCAGGGCTACCGCACGTGTGCTTAAAAAAAGACATCTGAAAATTATCTAAAGAAAC